>QKBZ01000206.1 GCA_003245895.1 Beggiatoa sp.
ATGGATTGAAGACGAACGCCGCCGCGCATGGCGCTACGGCGCAGTGCTCAACCACCACAACACCCGCGCCGAAATCATCGAAGACCGCGACCGCCGAGAACTCAGCATCCGCTTAGTCGGCGATAACTGCCGAGACATGGCAACTGTGTTGATGGATGAGATGGATACGATTCATGGGCGGTTTAAGGATTTGGAGTTTAAAACCTTGATTCCCTGCCAATGTGAAAATAAACAGCAAGGGATGTTTGATGTAAAAAAATTGAAAAAAGCAGCAGATGAAGGGCAACCAGTGCAATGTCAGGAGTGTTTTAAGATGTTGGATGCTGGTTTGATTTTGAAAGGCGTTTCAGCGGGGGAGAAATGGGATAGGCGTGCAGCAGTTAAACAAAATAAAGCCGCGTCACTGAGCTTACGCCAAATTTTAGAAATCCAACAAGATTTTGTAGCCGTTTTCACTGTTGATGAACTAAAAATACTCTACCTAGAGTTAGATATAGACTCAGGAGATTTAGATCATAATAAAGACCGAGACAAACTTGTTTTTACCTTATTAAAACTCTGCAAAGAAAAAAATAAACTTGGACAGTTGTTTAAATGTGCTGAAGAATTAACAGACAATGAAAAGGTGCTTAAATGGAAAAAGGATTTTCCTGCTTGATAAACTTGCGCTTATGCCTCCCATTGAATATTTTTAAATTTCAAGACTCAACATGCTGGAGTAATCCCAATGTACGCGCACCGCATTGAAACCATTATCGACCAAACAGGCCAATTAAACTTACGACACTTACCTTTTCAACAAGGGGAACAGGTTGAAGTGATAATTTTGCGCCGAGAAAAACCAACGACGATGGCAACGCCTGTTTTTCAGCCATTCAACGCCGTGCGAATGAGTGGCGAAGGTGCCTGTGCATCTGAAATGGTTATCGAAGATAGGGATTAAACATGCGTATTTTTCTTGATACATCAGCATGGATAAAATATTTCATTGCTGAAGAAGGGACTCAAGCCATACAAGAGTTTTTGATTGCCCAAGCACAAAAAGGGGATAATGACTTTCTGGCCTCTGCTGTCACCTACGCAGAAATGTATGCAACCCTCACTCGCGCCCACAAAGCACGGCGCATTACATCACTTGAACAAAGCGCTATTACTGATATGTTTGAAGCTCAGTGGGCAAACATTGTTTTACCTGAAGTCAATAACAAACTAATTTTACAAGCAGGCAGGCTTGCTCAAGCTTATGCCTTGCGCGGCTGTGATGCGTTTCAGTTAGCTTCTGCACTAGCACTATCACCAGATATATTCATTTCTTGTGATGCAGACTTAAATCGAGCGGCACAACAAGAAAATCTAAATACTTGGAATCCAACAGCAGGTAAATTTATTTAACTCACCTTACGCACGGGTTGTAGGGTGTGCGAAATCCCACAGGGTATGCCGTTTGATAATCCGTCGTCGTTGGTGTGGGATTTTGCCCACCAAGTTCCGCACGGTGGGCAAAACGCCGATAAAGGTCAGAAACAACCCAAGCTTCTCGGCGGCGTTTCGCACACCCTACATCAGCGTTTTGCGTAACGTGAGTTATTTAAGCGTCGTAAGGTGGGCAAAACGCTGATGAAAGTCAGAGACAAGCAAACTTCTCTGCTGCATTTTGCCCACCCCGTTTTGAGAATCTCGCCTTAGTTGTTTACCTTTGAGTTCATGTTCTTTTTATAGCGGCGTTAGCTATACCTTACGACGATTTATACCACGCTCGCCCTAAAATAACCGTCAAAATACCGCCCAGCACTAATACCGAAGCAATCACTAAACGCTGTGAAATCGCTTCACCGGAAAAAATCACACCGCCCACAGCAGAAATGACGGGTACTAATAACTGCAAGACGGCAGCTTGTGTTGCTGTTAAACCGCCTAACGCGGCATACCAAATGGCATAACCCACGCCAGAGGTCACTGCACCTGAGGTAATGGCAAGTAACACGCCTTGGGTGGATAAGTGAGCTTGCCAGCCAACGACCCAAATCAATAACGGTAATAAAAAAGGTAAGGTGCGTAGAAAATTATAAGCAGTGTCGTGTAACGGGCTACGAGAGCCACGCCCTTTTAAGGTATAAAATCCCCATGCCACGCCAGCCAACGCCATCAACACAAAACCGAGGAAAGAAGGGGTAGTGACATTGGGCAACACTAAATACACAAAGCCACTGAAAGCCAGCCCCATGCCTACCCATTCGGCATAATGCAGTCTATAACCCATAAATAAACTAGCCAAAATCATGGTGATTTGCACGGCACCGAATAAAATTAACGCGCCAGTGCCAGTATCTAGGGATAAATACGCATAAGAAAAACTGATGGCATATAAAAAGAGCATTGCCGCTGCTTGCCAACTGCCTTTGCTTTGACTATGGCTTGCCGGTGCACTTAATTGCACAATGCTGAATAACATGACAATGCCAGACAGTAAACGAATTAAGGTAAAACTACCGGCATCAATAGATTGCTCTCCTAGGGCTAAGCGACAAAGAATAGAATTGCCTGCAAAGGCTAATAAGGCAAAGCCCGTAAACAAAATGGTTTTTATCGTATAATGTTGCATTAACAATGCGCCTCCTTTGCTGTGTTCGACAATGCTACCAGTCTGCATGTCACGATACTAGATGACCGTTAAACAGCACGTTCAGCGAATCCTTACGCGCATCTATTCCTTTTTATGAATGTTGAGAATCCTGTCTGATGAACCGTTCACAACGCCAATTTTTTAAACAAGCGCAACAGCGTCAACGCCAAAGCCAGCAATGGTGGATGGCACAACAATTAGTGCAAGATCAAACTACTTTGGAGTTAGCCCGTTTGCGGGCGGAAAATTTCCGTAAACTACAAGAAAAAGTGCGTAACAAAGCAGCGCGTTTGACAAACCTTAATCCGCCTAAAGCCACTGATTAAGCCGCTGTCTCTAGGCAAACGCGGGGTAAAATTTTTATCCCATCTCGTATGCCCAGTGCGCAATGTGCTATTATTACGCGTTTATTTCACCTCATCATTTCACACCAAAATAGGTTATCCATGTTTGCAAAAGAAATGAACATTGCCGACTTTGATCCTGATCTTTGGCAAGCGATGCAGCAAGAGCAGCAACGCCAAGAAGATCACTTGGAACTGATTGCCTCAGAAAACTATACCAGCCCGCGCGTATTGCAAGCACAAGGTTCTGTGCTGACCAATAAATACGCTGAAGGCTACCCTGGCAAGCGTTACTATGGCGGTTGTGAGTTTGTTGATGTGGCAGAAAGTTTAGCGATTGAGCGGGCAAAAGCTTTATTTGGCGCAGCTTACGCTAATGTGCAACCACATTCTGGCTCTCAAGCCAATGCGGCAGCTTATATGGCTTTAATGCAACCGGGTGAAACTGTGTTAGGCATGAGCTTAGCGGAAGGTGGTCACTTAACACACGGCGCATCGGTTAACTTTTCTGGCAAGATTTACAAAGCGGTGCAATATGGTTTAAACCCTAGCACTGGTGAAATCGACTATGAACAGGTCGAAGCTTTAGCCAAAGAGCATAAGCCAAAAATGATCATGAGTGGCTTTAGTGCTTATTCTCGTGTGGTTGATTGGCAACGCTTGCGCGAAATCGCGGATCAAGTGGGCGCGTATTTAGTAGCGGACATGGCGCACGTCGCCGGTTTAGTGGCGGCGGGTTTATACCCTAGCCCTGTTAACATTGCAGATGTCACCACTACTACTACGCATAAAACCTTGCGCGGCCCTCGCGGTGGTTTGATTCTGGCAAAAGCGAATCCAGAGATTGAGAAAAAATTAAACTCTGTGGTATTCCCTGGTAATCAAGGTGGCCCTTTAATGCACGTCATCGCGGCAAAAGCGGTTGCATTTAAAGAAGCGATGGAGCCAGAGTTTAAAGCGTATCAGCAACAAGTGTTAGACAATGCACGTGCAATGGCACAAGTGTTGATCGCACGCGGCTATCAAGTAGTATCAAATGGTACTGATAACCACTTGTTCTTAATCAGCTTAATTGACAAAGGCATTACTGGTAAAGATGCGGATGCGGCCTTAGGCGATGCACACATCACTGTGAACAAAAACGCAGTACCGAATGATCCACAATCACCTTTTGTCACCAGTGGTTTACGTTTAGGTACACCAGCCTTAACCACACGCGGCTTCAAAACGGAAGAAGTGACACAAGTGGCTAACTGGATTTGTGACATTTTAGACGACCTCACTAACGAGAGCGTTAAAGCGCGCGTGCGTGAAGACGTTAAAGCTTTATGTGCACGTTTCCCTGTCTATGCCTAATATGAGCGACGCGCATAACGACCAATATTATATGGCGCGTGCGTTAAAGCTCGCTGCACGCGGTTTGTGGACAACTGATCCCAATCCGCGTGTAGGCTGCGTGATCGTGCGTGATGGTGAGATTGTCGGTGAAGGTTGGCACGAAGTGGCAGGCGAGCCACATGCTGAAATTCATGCCTTGCAAATGGCAAAGGATAAGGCTCAAGGCGCAACTTGCTATGTCACCTTAGAGCCATGTTGTCATCATGGACGTACACCACCTTGCACCGATGCCTTGATTAAAGCAGGCATCACGCGCGTCGTCGCGTCTAACACTGATCCAAATCCCTTGGTCGCTAAAAAGGGCATAGAGCAGTTAACGAAAGCAGGCATTGCGGTAACTACCGGTATTCTCAGTGCAGAAACCGAGCAGTTAAACATCGGCTTTTTTAAGCGCATGCGTCATAACCGGCCTTATATTCGCAGCAAGCTTGCTATGAGTTTAGACGGACGCACAGCGATGGCATCTGGCGAAAGTCAATGGATTACCACGCAAGATGCGCGGCGTGATGTGCAAGGCTTGCGGGCGCGTAGTTCAGCCGTGATGACGGGCGCGGGTACAGTGTTATCGGATAATCCTAAGTTGACAGTACGTCCTGAGGAACTGCCGTTACATGTGCCAGCACCTAAAATCATTCGTCAACCTTTGCGCGTAATCGTTGATGCTTATTTAAGTACACCACCCGATGCCAGCATTTTTAGCCAAACAGGGCAAACACTGATTTTCACCATTTCTTTAAATGAAACCATTCGAGAAATGTTGGAAAAAGTGGGCGCGAAAGTGGTGGTATTGCCTTCGATTAATGGCGAGTTAGATTTGAACGTGGTGTGTGAGATTCTGGCGACAGAGTATCATGTGAATGAACTGTTGTTAGAAACAGGCGCAACCTTAAGCGGTGCGATGCTAAGAGCGGGCTTGTTAGATGAGATCATCATTTATATGGCTCCCATGTTGATGGGCAACCAAGCGCGAGGCTTGTTTCATCTACCGCAGTTGGAACGCTTAAGCCAACACATTCCACTGGAAATCTCTGATGTGCGAGCCATCGGCAAAGATTGGCGCATTACCGCACATCCCGTTTATCACCAGCCTGCCGTTTAATTCAGCAGTCGGTGTGTGCGCTACTGTTTCTTGTGGCGCACGCGCACTGATGCTGTTCTGTCTTTCATCTGCTGAGTTATAAGAATAAAGCGATAAAGGCTGACAAATATTCATCACCCACAAAAATGAAATATAACAAGGCTAGCGCAAACGCCATTGCGATAATGCCTGGAATGGTCACAAACTGTTCTTTTTCTTCAGCAATTTCAATAATATCTGCTTCAGATTGACCACTGCTACCTTGTATTTGCACATCATAGGCTTGTCGCTGTTCAGGATTGGACAAGATTTGTAAGGCGTGTTTAATTTCATCAGCTTGCGCTTGAATGGTTTGATGCGCTTGCCGTTTTTCTTCATCACTCAAGGCATTAAACGCAGCATTAATTTCGGTTGCCTTATGCTGCGCCGCTTGTCTGATTTCATCGACGGATGCTAAGGAACTCACCCCTAACATGTCATAATAGGTTTTACCCATGGTCATGGTTACCCTCTTTTAACTCCTGAGACACGATTCTGCCAAATACGCGGCTATTATGTCTGATGACTTAGGCTTAGGCAATTATTGGTTGCGGGGATTTTATGCAAGAAGTGGGGCAAAGCTAATCTAATCTAAAGGAAAATAAATTATTATGGTGCAATTAAAAACAGCCTCGACTGCATCATCACCTGTTGTGATTGCAGGTGTAGGCGGCAGTGGGACACGGGTTATTGCAGATATTATACAACGTCTTGGCTTTTATACAGGACATTTATTAAATGAATCTTTAGATAATCTATGGTTTACTTTTTTATTTAAAAGGCCGCAATGGTTTCATGCAATACATAGAAAACAAAATACACAGGAAATTCAACAAATACTTGCTTTATTTGAACAAATAATGACAGGGCAATTTAAGGAGCGTCCTCAAACATTATTGACACTTTCAAAAGCCGCTAAAGACTATCTAACATGGCAAATACATTATAAAACACAGTTAGCCATTACTTCTCCTCAAGAATACCCCGAAACTTATGTCAAAAGCGTTGTATTTTCGCCTAAAGTACAGTTAGAAAATTATCATGGTTGGGCTTGGAAAGAACCTAATTCACACTTGTATTTACAATATTTATGCGATTATTTTCCAAACTTACGTTATATCCATGTTATTCGTAATGGGTTAGATATGGCTTATAGTGGTAATCAACAACAATATTTTAACTGGGGAGAATTTTTATTTAATATTCCTTGGATTGAGGATACTCAACAAAGACCAAAAGGCTCTTTAGAATATT
>QKBZ01000021.1 GCA_003245895.1 Beggiatoa sp.
AAAAACTACAACACCTATATTGTGTATGTTAAAGAGTCGGTTTCAGGCTTAAATGTCAATGCACAGGTGAAGTATCAAGGGGTGGATGTCGGTACTGTGCGCGATATTTCCTTTGTACCTGATCGTGCAGGTGAAGTACGTTTATTACTGAAAATTGAAGAGCATACGCCATTACGCGCTGATGCAACTGCAACCTTGGCCTCGCAAGGTTTAACGGGTCTGGCCTATATCGAGTTAGATGGTGGCTCTAGTCCTGATCCTTTGCCTGATGCGTCGCCATATCCTGAAATTAAAAGCAAACCTTCGCTTTTTGTTCGGTTAGACACTGCCGTGTCTGAGTTAGTCGATAACGCGGATGGCTTAGCACAAGTGGCACAAGACTTATTAGCAGGTTTACAAGACTTAGCGCAAGAAGCACAGGTGTTAGTGTCTGAGGAAAATCAGCATGCGGTAGCAGATACCTTAAATAACATTCGCCGTATTAGCGAAAATGTGGCGCGGCAAAGCGATCATTTTGACAATATTGTGCAAAGCACTGAAATCACCATGAAACACGGTGAGCGTATTAGTGCTGCCTTGCCGGAGTTATTGGGACAAATTCAAACCAGTTTAGTCTCATTTACCCGCACGGCAGATAGCATCACGCGCACTTCTGACGGTGTGAATCATGTGGTTGAGCAATCACAACGTGATATTAAGCAAACAACAACGGCGGTCGCTAATGCGGCAACCAGTTTAAACGCCGATATTTCGCGCATTACCCGAGACATGGCACCGCAAATTTCTTTGCTTTTAAAAGATTTACAGGGATTAACCCGTTCGTTTAATGAATTTAGCCGCGAGTTGAAACGTCAGCCTGATATGCTGATTTTCGGACGGCAGCGTCCGCCTCCCGGCCCTGGAGAATAAGTGATGAATCAATATCAGCGTTGGTTAGCGATTGGCAGCGTAGTGTTGTTATCAAGCTGCGGTTTTGTTGGGAAAGAAAAAGCACCACCGACGCATTATGTGTTGCAGCCAACAGAGCTACCTAGCCCAAAAGTGAATTTTGATGGCCCTAGCATTTTAGTGGCAAAACCGTTGGCAGCAGCGGGCTTTGATTCTAATGCGCAATATTATTCATCTACGCCTTATGAGTTGCAAATGTATCGGGATAGCCGTTGGATAGAATCACCAGCGGACTTATTATTGCCGTTGTTAGTGCGTTACTTAGAAGGCAGTGGACAGTTTAATTCCGTATTGTCGGAATCAATTTCACCTATCACGGGCGATTTACGCCTAGACACTGAATTACTGATGATGCGTCAAGAGTTCTTCACCCAACCGAGCCAAGTGCATGTAAGCGTGCGGGCGCAACTGTTGAATATGCGTCAGCAGACGATTTTAGGTATTCAAGAGTTTGATGTGATCGTGCCTGCAAGTAGTGATGATGCCATTGGTGGTGTGAAAGCGGCGAATCAGGCAGTAGAACAGATTTTAACGGAAATGACGCAAGCGGTTGCTAAGTGGATTAAGCCTTAAATTTGCTGTTGTAGGGTGGAATAGCGCAGCGTATTCCACCATAAAATTCTGCAAAAAGCTGATTAAAAACAGACTATAAGCCGCATGGTGGAATACGGCTTACGCCTATTCCACCCTACAAGTTGGAAAAGTAGTGTATTAGCCGTTGCTGGCATTGTCTTCGCAGTGCAGCCAAGGGACATTGCGAGTCGCAAGCTGGGGTCATTATGTTTCTGCGCTGGTTGAATAAGTTAAATCGTGTGTCACAGCGTGCCTCTCATGTTGCGCTGCCTAACCCTTTTCGCCCGTTTTCAGCCTTGCTGCCAGAAACGGATCAAGCGATGTTCCGTGGGCGTGTTGATTTAGCTCAGCGCTTAATTCTATTACCCTTATTTCCCGAGCATAAAACCGCCATTGTGTTATCTGGCCCGCCGCGCAGTGGTAAAACCTCCTTTCTGAATATGCTGCCCTCTTTGTTAAAAGAGGAATTTATTTTTATCGATTTAACGCCCCGTCAGCGTGCATTATTACCCGAAGTCTATTTTCAACACTTAGTCGAGCAAGCCCGCCTGCGCGTGAAACAGCAATATGGTTTGAGTTTGCCGCCACTGCCGGTTGAGCGTAACCCTTATCAAGCCATGCGACGTTGGTTAGAAAATATCAATCATCGTTGCAGTGAAGCGCATATCGTGTTGTTATTAGACGATTTTGAGCACTTAGGACAAACCTTTATTGAAGGGCGCATTGCCTTTTTACGTTGGTTGGCCTTGTTGCAGGAAATGATACAGCAGCTTGATACGGTACATTTAGTATTGGCAGGAGAACACCCAGTCACAGAATTAGTTGATAGTGCATGGATTGCGCATTTGCCTAAGATTAGACCTTTATTCTTAGAACGTTTACCAATGGATACAGCGCAAAGCTTGTTGCAGCAACCGGTGATGGCTTTTTCACCAGAATGGCTTAGCGATGAATTAGCGCAATACATCGTTAAACACAGTGGTGGACATCCTTTTTTAGTGCAATTGTGGGGGCATTTATTGGTTGAACATTTGAATCAAGCAGCTCGCTCGCAAGTGGAATGGCCAGATATTGCCTTGGTGCAAATGCAGGTGTTGCAGCAAAGTCATGGTTTTTTTCGACAGTTGATGCAATCACAGGATTTATTAATTCAGGATATTTTATTGTTAGCCGCGCAAGAAAAACCGATTGAACAATATTTAGATGCACACCATCAGCGTTTATTAAAGCGTCAATGGTTATTGAATGAGCACACCCAGTTATTTATTCCCTTATTTGGTGAGTGGTTAAAACAGCACGGGCAATCAGCAGAGAATGTGTAATCAATGATCATTGATCACTTGTGATACTCTTAATAAGTTTGCGCTCATATTTAATTGGTGTTCGCGGGTGATGCCTAAGTTAATTAATAAACGAACACGGCTATTATTTAAGGTAAATTGAATCATGCCACCTGTTTCTGCAAAGTTAGACAAGTCGCTGACGGTCAGAATGGGTTTTTCAGCAACGGCATTAAAAATAGTGTTTAAGTTTTCATGCTCAGAATTGCTAATAAATAGAATTTGGCAATTATCAATATCGTTGAGTGCTTGTGGACGCTGAACTACAATTTTGCGCTCTTGTACTGTTTCATTTTGAACCGTTATATCAATAAGCCGTTCAAACGGGTCTCGACCATAAATGCAAATATAAAAAGGCGTATCTGGCTGGGCGAAAGTATCCTCAGGCCATTGCACAAAGTTAGCAAAGTTATATAGGAAAACTGCTTTAACTTCATACTCTTTGGCAACGGAGGCCGATACCACTAATGGCGCGGCATGCCCTAATGAAGCTGTTAGGAATAGATTACACATCAGCCATAATGACAGACATCGCCGATGCCATCTGCGCGTAAAGCGTGTGAAATTGATCAAGTAATTTAACATGATTCAGCGTTCAACAAGGTGTTATCAATAATGATGTGATGAGTCGTGCTGGCTATCACTCACCGTTATTATTAGTAGCGAAAAGGATGCGCCATCCTCGCTAAAACAGCACCTATGACACAGGTATCCTCACAACTTCCTGTATTATTGCTAATCAATCAGCACATGTGGGCATAAATAGCAATAAGCTACACTAATCCTTTTGGTATAAAAGCTGTGTTATTTGCTCAGAAACTAAGCCAATTAAAAAGATTAGAACAGCGGTAATAAATAACAAAGCACCCATGTTAGTAAAACGACCATCTGTGCTAAATGTATAGGCATAGTAAGTTAAACCTAAACCAAAAAAGCCTAAACTTAATGGGCCAAATATCTTTAAGGGCGCGTATAGCGTTCCAATTTTAAAAATGATCAGTAAAAAGCGCAAACCATCTTGCAACGGGCGAATATGACTTTTACCTAAGCGTTTAGGGGCGCGGATAGGTTCATAGCCCACGCTGTAACCGGCACGAAAAAAGGCCATTGTAATGGTCGTTGGATATGAAAAACTATTGGGTAATAAGGCTAAAAATTCTTTAAATAACGCTGCTTTCACTGCACGAAAGCCAGACGTTAAATCTTCAATAGTATGTCCAACAATGATGCTGGCTAAGCGATTATAAAAACTATTGGCAGCCCAGCGTCCAAAACTGGCTTGTGATTGGCTGTCGCGTGCGCCGACTACCATGTCATAACCAGTGGCTAATTTATCCAATAAACGTTGCACATCTTGCGCTTGATGCTGCCCATCAGCATCCATAAAGACTAAAATATCACCTTGTGCAGCGCGAGCACCGGATTTAATCGCAGCACCGTTACCTTTACGATACACATGCTGCACCACTGTGACACCGAAAGATTGCGCAACTGACACAGAATCATCCGTAGAACCATCATCAACAAGGATGATTTCTGCATCTGGGTAGGCTTGGCATAAGGTGGGCAGTAAGCGTTTTAAGCCCTCAGCTTCATTTAAACACGGTAGGATAATGCTGAGCTTGGTGGTAGCAGTCATAAGCGTTTATATCGTTAATACAGCATTTTGAGGCACTGTTGACGTTAAAAAATCGATGCAGCGCATTTGCAACACGCTAAAATCACTCTATTGTCATTGTTCGCTTGCCTTTAAAATGTACTAACAGCAAACAACGCTCACGCATCATATCATTATCACCTATAAAGCAACATCTTTGCCGTTATACTAGACAGTATACTGTATTTCAATTAAAACGCGATGTTAATGTTCGCTTAAAAAAAATAATGATGTGTGCAAAATGCTACGCTAACAACATAAGATTGTGCATTACTGCATGATGCGGCTTAGCAGACTAAAACAACGATAATTAATAATAGCCTCTTATTTAAAGGGTATGCTTAATCTTCTGCACAGACTTTTTTGAACTGGTTAAAAACATCTTAGCGATGTTTTTTGCGTCTTTTTACAGATGTTGACTCATGGAAGCAAACGTGTCACAGCGCGAATTTCATTATACCCGTGAAGATTTTGAACAGCTTAGAAAGCTGGTCAATGAACATACTGGCATTAGCTTGTCTGATCATAAACAAGAGATGCTTTATAGTCGCTTATCGCGTCGATTACGGGTGTTAAAACTGGATAGTTTCGCCAGTTATTATCGCTTATTAAAGCAAGATTGCGGCGATGAATTAATGCAATTTATCAATGCGATGACCACAAATTTAACTGCATTTTTCCGTGAGCCGCATCATTTTGATTATTTAACACAAGAATTATTGCCGTTTTTAAAAGAGCACAATGCCCACAGTAGACGTATTCGCATTTGGTCAGCCGGTTGTGCTTCAGGCGAGGAACCGTATTCCATTGCTATGGTAGTGAAAGAGAATATGCCAGAGGATTGGGATATTAAAATTTTAGCCACTGACTTAGATTCTGCGGTGTTAGAACGCGCCAAGGCGGGGATTTATCCAGCAGAGCGTGTGGTGGGCATGAGTAAAGAACGCATGCACCGTTGGTTTAAGCGCGGCATGGGTGGGCAATCCGGCAAGGTGCATATTTCGCCGGAGTTGCAAAAAATGGTGGTGTTTAAGCAGTTAAATCTGATTCACAGTTGGCCAATGCGCGGCCCCTTAGATATTATTTTTTGCCGCAATGTGATCATTTATTTTGATAAACAAACGCAGACGGTGTTATTTGACCGTTTTGCTAATTTGCTAGCAGATCGCGGGCATTTGTTTGTCGGGCATTCGGAGAATTTATTTAAGTTGACGACGCGGTTTCGTTTGTTGAAACAAACTATTTATGTGCGTTCGGAGTGAGGGTAGGGTGTGCGAAACGCCGCCGAGAGACTGGTTTTGTCTTCGACTTTAATCGGCGTTTTGCCCACCGAACGGGATGCGGTGGGCAAAATCCCACTGTAACGACAAGTGATTATCAAGCTATGTACCGCGTGGGATTTCGCACACCCTACAACGAATTCTGATTTAGACAATAACACTCACACCAACCGCAACAAACTAGCTTCAGGGCGACAATTAAACCGCAAACCATGCAAATTGCCTAAGCCGCGTGTGATGTGTAAATAACGCCCTTTTTCATCCTGTTTTAAGCCAGAAACTGAATATTTATCCACAACCGGCGCAAACGGTGCGTAATCCAAAAACGGCACTACCAGTTGTCCGCCGTGAGTATGTCCCGATAACATAACATCCCATGCAAACGGTTCTACAAAGCCCCGCCCGTCAGGATTGTGTAATAACACTAAAATAGGTTGTTCTGTCGGTGCTGCTTTAAAGACTGCCTCCCAGTCTGCGTGCTCATTCCAAATATCGTTAAAGCCGATGATATACAGTGCTTGTGTGCCGAGTTGAAACTGCTGTCCGGTATTTTGTAAGCATTGCACGCCACTGGCTTGCAGCAAGACCAATACTTCTGCGCTGCTGTTATAGCCGCCATGACCTGCCAGCCAATCCCCACCATCATGATTGCCCAAACAAGCCACCGTCGGCGCGTAATCACTAAGCTGTTTTAGAATGCTTTGATAACGCGCAAAGTTATCGATGGCAGTGGTGATGTAATCGCCGGTTAAGCAAATGAGGTCAGGTTTTAGCGTTAAGCTGCGCTGAATAGCACGCTCTAAATAGTCTAGGGAAACGACATTAGAAGCGTGTAAGTCGGATAAGTGCAGCACACGCAGGGGATGGGCAAGCGGTGTGTGTAAATTCAGCGTTTTTTCAGTCAATTCTAACCATTCAGGTTCAAAAAAA
>QKBZ01000356.1 GCA_003245895.1 Beggiatoa sp.
CTCTTCCATTTTGAGCAAAAGCTCACCCGATGGGCGAAGCGGAAGTACAAAACATTGAAAACCTATGCTCAGGCAGCGCGGAGAGTTGCTGCTTTTCGCTGTCGCTATCCAAGTTGGTTTGCTCTCGGGTAAATCTTTTTTTTTCCAATGGTTGAATGAGAAGAGCCGAATGAAGTGAGAGCTTCACGTTCGGTTCTGTGAGAGCCTCAAGGGGAAGTTCCTTGGGGCTACTCGACCGACATCTTGTTACCTTAACTTAATGGTAGTGACACGGCGTATGGGAACGAGAAACCAACTACTCTTATCCCCGAACAACCATTCCACTCCCCAAATCCCTAATTTCACTCGGCCTATTCCGTCCCCCCAACGCACCATGCAGCACAAAATCCAGTGTATTGCCAAAACTACGGCGCACCTGTTGCGCAGTTTTAGCAGGCTCTTGTTGTGAACGGTTGGCACTGGTAGATACTAACGGTTTGCCAAATTGACGCGCTAGGGCGGCACTTTGTGCGTGAGCAGTGACGCGCACAGCGATATTCTCTGAATCACCGCGTAGCCAAGGGCTAACCTCTGGGCGGGCAGGTAATAACCATGTCACAGGGCCGGGCCATGTTGCGCTGACGATGGCGTGTTGTTCAGGGGAAAGAGGGAGGATGTAGGGCGCGAGTTGCGCCATATCTGCCGCGAGTAAGATTAAACCTTTTTGCCACGGACGCTGTTTTAGCTGTAGTAAACGCTGTAACGCGGCGATATTGTCAGGGTCGCAGCCTAAGCCATACACCGCTTCGGTGGGATAAGCGATTACGCCGCCTTGTTGTAAACACAAAGCGGCGGCGCGTACAGGCCAACCCCGTACCATCGCTTACTCCGTAACCGTTGGCGGTGGGGCTAATTCAGGTGCAGGTGTGCTGTAACCACAGCTTTTCTGTGGGCAGACTTTTTCTGTGCCACGACGCTTAGTGGTTTTCACCGTTAAAATAGGCCATTGACACTGTGGGCAGGCTTCTTTAATCGGTGGGTTAGACACCGCGTATTTGCAGCTTGGGTAATTCGAGCAAGCATAAAAGAAAGTGCCGAAACGCGATTTTTTGCGTACTAGCGTGCCTTTTTCGCATTCAGGACAAGTGACACCGGTATTGTCTTCTGGCATCGATTCGGTGTGCTTGCACTTAGGATACGTCGAACAGCCGATAAACTGGCTACCAGAACGTGCTTTTTTCACATGCAACGGCGAGCCACATTCAGGACAGCTACGGCCTTCGACTACTACTGCTTCCGCTGGTTCAGGGCGTGGGTTGCTGCCATCGTCGTCTACGTTGCGGGTGTAATCGCATTCAGGATAAGCACTACAACCGACGAAAGAACCATTACGACCTAAGCGTTTCACTAACTCGCTGTTACATTTAGGACATTTTTCGTCAATGGCCTCTTGCACCACATCCTTGCGTTGCACGGTTTCCGCTTTAGTATCGAGCAAGCTTTTAAACTCGCCCCAGAAGCGATGCAGTAAAGGAACCCATTGTTCTTCACCGCGTGACACCGCATCTAATTGATCTTCTAAATTAGCGGTAAAGCTGTAATCAACGTATTGGGTGAAATGCTCAGTTAAGAACTTGTTGACGATGCGTCCGACATCGGTCGGCGTAAAGCGTTTTTTCTCTAAAACCACATAATCCCGCTGTTGCAGCGTGGAGATAATGGTGGCGTAAGTCGAAGGGCGCCCAATGCCGAATTCTTCCAAGCTTTTCACTAAGCTGGCTTCAGTAAAGCGCGGTGGCGGCTCGGTGAAATGTTGCTCGGCACGAATGCCTTTTAAGTCAATTAAATCGCCTTCTTTCATCTCCGGCAACATTTTATTGCCGTTTTCATCTTCAGCAGATTTATCGTCTACATCTTCTTGATAAACCTGCATAAAACCGGGGCTGACCACCATCGAGCCGTTAGCGCGGAACAGGTTGTCCTCGCTACCGCAAGCTAAATCCACCGCCACCGTGTTTAAGGTCGCGTGAATCATTTGGCAAGCAATGGTACGTTTCCAAATCAAGCTGTAGAGCTTGTTTTGATCCGCTGTTAAAAAACGGGCAATTGCTTCTGGTAGACAACGGGCAGAGGTTGGGCGGATCGCCTCGTGGGCTTCCTGCGCGTTTTTCGATTTGGTTTTATATTCGGGTGGGGTTTTCGGCAAACTGTCCGCGCCATAGCGCTCTTGAATCACTTCGCGGATTTCGCTCACCGCTTCCTCGGCTAAATTCACCGAGTCAGTACGCATATAAGTAATTAAACCTGCCGCACCATTGCCGGTGTCGATACCTTCATACAATTGCTGGGCAATTTGCATGGTTTTGCGGGTGGTAAAGCCTAATTTGCGTGAGGCTTCCTGTTGCAAAGTCGAAGTGATAAATGGTGCAGTCGGTTGGCGGCGGCGCTGTTTGCGCTCGACTTTTACTACTTTTAATTTGCCATCAGCTAATTTCAGCAAACTGTCGCGAGCTTCGGTAGCTTGCGCTTCGTTATCGATGCTGAATTGGGTGATTTTTTCGCCTAAATAACGCTGCAATTTCGCCATAAAGGTTTGGCGGCCTTTTTTATTATCGGCTTCAATCGTCCAATATTCTTTAGGCTCAAATTTTTCGATTTCTTGTTCGCGTTCAACGATCAAGCGCAAAGCCGGACTTTGCACCCGTCCGGCGGATAAGCCGCGACGAATCTTGCGCCATAACAACGGTGATAAATTGAAACCGACTAAGTAATCTAACGCACGGCGAGCTTGTTGCGCGTTAACCAAATCCATCGCCAACTCGCGTGGATTGGCCACAGCTTCTTGAATTGCACGTTGCGTGATTTCATGAAACACCACCCGATACACAGGTTTTTGTTCCAACAAACCGCGCTCTTGCAGTAATTCGTATAAATGCCACGAAATTGCTTCACCTTCGCGGTCAGGGTCAGTGGCTAAATATAACGCTTGCGCGTTTTGCATCAGCTTGCTAATGGCTTCGACGTGTTTCTGATTTTTTTCAATCAGTTGGTAACGCATGGCAAAGTCGTTATCAGGGTCTACCGCACCGGTTTTGGGCAGTAAATCCCGCACATGACCATACGAGGCAAGCACTTCAAAGTCTTTACCTAAATATTTTTTAATCGTTTTAGCCTTAGCAGGCGATTCGACAACAACGAGATTTTTACTCACAACAGATAAACTTTCAGGTTGAGGTTGGCAAAGCGTCGTTTAGCGCGGCTGTTCCCCGCAAAAGCGGCGGTGATCTCACCTGCTCGTGGCGAGCAGATGAGAGGGCAATACGGCATATTTTGACCGTAGTGGGTTCGTTAGTTTAAAGGACGCGCTGCTTAATGCAAGTGACCAACCATTTCGTCATAAACGAGGTCTTCCATCCACGCAAAGGCGGCTTCTTGACCCGGTTGGTTGAATAACACCATTAAAATTACCCACTTCAGTTGTTCTAAACTGAATTCGTCAATATCTAATGCCATCACGCGATCAATGACTAACTCGCGACCCAGCGTATCCAATACGCCGACTTGCTCTAAAAACAGCAAAAAGCCACGGCATTCTACGTCTAATTTTTCGCATTCTTCGGCTAGATAAACGCGGGTGGATAATTTTTTGTGCGTGCTTGTTTCAGCGACTAATTGTTGTTCAGCCAGCCCTTCTAACCAGTCAAAAGCTTTGCTAATTTCACCGCTTGGAAAGCCTGCTGCCAACAATTCGATTTTTAACGACTCCTGATCAAAACTCAGTTGGTCGTCATCATCCATATAATTTTCAAAAAGATACATCAAAACATCTAGGATGTTTTCTTTCACTGGGAACCCCCTTAACGGATTCGCGTGTATAAGCCGCCCGATTGTGCAGCCACTAAACCACGCAGTTCAAGTATTAACAGCATGGAGGAAACCGCTTCAGCCGTCAATCCACTGAGTTCAACCAGATTGTCAATCGCAGCGGGGCCGCTGCTTAAATAGTCTAACAATCGGGCATAATCAGGGTCTAATTCCTCCTGCGGGACGCTTTGCCAAGATTGCGTGTCACTGGGGGCCTTTGTGGGGGTATCCAGCGCAATCGGGTGAGTCGGCAAATGCGCCAATAATTCTTCAATAATGTCACTGGCCGTTTCGACTAATTTTGCTCCTTCTTTAATTAAGGCATGACACCCTCGTGCGAGGGGGTTATGTATGGAACCGGGGATGGCAAACACTTCGCGCCCTTGTTCAGAAGCGAGACGGGCAGTGATTAGGGAACCACTGCGAATCGCCGCTTCAACAATTAACACGCCTAAACTCAAGCCGCTGATAATGCGGTTGCGGCGTGGAAAATTAGAAGCACGCGAAGGTGTGCCGAGTACAAATTCAGATACCAATGCACCGCGTTCTGCGATGTGGTGTGCTAATTCTCGATGCTGTGCCGGATAGACGCGATCTAAGCCGGTGCCAGTCACGGCGGTGGTGTAACCAGAAACGCTTAACGCACCTTGATGCCCTGCTGCATCAATACCCAAGGCCATACCACTGGTGATAACAAAACCCGCTTCTGCCAAATTTGCCGCAAACTCGCGCGCGATGTCTTCACCTTGGCGACTGGGGTTGCGGGTGCCGACCATGGCAATTTGTGGTCGGTTAAGCAAACTGGGATCACCGTGAACAAATAACAGTGGCGGTGGGTCATGGATGGCACGTAATTGGGCGGGATAGTCAGCATGGGCAAGGGTGATGATGTGATTCGCTTCACCTGTTGACCATGCCAAGTCAGTTTCAACTTTTGCCCAATCAGGGGCTTGCAAACAGGCGACGGCCTCCGCTTTTAAGCGTAAAGCTGCCCATTCGCTGGGCGAGGCATGGAACACGGCTTTGGGTGTGCCAAAGTGTGACAGCAACCGTGTAAACGTAATCGGGCCAACGGCTGGCGTGCGGGCGAGCGCAAGCCAGTATTCAATATCTTCAAGCAGCGGCGTTGAACTCAAGGGACGGTAACAGCATCAAATAATTTAATCGAGTGTAAGGCTCTCATCACCAGTGCATAACTGACGGTATCGAAAACCCGAAACACTAATAAAGTGCCTGCTTGTTGGTCAGGTAAAGTCACAACATCATTGTTACCGCGATTGCGATCAATAACTTCGCCACCGCGTTGCATGACAGCCAACACATGACCAACTTCTAAGCCATCTGTGTCGCCACGGTTCACTACCACAACTTGATATTGACCGATTTGTGTCACGCCGTCTACGACAGCAACAATTTGTGTATCATCGCCGAGAACTGAAACATCAGGCGCTTTTGGCTCAAAGTTTTCTCTGAAAAGCTGTTCTTCTAAGGGTAAGACTAAATCGCCAGTCAAGATTTCACGGTTGACGCTGGTCAGCTTTAAGGTGACTACATCGTCACTCCACGCGACCAATTCGGCATCACCTAAATAAATGGCTTCATGGGCATAAGTTTCGGTGCCGTCCATGCTGGTAAACGCTTGGCCGGGTCGCACTAGCATAAATTCTTTATCATGAACGCCGATGTTTAAACCGCGAATATATAACTCATCGCCAACGCTGGCTAACAACTTTTTACTCGAGTTTGCCACCACATAACCTGCTTCTTCCTGTTCTTCATCGGTTATCAATGCAGGTCGGTTTAAAAACTGTTGAATGGTTTCGACAGGAATGACCGGTTTTTCCCGTGATTCTTCAACCACACGAATACGCGGTTGTAATTTCACGGTGCGGCCTTGTTTAATCTGTAGCAACATTTGCCCTGATTGTTGCAGCATGCTGATCACATCACCTGCTCGCAACTCTGGCACTTCATCGCCCCAACTGTATAAAACTTTTTGGGGTTCAAGCACAAAGTAAGATAACACGGTCTCCCATTGCTCTCCGCCTTGCACAACGTATTGTGAAGGGTAATCCGTTACAGTTTTCACGGTTGGCAATATAGGTAATAAATTGGCTTGCACCAGCATGGGTGCGAACAGTAGCCCTAAGGCAAGCAGTAATTTTTTCATACGTGTTTTCATAGCGGCGGTCAATTCTTTACAATTATCAAGGATTCAAGTGCGCTAATCAATTCTTATGCCGTTATTTTATGAGCAAAAATAAGTTTAAGGCGGTAAAAGATAGAGATTTCCTTGTAAACAAGGGCTTTTCGGGTGTTGATTCGCCGATACAAACAAAGTGTATCGGCAGAGAGTGTTATGCGCGGCGATTAATTATTAGTTGTGTATTGGCAGAAAAATGTATTCGCCAATTAACTGGGCGGCAACATTGGGAAACCTGCACGTGGCCCCATGTCGTAGCGATCCCGAGAGAACAGCAATGGACTTTGCACATAAATGCTGAGCACATTAATCAGTGATTCTAAAGCATGCCAGTGCACGCGCTCGTAACCGTGTGAACCATCCACACCAAAGCATAATAAGGCACTGCGCACGTCATAGCCTGCTTCTAATGCAGTCGCAATGTCTGAGCGGTAAAAACGGAAAATATCGCGCTGAAAAGGAATGCTAAATTCTTTACACAGCTCGATTAGGCGGCGGGTTAAGTGGTAATCAAATGGCCCTGTCATATCCCCCATCGCGAACGTTACTCCGAATTCGCTAGAGTTCTGCCCCGGTGCGGTCGTGCCGTTATCAATGGCGATCATTTCTGCCACATCTGGGTGCATTACCGCGGAAGCTCCTGCGCCGACTTCTTCAGAAATGGTGAGCATCAAATGGCAGTCCACGGGTAACTCAACTTTAGAATCGACCACTGCTTTCGCTAAGCCAATTAATACCGCAACGCCTGCTTTATCATCTAAATGGCGTGAGTTGATATAGCCGTTTTCGCTCACTTCGACCATCGTATCGATAGCGATAAAGTCACCGACATTAAAACCCATGCGGATTAAATCTTTTTCTCGGTGTACCTTGGCATCGACCCTGACTTCAACATTTTGCCATGAAACAGGTTGCGTATCGATTTCAGGGCCAAAGGTATGACCAGAGGCTTTTAGTGGCAAAATAGAGCCACGGTGTGCACCTAAATCAGTAAAAATAGTGACCCGCGCCCCTTCAGCAAAACGCGCATTCCAGTGTCCAATCGGCACTACTTCCAAGCGCCCATTGGGTTTAAAGGCTTTGATCATGGCACCTAAAGTATCAACGTGGGCAACAATGGCGCGGTCAGGGCTTTGTTGATGACCTTTTAGTGTGGCACGGATAGCACCACGGCGCGTTAACTCATAGGGAATGCGCAGGCGATCCAATTCATCGCACACTAAATGCACGGCGCGGTCGGTATAACCGGCAGGACTAGGGGTTTGTAGCAAACGGACTAAAAAGTCTAAGACAAATGATTCATCAATGGGTAAGAGTTGCATCATTAGCATTTTCCTCGTTATGTCGTGCTGCAAAGCGTCACAACGACAGTCACTCGGCTCACAGCGTATTTAAAAAAGCCTGTGTCGTTTGACCATTAGTTAGGTCAATATGCCTCTGGTGGTGTTTTAAGGCTGAATTGTAAGTTCAGCAAGCTTTGTAGGTCGGATAAGGCGTTAGCCGTCATCCGACATAGGATGTTGAATAGTCCTCACCAAAACGCTTTCCCAAAGAGAAAGCACTTTAAAGATGAGAAAAAGGCCGCGTTATCCTAACTATTTCATAAAAAAACCAGTAAAAGCCGTTAAAACAGTCACTTTTACTGGTTTTTTTTTAACGCAAGATGCGTAAGAAAAATAACGAAAGACACCGTTAATAACGCTATTTTAACCGACTTTTTTCCAGATTTCTTCTAAATCGGCATCAATAAACATATCTGGCGTAATTGTGCGGTAATTTTTCAAGACAACTTTGGTATCCACTGGCACAATACCGTAATTCCAACACAGACTTTTTATAATTTCATACACCACACGACTGCTATGCATTAACGGCGTGGTTTCGATGCCTAAATCAAATTGATGTGTTGGATTTAACTGGCGTACAGCTAAGCGGAATAACACCGGTAACACTTTAGCAAAAGGTACACTTTTGCCTTGACGTAAGAATTGCACTAAATCACGTTCAGCTTTGATTAAACCTAAAGTCGCTGCATCTAACTCTGGTGTTACCGCAGGTTCTATAGCCTCCTCATCTGCATCTGCTTTTTTCTTATCTTTTTTGCTAGGGGCAGGTGTTTCAAATTGTAAGCATTGCGTCGGATCAGCGAGGTAATTCAACAAACCCTCTGGCGGTTTAGCACCGGGTTGCAATGATAAAGTTTGCGGGAAACGCAAAATGGCTAAACCATCACAGCGGCAAAAATCGATTAAATCCATTAACACCGCTTGCTCATCTTGGCTAGTGAACACCATTTGCTCACCTAATGGATAAGGATGAGTATATTCAATTTTAGCCACTTGCCGTAAATGCTGTTCCGTGACTGCACCGGCATAAAAACCCATATCGTTAAATGTACCCGGTAACAAACGATGTCCTGCACTGCTATCTAATAAGCGAATTAAAATATCGCCCGCTTTAACCTGCGCCATCACCTCGCGGGTGTGTTGCCCATCTAAAGCAAAAACAGTGGGTTGCCATGATAAAAATAATGGATAACGAGACAAATGCATGCGACTTAAACGGAGCAGCAATGCATCTTGCCAATGAGCGGCTTGCATGAGAAATTCCCTATTCAGCAGAGATGAAGTTAAAAACAGCGTAGGGGAGCTAATTGCAGCATTTATTATTTTTATCTATATACAAATTTAACATCAAACATGAATAGTGACCTGCTTGATGCCAATCGTAAATACACGTATGTTAATTCTACACAAGCATAAGTCATTTGTGCGGATTTAAACGCTAACATGGGGGCAATTGATATGAATCAAGCGATTCATTGTTTTATTAGTGGACGCGTACAAGGCGTGTCTTTCCGCTACTATACCCAAAAGCAAGCACAGCAATTGGGCTTAACGGGCTGGGTGCGCAATTTGCCCGATGGTCGTGTAGAAACACTGGCTTGTGGTGATGCCGAAGCATTGGCAAGTTTTCAACGCTGGTTACACCAAGGCCCTAACATGGCACAAGTCACCGATGTGAGCTGTGAAACAGTGCCCGCATCTCACTTTAGCCAATTTGAGATCACTGGCTAAGTGTTAAAACAAAGTCAATGCAAAAATCAGCGCATCTTCACGCCCATCAGCATGCGGATAATAATTCTTACGCAAACCCACTTGGTTAAAGCCTAAACGGTTATAAAGCTGTATTGCTGTCGTATTAGAGGGACGCACTTCTAAAAATACAGTGTCTGCACCGTTGTTTCGTGCTAATGACAATAAATGGTTTAGCAAACGGTGGCCATAACCTTGACCGTGATATTGCGGGTCGATGCAAATGTTTAACACATGGGCTTCACCGGCTGCAACGGATAAAAAACCATAGCCGATCACCTCTGCCTCGCGTAATAACACCCATGCTTTATAGCCCACCCGTAAACAATCTTGCAAAATGCGCAAGTTCCAAGGGTGTGTGTAAGCCAATTGTTCAATGGTAAAGACCATCGGCAAATCAGCCTCTTGCATGGGTCTCAATTCAATCTCAGCGGGTAATTCAGATAAAACAGCACTCATGAAACACCTATCAGTAAAGAGTAGTCACACCAGTGTACAGCGTAAAGGGTTTGCTTTTGAGAAATCAAGCATCTTATAGGTCGGATAAGGCGATAGCCGTCATCCGACAGGGCTAGGATTTTGCGGCGGATGACGGCTGCCGCCTTATCCGCCCTACGCGAAAATATAGTTTTGATTTATCAGCGTTGGGTAGATTTGAGGAAATGCTGTGGCAAACTAACGCTTATTTCAAGGGTAAGTCGTTTGTTTATAGTTGTTAAAATTTAGCGTTTTTTAAACTAAAGAAATGGAAAAGAAAAATTTTATTAAACTAAAAATAGTTGTTTTTATTAATACTGTTAACCATATTGTAACAACACCTTATGAGCAAAGTTGCTTTGTATCAAAAATAACCTTACAATCAAATTTCTCGTAACACATAAAGTACATCTTATATTACTGATTTACAACACATTAAGGAGTTATTGCGATGGCAGATTGGCGTTCTGTTGCAAAAGCAGCTATTTTAGGTGATGGTCATGTCAGTCAAAAAGAAGTGGATGTTTTACGCAAAGCGATTTTAGAAGATGGGCATATCAGTAAGTCTGAAGCCGCTTTTGTTTTAGAGATTAAACAAGAAGCTAAAACAAGCGTGCAAGCTTTAGATGAATTGATCGCTGAATTAGGTTTAGAAGCGTAGATTTATTGTTGTTTGATAGGCGTAGGGTGGAATAGGCGCAAGCCGTATTCCACCACAAGCAAAGGCACACAACTACAGTGCCTCAGCATTTTCCTTTTCTTCGGTCACACTGTCGGTTTCTGGTGTTGGCTCTGCATCAGTTTCCGTTGTGTCTGCCTCTGTCGTTTCTGCTGCTTCTGATTCAGCTTTAGGCGGCACTTGCACCATCTGCAAACGGCGTGTGATTTGAGCTAAGGCATCACGGAATAACTCCTCCCGTAACACTAACTCCTCCTCACCTTTTGCTAACACAGCCGTTTCCTCGAAACTGTAATCACGCAATAAACTAATCGTTTGCGGCGCAATCAACGGACTGCCATCAGGACGGTCAATCGCTAAGCTAATGCGGTAATTTAACTCGACTTCTTCTAGCTTGCCGGTAATCGCGGATACAGACAGCACGCGCCGATCAATCACTTCATCGGTTAAATGCAGCACTAAGTCGGCTTCCTGAGCTTTTTCAGGAATCGTTACCCCTGCATCTTGCAGATTGCGACCGATTTCCATCGCCATCCGTGCTGCGCCGTTTTCTTTGATATAAATCGACTGTGCTGGATAGCCCACTGAACCGCGCAGGTGAAACCCGCAGCCGTTCAGCAGCAGGCTCAGTGCTAGCAAGCAAAGCAGTGTTAAACGGCTCATGCCACCACCACGTTAACCAGTTTCTTAGGCACAACCACGACTTTTTTAATCGATTTGCCTTCGGTAAAGCGTTGCACGTTTTCATCGGCTAAAGCGGTTTGTTCAATGCTGGCTTTATCTGCATCGACAGGCACGGTGATATGTGCGCGTAATTTACCGTTTACTTGCACCACTAATTCCAGTTCATCGCGACTTAATGCTGTTTGATCGATAGTAGGCCAGCCTTCATCAACGATAATGCTGTCATGGCCTAACACTTCCCATAAACGCTGTGTAATGTGTGGCACAACCGGCGACAACATCAACACCGTCGCTTCTAAACCTTCTTTAATCACTGCACGCATCATTGGCGAATCGCTGGCTTTACCGATGTTGTTTAACAATTCCATACAAGCGGCAATTGCGGTATTAAAGGTGTAACGACGGCCTACGTCATCGCTGACTTTTTGAATCGCTTCATGCACTTGGCGGCGTAAGGTTTTTTCCTCGCTGCTCAGTTTTGCTACATCTAATTGCTTAGGAATGCTGCCTTGTTCCATTAAAGTATGCACTTGTTTCCACAAGCGTTTTAAGAAACGAGACGCGCCATCAACGCCAGAATCAGACCATTCTAAAGAATGCTCAGGCGGTGCCGCGAACATGATGAACAAGCGCACGGTATCCGCGCCGTATTGTTCAATTAAGGCTTGTGGGTCAACCGTGTTGCCTTTAGATTTCGACATTTTCGCGCCGTCTTTTAACACCATGCCTTGTGTTAATAAACGGGTAAATGGCTCGTCACCAGTGACTAAACCTTCGTCACGCAATAAACGATGGAAGAAACGCGCATACAGTAAATGTAAAATCGCGTGTTCGATACCGCCGATATATTGATCAACCGGCAACCAGTAACGCGCCCGCTCGTCTAACATTGCTTGATCGCTGTCTGGGCAGGTGTAGCGCGCATAATACCAAGACGATTCCATGAAAGTGTCAAAGGTATCGGTTTCGCGTTGCACGTTGTCGCTGACTTGATAAAACGCGGGGTCTTTTTTCAGCGGAGAGCCTGCGCCCGTGATTTCCACATCTTCTGGTAATCTGACCGGTAAATCAGCAGCAGCGACGGGCTGTGTGCCTTCTTCAGTTTCCAGCATCGGAATTGGGCAACCCCAATAACGCTGACGGGATACGCCCCAATCGCGTAAACGGAAATTGACTAAGCGCTGACCTAATTCATTGGCTTCGGCATATTCAGCGATAGCGATGAACGCATCTTCTGAGGTTAAGCCATCAAAATCGCCAGAATTAGTTAACACGCCTTTTTCAGTTAAAGCTTCTTCTAACTGTGCCGCACATTCTTTTTCGCCATTCGGCAAAATTACTTGTTTTAAAGGCAAGCCGTATTTTTGCGCGAATTCAAAATCACGTTGGTCGTGAGCAGGGACGGACATCACCGCGCCCGTGCCGTAACCCATTAACACGAAGTTGGCGACCCAAATCGGCACGGGTTCGCCAGTGATCGGATGGCTGGCGCTTAAGCCCGTCGCCATGCCTTTCTTTTCCATCGTTTCTAAGTTGGCCTCAGCCGTGCCGGTTTGCTTACATTCTTCGATGAACTGCGCCAATTCAGGATTCGTTTCAGCCGCTTTCAAAGCGACAGGATGTTCAGCCGCCACCGCCATGTAAGTCACACCCATTAAGGTATCTGGGCGGGTGGTGAAAATGGTTAAATTCTCTTCACCTAATTTGAAATGGATTTCTAAACCTTCAGAGCGACCAATCCAGTTGCGCTGCATGGTTTTTACTGCATCAGGCCAGCCGTCTAACACGTCTAAGCCGGTCAGCAATTCTTCGGCGTAAGCGGTGATTTTAATGAACCACTGCGGAATTTCGCGCCGTTCCACCAAAGCACCTGAACGCCAGCCACGACCGTCAATCACCTGCTCGTTAGCCAATACAGTTTGGTCTACTGGGTCCCAGTTAACGGCTGAAGTCTTTTTATAAACCAAGCCTTTTTCATACAAACGAGTGAAAAACCACTGTTCCCAGCGGTAGTAATCCACGTCACACGTCGCCACTTCGCGGTTCCAATCATAACCAAAACCGAGGCGTTTTAACTGGCCTTTCATGTAGGCGATGTTTTCGCGTGTCCAGTTAGCAGGCGGCACATTGTTTTTAATCGCGGCGTTTTCTGCCGGTAAGCCGAACGCATCCCAGCCCATTGGCTGCAACACGTTTTTGCCTTGCATGCGTTGATAACGGGAGATCACATCACCGATGGTGTAATTGCGCACATGCCCCATGTGCAACCGACCGCTAGGATAAGGGAACATGGATAGACAGTAGAATTTTTCCCGCGTTGGGTCCTCTGTCACTTTAAAAGTTTGCTGCGCTTCCCAGCGTTGTTGTACTTCGGTTTCAATGGCTTGGGGATCGTACTGTGCTTCCGTGGTCATGGTACTGTCGTTTGATGCTTAAAAGGTGATAAATGAGAAGATTTAAACAGTTAAGGATACCTTAAGGGGGGGAGGCTTGAAAAGTAGCGAGCCTAGGGTTTCGCATGCTTTCATCACTTCGCGCCCACTTTTTCCGCTCACGCTGTTAATACAGTGCCGCGTGCTAAGCGAAAACCTGCCGCATGTTTATGTCCGCCGCCGCCGAATTGTTCCGCAATTTTCGCCACATCAATGCCGCCTTCGCGTTGTGAGCGGAGTGAAAAATTCCGTGCTTCCGTTGTATCGTGGTACACCACGGCAAACGGCTCACCAACAGATAACACATTGCCTAAATCAGAGGAAAACATATGTGGTGCGTTACACACCGGCACATTGTAACCGGCAATGTCGGCGCGAGTTGCGTGTTCTTTCAATTCCTGCACTTTGAGCTGGTAAAAGCGCGAAATAATGCGGCCTTCTTCGCGCATACGTTCAGTCTGAAACATCAATTGATCCCATAATTCAAAACTGGGAACGTGAGAGCGTAAGCATAAACTGATTTCCTTAGAGCCTTCTAAGGCAAACTGCCATAAATCAATATCTTGAATGTGTTGTATCAGCGGCGGTGCGGCTTGGGTTGGGTGAAAATATTGCCATGCCATCATTGCTCCACTGTGACTCATGTCGAATTTACCGGAGATCACGCCAGTATCTAATAAAGGCATTAAGTTTTGCTGTGCAGTTTGATGGTGATCTAAGATGATGACTTGTTTTGCTTCAGCGGCTAAGCGTTCTAACGCGGGTCGTTTGTAGGAAAAGTCTAAAATATAGACTGTGCGATCTTGTGCGCTGGGCGGTTCAGTGCCATGAAATGCGGGGTAATATTCTGCGGCATCGCCGAAGTGTTTCCACGCGGCATAGGCGGCACCGAAACCGTCATCACAATGACCGTGGTAGATAATTAAAGGTTGCATCTGGTTTGGCTCCTTGATAAAAGTTTGTTAAATCAATTCTTCTTGTTTTCGCTGCTGTTGTAGGGTGGATTAGGCGTAAGCCGTAATCCACCATGACGCTTGTTGTCTGAATCAGGATTCACAGAATTAAAGGATTTTCAGAATGAATTGCTCACATTACATAAAAGTATGAAGTAGGGTGGGCGAAATGCCACCGAGAGCTTATTTTTAATCTCAATCGGCGTTTTGCCCACCATATGGGGCTAAAAATTCTAATCCTAACAACTTGCAGAGTCTCATGGTGGAATACGCTGCGCTATTCCACCCTACAACAGCGAGTGCGCGGAGATAAGTATCGTTAAATCCTTCAAACGCATTCAATTGTAAAAATTATGACGCAAAAACGTATCCCAACTTCCATTATTAGCGGTTTTCTCGGCGTGGGCAAAACCACCGCCATCATCAACTTACTGGCACAACAACAAGCACGCGGTGAGCGTTGGGCGGTATTGGTCAATGAGTTTGGAGAAGTCGGGATCGATGGCGCGGTTTTGCAAGGCAGTGATGATCAATTAACCGTGCAAGAAATCCCCGGCGGTTGTATTTGCTGCACCGTAGGCATGCACTTTCAAGTTGCCTTACCACGTTTAATTCGCACCGTGCGCCCTGACCGCTTGCTTATTGAGCCGACCGGCGTGGGACATCCTAGCGGGATATTAAATACCTTACGCAATGAGTTTTTAAGCCAAGCCTTGCAAGTGAATGCCACCATTTGCCTTGCCGATCCGCAACAGTTTAGCCAAGACTTACTGGAAAATTCGCCGGTTTATTACGATCAACTCTATTTAGCGGATATTGTGGCCTTAAATAAATGTGATGTCGCAGAAGCGGAAAAAATCGCTGAAATGCGCGAGTTTTTAGCTACTTTACCGCCTAAACAAGCCATTGTGGAAACTACACAAGGTCAGTTAGACCCTGCTTGGCTGGATTTGCCACTGCAAACAGAGCGTTTGCCCTCGTATTTGGTGAATCAGCAAACGCATGATCACGATCATGAACCTAAAGCACCGAATGTAGAAGTATTAAGCCAATTGCAAAGCACGTCAGATGTGCAGCGTTTTGAAAGCAAAGGCGAAGGCCGTCACGCTTGCGGCTGGATTTTTCCGCCACACACACAATTTTCTGAAGCGGCTTTAACGGCCTTATTTGCCCGTTTATCTAAAGATGGGGTAGATATTGAGCGGGCAAAAGGCATTTTTCAATTAAGCGATGGTGATTGGTTGCTATTTAACCGTGCAGGCGGGCGTTTGGAAATGCAGGCGGTGAAGCAGAGTAAGGATAGTCGCGTCGAATTTATCGCAGCGACGGGTAATTTACCCGACTGGAATGCGTTAGAAACCGCTTTATTAGCAGCGCAAAATCCCCATGAATGATCCTATGGTTTCTGTGTAGGATGGGCTGACGCAGGAAGCCCATCGTTTACCGTGCTCTTGATTTAATGGGTTGGCACGATTGATGGGCTTCCTACGTCAGCCCATCCTACGGTAATCGTGCTTGTGCATCTCTCTGGCAATTGCCGTTTGAAGTGAGCGTTACCTTATGAATATCTTGTTATCCTCGCACCCTTTGCACATTTCACAACGGCATTTGCCAATAGGCTGCTTACAAAAACTTGGGCAAGGTGACATTGAAACTTTGCTCGCCGAACAAGACGAAGAAGCAGAAGAAGCGCAAAAAGCCTTTATCTTATGCCGCACTTGCCGCCACCCTATCACCTCTGTCGAACACGCTATCGAAATGTTAGGACATCACCGCCATGTGTTTGCCAATCCTGCGGGCAGTGTGTTTGAAATTGGCTGTTTTAGCTTAGCCAATGGCTGTGTGAACTATGGTGAACCAACGGCGAAACACTCATGGTTTGCCGGTTATCAATGGCGATATGCGCTGTGTGGCAATTGTCAGGCGCATTTAGGCTGGCATTTTTCGCCTAGCGGCACAGGGCCGAGCTTTTACGGTTTAATCTTGGCAAATTTGATTGAGGAACAAACAGGTTAGCCTCAAACTTCCCGCGCTATCACTTCAGACAATGCTTGCTCTAAGCGATTCCGCACCGCACGCAAATCAAACTGACTCGATAACTGCTGCAAGTCCTGTAATAACAAAATAGGATGCGGATATGCTTGTTCTAACTCTTCTAAATACTCACGAAGACGTTGCAAACGACCGCGTTTTGCTAAATCGAGCAAATCTGTTAATTCTGTTGCTTTCAAACTATAAGTAACTATCTGAGCATCTGCTTCATCATCAGTATTCAACGTTTCTTCTTTTGTAATCCAGTCTAATGGTAAATACTGTGCTAACGTACTTAATAGCGTGTTTAATTCGACAGGTTTTGCTAAGTGTGCAGTGCAACCAGCATGTAAGCTACGGCGTAAATCATCTTCAAATACACTGGCAGAAACAGCAATAATAACGCAGTCTTTTAATGCTCCAAATTGGCGCAATTGCTGTGTCGTTTCTAGGCCATCTAATACTGGCATAACCAAATCCATTAAAATGACATCGGGCAACCATTGTGGGGCTAAGGCTAATGCCTGCTTGCCACTGTTTACCGTTTTGACTTCAAAACCTAATGGCTGTAATAGCTGCGATAAAATTTTACAGTTTTCCTCTAAATCATCGACCACTAATACTTTAAAGGCTGCCTGTTGAGCCGTGCGTTGATAACCTAAGATAGTTTGCGAGATTTCCACATGAGGGGTAGCCAGTGCATTAACATCACTGACTTTCACCGGCAATTTGACAACGAAACTAGAGCCTTGACCTAAAACGCTAGAGACTTCAATACTGCCGCCCATTAACACAATGAGTTTTTGCGTAATGGCTAAGCCTAAGCCTGTACCTTGACTACGATAATCCGTTTCACCTGATTGATAAAAAGGTTGGAAAATATTGTCATAATCTTGTGCATCAATGCCAATACCGGTATCACGCACAATAAAGTTTAAACATTCATCTTGATAAGAAACGGATAAATTCACTTCGCCTTGATGGGTGAATTTAATTGCATTGCCCAGTAAGTTAATTAAAACCTGCCGTAAACGCTTTTCATCAACAAAGACAACTGCTGGTAATAAAGACAAATTTTGGTAATGGAATTGAATCGATTTCTGCTGTGCACGAACGGAAAATAATTCAACTAAACTATGTAAGAAAGCGTGTAATTCACAAGGCGACAAGAAGATTTCAAAGCGTTCTGCCTCAATCTTAGCAAGGTCTAAAATATCGTTAATTAAGGTTAATAAGTATTGACCACTACGATAAATAACTGATAAGGCTTCTTGTTGCTGAGTACTGGTATCATCACGGCGTTGCAGAATTTGGGTATAGCCTAAAATACCATTTAAAGGTGTGCGCAATTCATGGCTCATATTGGCAAGGAAAGCACTTTTGGCACGGTTTGCTGTCTCTGCCGCTTCGCGGGCTTGCACTAACTCCTGTTCCGCTTGAATTTGCTCAGTAATATCAAAATATAAACCGCTGAGTTTTTCCGCTGTTCCCTGCTCATCGCGCAAGACCATTGCCTGTGCATGGACGTGGCGAATAGCACCATAAGGCTGAACAATACGGCATTTCACATCTAATAAGGTATAAGCCGCTAAACTGTCCGTGATTTGGCGTTGAAAACTACCCATGTCTTCAGGATGAATACGATCCACCCAATCTTGCCAATGATGCTTAAATTGCATTTCATCTACGCCAAAAATTTCTAGGCTGCGTGCATCCCATAACAATAAACGGTTGGTAAGTTCGCTATAAAATGCGCCTGCTCGCGCTGCCATCAAGGCAAATTGCAAGCGTTGTTGGTGTTGGCGTAAGGCTTCTTCGGTGGCTTCGCGGGCTTGATCCATTAATGCCCGTTCCATCGCAGCCCCTATCCAGCGGCTTAACATACGCATGAATTCAACATCGCCTTCGTCAAACTCACGGTAATACGCCGCTTGTGCACTGAAGCTTACCGTGCCATAGCATCTGCCTTGCACCCAAATCGGCGCACCTAAATAAGTATTCCAAGCAAAATGTCGATAGGCTGGATGATTTTGATAAGGCGATTGCGCCATATTAGATATAGCGATGACATCGTTTTCAGCTAAGGTAATGCTGCAATAAGTGTCATTTAAATCAAAAACCTGACCGCTGTTTAAGTCGTGATCAGGGGTAATGCAGTGCATAATAAAATACTGTTCTTCCTCAATATGACTAATTAAAGCAGCCGTTAAACCAAAATATTGCAAACTTAAATCTAAAGCGCGTGTTAGTTGATTATTTACATTTAATTTAGGTAAAGCCATTATTTCATTTAATAATTTTAAACTTTCTTGCCGACGTAAAATAATGGCTTCTTTTTGACGGCGATTACTAATATCTTGAATTTGCACTACGAAATGACGTGGTGTGCCTTCACTGTCACGCACTAAGGCCACACTGAAAAAGCCCCAAATGACTTGACCATTTTGATGTAAATACCGTTTTTCTGTGTAATAAGTAGTTAGTTCACCGCTTAAAATACGTTTTAATTGTGCTAATTCTTTTTCAAAATCATCAGGGTGGGTAATGTCTTGCAAATATAAACTGGATAATTGTTCAGGTTGATAACCTAGAATTTGATAAAAAGCCGTATTGGCTTTTAATAATTGCCCTTGTGGGGAAATTAACAACATGCTGTGCGCTGCGGATTCAAATGCACTGCGGAAGTTTTCTTCACTTTCGCGCAAAGCTTTCTCTGCTTGCTTACGCGCATTAATATCTTGGATTTGTGCAATAAAATGTCGCGGATGACCATCAACATCTCTGGCTAAAGAAACGCTTAATAATACCCAAACCGTATGCCCATCTTTATGGATATAGCGTTTTTCCATATGATAAGCAGTTTCATTGCTGGTTAATAAATGCTGTGCTTTATCCCAATCTTTAGCGGCATCATCAGGGTGTGTAATATCTACAAATGATAAATTGCTGAGTTCTTGCTCAGAATAGCCAATTAGACGACACATCGCTGGATTCGCTTTCATCATGTGACCATTTAAATCACTCAGCACCATCCCATGTGCCGCCTCATGAAATGCGCTACGGAATTTTGATTCACTTTCAGTTAAGGCAATTTCAACTAATTTGCGTTCCGTAATATCTTTAATAACACCTACGATTTGATAGGCTTTACCGGTTTCATCAAAATGTGGATTTGCATCTAGTTGAATATAATGTAAATCCTGATTTGAATGATAAATTCTACCTTCAAAACGCACTGTGTGGTGATGTCGTAAACAACTGCGGATTTTTAAGCGCAGTCTGTTTAAATCATCAGGATGTAAAATAGATTGTAATTGACGGGCAGAAAAACCTTCTAATGTGAGTGCTAAATCTAAAATACGGTAAAACTCTGACGAACCTCTAATATGATGTGTGCGTAAGCTATATTCCCAACTGCCTAAATGCGCAATGCGCTGTGCTTCTGCAAGACGTGCTTCACTTTCGCGTAACGCCTGTTCCACATGCTTACGGGCAGTGATATTAGTATGTGTACCTGCCATCCACAGTGGCTCACCGTCCTCGGTAAACGACACAACTTTGCCGCGATCTAACACCCAAACCCAATAACCTTCCTTGTGCAACATACGCACTTCGCATTCATACGACTCTAACTCACCTGCAAAATGGCGGGCTAACATCTCGCCAGAGCGTTTAAAGTCTTCGGGGTGCGTATATTGGCTCCATGTTTTAATTGAAATAGGGCTTAATTCACTTAATTGATAACCAATAATATCTGCCCAACGTTCATTAAAAATCACTTCTCCAGTATTTACATTCCATTCCCAAGTACCAACATTTGTACCCCATAAAATATTAAATAAACGTTGTCGCTCTTCCGCCAGTTTAAACTCTAATTCTTTTAATTGGCTTTGATCAAATAAGTAGCCGCGAATGGTTAAAACTTGACCTGTTTGATCTTTGATTAACTGTGTGAAATCATAAAACCAAGCATAGTCACCTTGTTTATTGCGTATGCGATAAGATTGCTCAAACTGATTGACACCCGTTTCAAGGAAATAGCTGACTTCTTGTTGAACACGTTTAATATCATCAGGATGAATTAGCTCAGAATAATGGAAATGACTTTCCATCATTTCTGTTGGGCTAAAGCCTAATACGGCTTCAACATTGCTAGAAACTTGTAAGATAGGCCAGTTTTCTTGATAAGCCCATGTAAAGACGACAACAGGGCCTGCGGAAAATAAATCGCGCTCCATTTTTAGGGCGCGTTCAAATTGCTTGCGCTCGGTAATGTCAATACCAATGCTAATGATGTACTCCATTTCGCCTTGTTCATTCATTAACATGCTATTAGACCAATCAAATAAACGCATACTACCGTCTCGCATCAGCCAATTATTTTCATAACGCGGAATTAATTGGCCTTGGCAAATTTCTGCAAAAACAGTTTGTACTTGCTCACGTTCTTCGACAGGTAAAAAATAATCCCAGACTTTTTTCCCAGCAACCTCTACGAATTGATAACCTGTTAACTGTTCTGCTTTTTGATTAAAGCGCACAATACGTGCTTCTCGATCTAAAACTAAAATCACACTGGCGGCGGTATTTAATACCGTATCAGTAAAATCACGCTCTCGCTGCAAAGCTTCTCGTGTTTGAGCATTGGTCTTATTTAAATAATGACTATATAAAATAGTACCTAACGTTTTATTAAATGGTTCTAATGTCTGAGCTAAGCGGTCGCTATAATGTCTATCACGACTGGCGATACCATAAATGCCAAGTAAATTAACACCAAAGTATAACGGCACAATAAGCATTTCATCGATTTCAATAAATTGAGAATTGATTTCGACAGTATGCCAAAACACATCCGGTGTTTCTTCTAACACCAGTTCGCCTTGTTGCCAAATAGGAATTAAAAAGCGATTGATACGATTAAACAGTTCAGGAGCTTCTGTTTCAGTAATAAAATCTGCTTGTGTATTATTCGGTGCTTGATAGCCTATTAATAAAGTTTGAATGACAGGAGAAGTCAGTGTGATATTACGACTCACTTCACTGATAAAACCAAAATGACTTTGGGTAAACTTGAGCAAACCTTCTAATAAAAACCGACTGGTTAAGCTTAAATCAGATTCCGCCATAAACCGATTCATGCCTAAGCGCAGCAAATCTAACAATTGTTTTTGTTGCTCTAAAACACCTTGCGTTGATTTATAGTGAGAAATATCGCTAAAGGTTGAAGCCACCGCCGTTGGTGTCTGCGTATTATCATCGTCAAAAATCGGTTGTGAATTCATCGCAAGCCAAGTAATGCTGTCATCGTTATGTTGCAAACCAATAATGACATTGTGGCAAGCTTGCCCAGTACGGAACGGCAATAAAGAAGGGTGTTCATGAATGAGGAAAGGATGGCCATCTTCGCGGATCATGCGCATTTCAGCATTTAAAAAATGGCTTTCTATCGACTGTTCTGGCGTAAGCCCTAAAATATTTCTCGCGGCTTGATTACTGGCTAACACTTCGCCATCTGCTGCCTGCAATAACACCCCTTCATTCATCGAGGCGACAACAGACTGATAACGCGCCTCGCTGTCGCGTAAAGCTTTTGCAGTATGTCGATAACCGGTTAAATCTTCACGTACGGCTAAAAAATGCGTGATCGCGCCGAAATCATCTCGAATCGGTGAAATAGTGGTGTATTCATAATATAAACTGCCATCTTTGCGCCGATTAGTGAATTCTCCTTGCCACACTTCGCCTTGCCGGATAGTGCGCCATAAATGCTGATAAAACTGCGCAGACATAGCACCTGATTTCAGCAAAGAAGGTGTTCTGCCTAAAATATCGTCCGCGCTATAGCCCGAAATACGGCTAAAGGCAGGGTTTACATATTCCACAACACCACGGGTATCGGTAATAAAAATACTGTTAGAACTTTGCTCTACTGCCGTGGACAGTTTTTTTAACTGCGCCTCTGCCTCTTTGCGCTGTGTAATATCTAAGGTCGTGCCCAAAATACAACAGGCTTCATCGGTATCGGACATACAGACTAATTTGCCGCTAGATTGCAGTGTTCTCACTACGCCATCGCGGGCTTGAATACGAAACTCTAAATTTTCAAACGGTATCGCTTCATCTTTTGCCGCTAATATTTGTTTAAAACAGTGTTCTACTCGCGTCCGGTCTGCGGGCACAATCGCCGCATAAAACTGTTCAAATGACGTTTGCATGGGTCTACAGGGATAACCAAATTGCACTGCAATTTCATCCGACCAAAACATTTCATTGCTATCAAGCTGCCACTCCCAATGCCCTAACTTCACCAAATGCTGTGCCTCTGCTAAGCGCATTTCACTATACGCCAGCCGCATTTCAGCCTCTCGTTTGGCGGTGATGTCGTTGATCATGCCGACGATAAATTGCAACTGACCATCGACTGTTCTAACACTGCTAATTGAAATGGAAGCCCATACTGCATGTTTATCTTTATGGATATAGCGTTTAACGTAATGATAATGCTCACGTTGCCCTGACAATAATTGCTGAAATAAAGTGTTTGTTTGCTCAACATCTTCAGCATGAGAAATGCTCGACCACGGCTTGCCAATCAGCTCTGCATTGCTATAACCCAGCATTTGTTCTAAGGCCGGATTGGCATACATAAAACAGCCGTTTAAATCGCCTTGCATAATGCCAATTGGTGCATGATCAAAAATAGCACTATAACGCGCCTCACTGGCATGCAGACGGGTCACAGCATCCGCTAAGGTGCTAATAGCATCTAAATCATCGGGAAATTCGGTTAACAGCGTATGTAAGGCATGATGGGTAGTGACTAAGCTCTGATTTTGTTGTTTTAATTGCTGAAACTGCGTTTCAAATTGCATTTTTAAATGGCGGTATTTCCAGCCTAAAAAAATGAAACTCGCTACAGCGATAACTAAAGCGGTTGCTAGTGAAAAAATAATTGCTAAAGTCATATTTATATTATCAATTAATATTATTAGTCTATATAATTAGCTTAAATGCAAGGTTTTAAATGCTAAAACGATAAAATGTATACTTACAGCTAAATTAGACTTTTTAAAAGCAGGTAGAAACTTACAGTAGCCTAAAACTCAATGATTCTAAGTCAATTGAGTTGGTTTTGTATATGTTATGCAAGCCGCTGTGCAGCTATTAAGTTAAGGCTGTTGTAGATACCGTCTCTAAAGTCAAGCCTTCTTGTAGCAAGGAAAGAAAAAAACGAGTTAACTTTAGCTAAGTTGTGGACAATATTCTGTCTGCTTGTTCAAAACAGCAAAACAGATATGAATAAGCTTGCGCATACAAGCA
>QKBZ01000018.1 GCA_003245895.1 Beggiatoa sp.
CTCCCCATCCAACAAATGCAGCGTCCGATCCATCCGACTCGCCAAACTCGGATCATGCGTCACCAACACCAAGCTAGTGCCAATCTGCTGATTTAAATGCAAAATCCGCTCATACACCTGTTCAGCCGTGCGCCGGTCTAAATTCCCTGTTGGCTCATCAGCTAACACGCATTGTGGCTCCGTCACCAAAGCACGCGCCACCGCTGCCCGTTGACGCTCACCGCCGGACAACTCTGCCGGTTTATGTGCCATCCGTTTTGCCAAACCGACATCACTTAACAACTGTGAAGCCCGATCCCGTGACTCTTTCACCGCTACACCGCGAATTAACAACGGCATTGCCACATTCTCCAAGGCGGTGAACTCTGGCAACAAATGGTGAAACTGATAAATAAAACCTAAAGTCTTATTACGCCACAAGCCTCGCGCCGCCGGTTTCAACTTGTGAATCGGTTTGCCTGCAATCCACACCTCGCCTTCGCTTGGCTCATCCAAACCGCCTAATACATGCAGCAAAGTGCTTTTGCCAGAACCCGAACTGCCGACAATCGCCACTTGCTCGCCTTGCGCAATGCTTAACTCGATATTTTTTAACACTTCGACCGCTAACGTGCCTTGCTCAAAACGCTTATGCAATGCGCGACAACTTAATACCGGATCATTACTCATAACGTAACGCCTCTGCTGGATGAGTGCGCGAGGCACGGAAAGCGGGATATAAGGTCGCCACTAAACTGATTAATAAGGAGTTAATGCCAATCCAATACACATCCGCCCAGCGTAAATCAGACGGCACGTCGCTGATGTAATAAACATCAGAAGATAAGAATTTGACGTTAAATAAGCCCTCAATGGCAGGCACTAAGGTTTCGATATTCGAGGCCAAACCGACACCGCCTAACACGCCTAAGCCTGTGCCTAATAAACCGATAATCACCCCTTGCACGACAAAAATCATCATCACCGTGCTCGGTGTCGCGCCCAAGGTGCGCAAAATCGCAATATCGGCTTGCTTATCCGTCACCAACATCACCAAGGTCGAAACGATGTTAAACGCCGCCACCATGATAATCAGCGTTAAAATGACAAACATCACCCGTTTTTCCATCTTAATTGCTTTGAAAAAGTTGGAATGGCGATAACTCCAGTCAAATGCCCGATAACCTGCGGGTAACGCTTCGCGCAATTTGCTGGCAAACTGCGGCGCAGCAAACATATCTTGAATCTTGATGTTTAAACCTTGCACCGTATCTTCTGGCAAGCGTAACAACTTCGCCGCGTCGTCCATGTGCATTAACACCAGCGAACTATCAAACTCGTGCATACCGACTCGAAACACGCCGCGCACCGTCATCCGCTTCATACGTGGCACTAAACCCACTGGCGTAACCGAGGCTTGCGGCACGACTAAGGTCACTTGATCGCCGATTTGCACATTCAGCGAACGCTGCAACTCCTCACCAATCAAAATGTTAAAACTGCCAGAAGTGAGTTCGTCTAAGCTACCCCCTAGCATTTTTTCCTGCACTACTGACACTTCTGGCTCTAGCTCAGGAATCACCCCTTGCAGCAAGGTGCCGTACACGTTTTGATTGCGCGTGATCATGGCTTGGCCTTGGATAAACGGGGCTACGCCGGTCACTTCAGGGTGTTGCTTGACTTGATCCGTGAGCAAACGCCAGTCGCTTAGCGTGTCGTCAAAAATGGACATGACAAACACATGCGGCGACATGCCTAACATGCGTAGCCGTAATTCTTTTTCAAAACCATTCATCACCGACAAGATGGTGATCATCGCGGTCACACCGACCGCAATACTCAACATGGAAATTAAAGAAATGAAGGAAATAAAGTGGTTACGGCGTTTTGCGCGGGTATAGCGCATGCCGATATAAATCGCGAGAGGTTTAAACATGCCGTTGTTTTTACTGAATAAGTGAAAAAAAGCGAGTGAGCGATTAGCTTGAACGTCCAGTATGCCACATCCGCACTTGAAATAAGGCTTTTAAGCCGCGCCCTAGCCAAAGCAAATCACGGTAAAAATTACGGCTGGCTGCATAACAGGCTTCTTCTACCGCTTGTTCAATGTTGTTGCAATCGTCTATTTCGGTACGTGGCGTTAACTGATTAGGGCCTAATAAACCCATCGGTGCTTGATCACGCAAGCATTGCCACGGTTCCAGCGGTTCAGTGACGGGTGTTTGCTCCGTTTGTGGGCTGACACCAACCATGCGTAAATGGCCTTGCATCACGGCAAACAGCTTGGGTAAATGGCGCAAAATAGGGCTATTGACTTGCCATTCCCATGCTTCAAAGGGAATAGAAATTAACTGTCCTTCCTTGTTCATCACGCGGTGATTGCTTAACAGCGTTACCGAATTCATCCATTGTTTGGGTTGCTTGACTGCCGCCATAATGCAGGCGACTAACCATAACGGCAAGGACAAGACGAAAATTAATGTGCCTAAGCCTCGGTTAAACCAGTTCGCGAATAAAATGCCTAAGGATTCGCGGTGTAAATCAGCCAGCAAAAAGTCATCAATAAACTGCTTTTGTGCTTGGTTGTTGTGTTCGTCAAAGGTGATCAAGGTATTGCCGGACACAATGGCATTTTGCAATTCCATGCCTTGCCCAATGTAGGTATTGGGTAATACCAAAGTGCTGCGCAAGTGTGCATCCCTATCAATAATCACTTCATTGGAAACGACTACGCCACCGCTTAAACGTGCAGTTGAGTGCACGCGACAAAACATGCCGATTAAGCCACGATTATGCGGCACGATGTTAGAGCGATGACCAATGCGTAAACCTTCATGTACTTCTGTGCCAGATAACACTAAATGTTCAAACTGGCCTTCAACGACAACTAAATTAGTGTCGTAATAACTATGCAGTGAGTCTAATAAGGCATAACGACCGGTTAATTCAATTTTTTGGGTGTTGTCAGTGTTAGCTTGCCATTGCTCCGGCTGCCATGCCAATACATCAGCGGCTATCCACGGTTTGGCTTGTTGGGCTTGCTTGCTTACGATAGCAACGCCGGTAAAGCCATCAGACACGGTTGCGGTAATGCACGGTACTTGCTTACCTTCTGCTTCGGTCAAAAATTCTGTGAGATCAAAGCTGTACACCATATCGCCGCGTACCATTAAATACTGCTCTTCGTCTAATAAATCGCCTTGCCGCGCTAAAATGTCTGAGGGCAATTCTTCGCCTTGACTGGTGACATATTGCAAGCTGATGCCCCAGCGCTCGCCGTTGCCCATATTTCTACGCATCAAAGGCGCAAAAGGTGACATGACTAAAATCACCTCGCGTATCCCTGCGGCGAGCAGAGATTCAAAGGTGTAGTTAATCATGGGTTTAGAGGCAACAGGCAATAAGGCAACGCAGTTGCGTTCATTTAAGGGGGCTAATTCGTGACCGAGTCGATCAGCAAATACAATCGCTTTCATTAGATAGAGTCCAAGGCATCAAGAGAGTCAGGGGGCAGTCGCTTATTGTAACGGTTTAGCAGTGCGACACGTTGGATAATGTGAGCATACCAAAAACAGTTTACCGGCGTGTTTCCCCGATTTAGGCCGCGTTTTTTTCATTGGCGCACCGCAAGTAGGGCAGGCAACGACTTTTTGAGGTGTGGCGAGTGTGAGGTTTAGATGGGTACTTAATAAGTGCTGGAGTTGTTCAATTTGGTAATCAGTTTCAGTAGTAAGAAATAACACCGGAATGTTAACTTGCTCTAATACGGTTTCAATAAAACGGGCTTCAATTTGCTGTTTAGCTTTTTGCTGAGCGCGGTTTTCCGGCGGCAGCAGAATCACGCCTGCGACTTGCAATTCTGGCGTGCAAATGACGAAATCCAGTTTTTTACCTTGTAAGCGTTGTTGGTGTAAGGCAGAAATGTCGGTTTCAGTCACACCAACCAATTGGATTAACTCAATATCAGCAAGCAAACGATATGAAGTGCGGTTTAACACTTGCCACAATTGTTGAAACAAGGGCACATGGTTGGCTTGTAACAGTGCGGGATGGGTGAAATATTCAGGGCGTTGTTGTTCAAAGCCTTCTGTATTTAACTCTGAAGCGCGTGGATATTCCGACGTGAGCATATCATGTCTAAACAAATCGCCCGTGCCGCCATAACGACTAACATTCGGCAACAAAGGGGAATACAGGTTGCGTAGCCAGAATGACCACTTACGGTAGTTGCGTCGTGTGTTGCGACCAGGGGGCGGGCCTAAGAATAACTGTGCTCGCCTTTTACGCAGTTGATGACGCTGATACAGCGCGATCCCTATCCATAACACGATAATGGCTAACACACTTAAACTAATCCACAATAAGTTCATAATGTTCCTGAAAGCAACACAGTTAATGTTGGTTTAAAAAAACGCATTAACAATAGATTTTAACTTGCACTCACCATGCGGTGCGTCACGGCCATTAAGTTAAGTGATCTTGTAGGTCGGAAAGGCGTGAGCCGTCATCCGACATAACACTGTTAAAGCTTGAATCAAGCTACTGACGGCGGATGACGGCTAACGCCTTATCCGCCCTACAAGATTAACTTAATCGCTGTAACCCAGCACATGGGTCTGCTGAATGCACCCGATAAAAAAGCCCCGACCTCTTAGCGAAATCGGAGCTTAGTGAGCGTATTAACAATAAGCGAAATAAGACTTATTGACGGGCTTTGTTATAAGCATCATCTGCAATGCTGTTCCATGCATCGTTATCAGCTTGAAATGCTTGGTAAGCCTCATACACTTTTTTGAAGCTCGCGTCTTTTTCCGCTTCTTCATTCAGCGTTTCTTCGGTCAGACGTTTCAACTCCGATAAAACTTCAGGCGGGAATTGTTTGATGTCTACTTTATATTTATCACGTAATTCACGCAAAGATTGAATGTTTTTCGCTTCAAATTCTGAATACATATCTAAATTCAATGCTTGCGCAGCAATTTCAACGATCTTTTGCAAATCTTTTGGCAATTCGCCCCATGCTTTTGTATTTACAATCAGTTCTAACACGGTGCCTGGCTCATGCCAACCTGGGAAGTAATAGTGTTTCGCTGCACGATATAAGCCTAAACGCTCGTCATGGTGCGGGCCTACCCATTCTGTTGCATCAATAGTGCCACGTTCTAAGGCAGTATAAATTTCACCACCAGCTAATAAAACAGGTGTGCCACCGGCTTTAGACAACACTTTGCCGCCTAAACCAGGGATACGCATTTTTAAGCCTTTTAAATCGTCTACAGAGTTGATTTCTTTGTTAAACCAACCGCCCATTTGCACACCAGTGTTACCGGCTGGGAAGGCTTTCAAATTAAAGGGCGCGTATAACTCATCCCACAATGCTAAACCGCCGCCATAGTAAAACCATGCGTTCATGCCTTTAGCAGTAATGCCAAACGGAACGGTAGTCATAAATTGCGCCGCAGGCACTTTGCCCGCCCAGTAATAAGCTGCACCGTGACCAATTTGCACTGTGCCTTGTGACACTGCATCAAAGGTTTGTAAAGCAGGGACTAATTTGCCACCTGGGAACACTTGGATTTTTAAGCGACCATCACTCATGGTCTCTACGTTCTTGGCAAAGCGTTCGACCCCTTCTTGAAACACAGGGAAGTTAGGTGGCCATGTAGTGACCATTTTCCAACGGAATTTATCCGCCGCTTGTGCAAGTTGCAGTTGGCTGCATAAGATGAGTAAACCGCCCAGCATCAATAAGCCACGGCGTAAATTGGAATAAGACATGTCAACTCCTTTGGTTTATAGTGGGTTTAGCCTATCGTTGCGGAAACCCACAACGTCCCATCACGGGAAACTAACCACGGGTGAGGATACCCGTTCAGATCATGGCGAAAAAAAAACCAAAAAAAAAGCCCCCGCCACAGAAAAAGCTGAGCGGGAGCTTCTTTTTTCAACCTGACACAGCTTATTTAAACTGCATCAACACCGGCTTAGTCTTCACCCATCAGCCCAAATAATTGCAGTAAGCTGAGGAATAAGTTGTAAATAGACACGTATAAAGTAATGGTTGCCATGATGTAGTTAGTTTCACGACCATGCACCATATCACTGGTTTGATACAGAATTAAACCAGACATTAACAGTACAAACATGGCAGATACTGCTAATGATAAGCCTGGTAAATCAAATAACATCGCGCCAATACTGCCTAAAAAGGCAACTAAAATACCAACGAATAAGAAACCACCTAAAAAGCTGAAATCTTTACGTGTGGTTAAGGCATAACCAGATAACCCTAAAAAAACCACCGCAGTGGAGCCAAACGCCATCATCACAATCTGATGACCATTACTGAAGAATGTCAGGTAGGCGTTAATGATTGGCCCTAAGGTTAAACCCATAAAGCCAGTTAAAGCGAAAATGGATAATAAACCCCATGCGCTGTTGCGTAAGGCAGAGGTTAAGAATAATAAGCCAAAATAGCCTACTAAAGTCACGATCCAATGTATTGGCGGCATGTTGATCGCCATCGCAATACCCGCAGTCACTGCACTGAATGCCAAGGTCAGGGATAATAAAGTGTAAGTATTGCGGATCAGCTTGTTGGTTTCTAAGCTGGATAACGGTGCTGCTTGTGCATCATCAAAAAAAGCACCCTTTGTTTTTAAAGGTTCACGACTCAT
>QKBZ01000119.1 GCA_003245895.1 Beggiatoa sp.
GGTCACACCTTGATTACCCGCCAAGGCACGCCCAACGCTGCGTTTATTTTCAATCAGCGTAATGTCCAAACTGCGAAATTCGGCAACCACTTTCGCCACCGACTCGCCGCCATCATTAATCACCACCACTTGATCCGGTAAGCGTTTTTGCTCAGCCAAACTGCATAAAGCACGTTGCAGCAAATGCGGACGGTTAAGCGTGCGCACGATAATGGCAATAGTCGGCGGCGTGTGAGATTTGCGGTGTAAATGAATACGAGGACTCGCGGGGCGTGTCTTAGGCTGCATAAAACGGCTTAATCCTTGTTAATGTCGGTGGGAAGCAGGGTGTGTGTAAAGCACACAAAGTCGGCGATTTGGCGTGTGGGGCAGGGAATTGCAGCTAATGTAGGGTGGAATAGGCGCAAGCCGTATTCCACCATTAATCTCTGCACATTGTTTGAATCAGGATTTAGATCATTCCAAATTTGATTAAGCTTAGATTTCAGCATGCTTAATCCTGAAAATTCGTAACTATTTAGACCGCATCTCGTTCCCACGCGCCTTGCGTGGGAACCCGTAGCGGCGCGCCTGCGCCGAATATTCGTGACGCAGGCGCGTCTGGACTTGCTCCCACGCAGAGCGCGTGGGAGCCAGAAGATAAGCAAAACCGAATAGTTACGAAAATTCTTTAATTCTGTAAATCCTGATTCAGACAAATGGTGGAATACGCTGCGCTATTCCACCCTACATCTTGACTTAATACCCCAAGCACGCGAAACCGCTGCTACCTAATTAATTAGTTATCGTAATGACGAGGTATTATACGCTATCTGGCTGTTTAATCAGCGTCGTTTGCAATCGACGCTGCGACCAAGGCTTCATGCTCAATATTAGGTAAACGCCCATAAGGGTCAACCCGTAGAATTTTCGGGGCTTGTGCCGTGCCTAACACTTGTACCGTCACCATATACGCATGTTGTGCTTCTTCTGGACTACTTGGCGGTGCAGCCGCTAAACGCATTGCCAATTCTTCGTCTGTAGCAGGTGGCGGTGTTTCTTCGGCAACTGAGTCGGCGGATTCCCCATCACCGTCAATCGGCGGCGGTGCGCTCGGTGGCGGGTCAATGATTTGTAAGGCGATGGTGTAATATTGGCTGGTGTTAAAACTGACCCACGGTAAAAACTCGTTCAGTTCTTCCACTTCCATAAATTCGTTAAAATCTTGGTTATTATCGAATTCTTCTTCGCGCCGACGCACTAAAATTTCTTCGATACTTTTACCCGTCAACCCCGGAATGGTGCTTAACACTTCGCGGGTTGCCACATTGGGATTAATACCATTGCCGGTGCCATAAATGGTAAACGAATTGTTTAAATCCGTATCAGCAAAAATTTCGTCAAAGCCTTTGATCAACACCAACTCGTCTACGGTTTCGAGCAAGCCATTGCTCGGCTCATACGGTGGGTCTAAATCTTCATAATATTTGGCTTCCGCGCCATTCACCCGCTCTAAATCATCGGGATCAATCCAATCTTGCCACGCCGCGAGTAATTCATTCAGCCGATCATTATCATCCTCATCAACATAGCGTTTTAACAAAGCCTGCATTTGATGCGGGGCTAAGCGGCGCAGATTAAGCCGACCGGCATGATCGTAAATCCGCACCACGATATTGTCTGGCTGACCGGGATACGACAGTTTTAATGGACGACCATCAAAACGGTATAAAGGGTTTTTCTTCTCATCTTCATCGCTGGCATTTTGTTGATCCGTAGGTTCAGGCATGCGTGCCAGCAGCAATTCCATTTCCGCCATGCGCAAGGCTTTTAACAAGGCTGCACGGTCAATCACAGCCAGTTGATTATTGCGCACAATATCCGCAGACAAGCGTGTTTCACTGGCGAGGGTGAAAATTAAAACGGTCACTAAAACAATAAACCAAAGCACGATAATCAACACGATACCGCGCTGGGGTGCAAACCTTGACATAAACCTAAACCGTAAATCGTTTGGGGTTAATGGACATGACGACCAAACTCATTATGTTCTGAAGCAAATACATGGGAATATAAATTCGCAATCCATTGCCGCCCTTCCTGCGTGACGCGCAAATACTCCAGACCTTCTTGAATATAACGGCTGACCATGCCCCAATAAAAAGAGGGGTAACTTTGCCGCAAATCAGCGGGCGAGCGATACCCTAACTGCTCATTGACACCGGTTTCTTGAAACTCATAAAACAAGGCCGGTAACTTGCGCAAATAATGTGGGTCTGCCAATTGGCCAATTAAATCCGCTGCCCGAATTAATGCCGGATAAGAAGTCGTTGACTGGTGATCCTTATTATCCGGTACCGGAAAACGGGTTAACTCTATATTAGCGGCAATTACTTCTGCATCAATAATACCGTGACCACCAAAGCGCTCACGAATAAATAATTTGCCTCGATCTACATGATAAGGTGACATACCGGCATCAGTAGAGCCTGCTGGCAAGGTAATAAATTCACCTCTGGTGCCCGTGCTATATTGACCGTCTCGGTCTTCTCGACAAATGCCGCGAATATGGCCAATATCATGACACAATAAGGAAATGATAAAATTAAGCCAATCTCGATGCGAAACGCCACCATCTCGAATATGTTTGCCGCGCAAGATTTCTTGCCCGACTAGAGTCACCATGATGGTGTGTTCCATATTGTGGTATAGCGCATCACTATTAGCAAAATGTTCTAAGGCCATACGCCCAGCCCATGCAATAATTGAACTGTTAGCGACTTCTAATGAACCATAATTGCGCTGATAAGCCTGTTCAAGCTTGTCAACAAATGCGTCTATGACGAGGGATGTAGGATTAAACATGGGCGTTACCAAAGCGTTTAATGACTGTAAAGGGTAGGGCGTGCTTTATTGTAGTGATGTAGGGTGGAATAGGCGTAAGCCGTATTCCACCATGATGCCTGTTCTCTGCATTCAACGACGTGCAGAATTTTACGGTGGAATACGCTGCGCTATTCCACCCTACAAGCATTAACAAGAAAATAGCTAGAAATGAAACTTAGCTAAATTGTACTCAAATTACACAATGCTGACAAAATTACGCCATAGTCATACGTTTTAATATGTTTTCAATAGTGGATAATGGCTGTGTCCAAGCCACCTTACACGACTTTTAAACCTCTTGCTTTGATTTTAAGGGATGCTATGTCTAATTCATTTTCCCACTCAGCGTGGTCTGAGCCAACAACAACAGCAATGAGTGCTGATACTGACCCGATGTTGCGCATCCGGTCGCTATTATTCGGTGCTTCTGAAAATGCCTTGCAACAACAGTTAGCCGAATTAATGGCGCAGTTGCAGCGCACAGAACAACAATTACAACACGCGCAACAAGCGGGACAGCAACAGTTAGCAGAACGCGCTGAACAAGCCGAAAAGCGTTTACATGCCTTAGAGCAACAGTTGTCGGATCAAGTACAAGATTTAGAAGCTCAACTGCAAAATCAAGCAGGCAATCTAGGTGAAAAAAACCTAGAAATGCAAAAGTCGGCACAAACCGCACTCGGTATGGCGCAGGTAGAAAACCGTGCCGCACAAGCGCAATTACGCACCGATATTGAAAGCTTACGCCAAGATATGACGCAACAATTTGCGGAACAAGAACAGCGCACTGAACAAGCGTTGACGCAACTGAAAGCGCAATTAAAAGCCTTTTTCCAAGAATTAGTGCGCCGCCAAGACCGACAGGCTGCACAATTACGCGAAGAATTACAGCAAGCCGTGCAACACTTGCAAGAAGAAAAAGTGAACCGCGCCGATTTAGCCAACTTGTTTGGTCGTATGGTGTCTCGCTTAAGCAATGAAATGTTGCCACCCAGTTTAGAAGATTAATCTCCGCTCTACCGTTTCAACTTTTAGCCCCGCCCAAAGTGCTATGACGATACCACAAGATGAATACGCCGAATTACGGCATTTATTGTTCGAGGCAGAACGCCAGCGCATTGATAAAATAGAACAACGCTTAGACAGTTTTCCATTGCGTAGCCGAGAAATTTCGGAGCTGTTGCCGTCTGCGTTAAACCAAACGCCGGACTTGGAAGCCTTAGCCAATGCCTTAAAATCGCCGGTTGAGCACAGTGTGTTGCGCTCGATGACTGAAATGCCGCAACGCTTCGCCCGCCCTTTGCTGGCAACACTCGCCCCACCGATTCAAAAACCGCTACAAGCACGCCTAAACCAAATAGAACAAAAACAAGTGTCGCCCTTAGTGGATCGCATGACCCGCTTAGAAACCTTGTTGCCGCGTTTTGATGATTTGGTGACGCAGTTAAACGATGCTGAAAAGCGTGTGGCACAAATGGCAGATGCGTTACCGCAAGCGATTCGACAAGCCAGTATTGCCAATGCTGAAGCGGCTTCAGAAAGTGATTTAACCGACTCCTTAAAAGACCCTGTGCAACGCTGTTTACGGCAGTCGATTAGCGAAGATACTCAGGTGTTAGCTGATACTTTGTTCCCTGTCATGGGGCCTGCCATTCGCAAGTCGATCAACGAGACCTTTAAAGGCTTGCTGCAAGATATTAACAGTCGCTTAGAGCAAAGCCCTTTTTCGCCTAAAGGCATGGCGTGGCGTTGGGAAGCGTGGCGCACTGGTTCACCGCTGCAAGAAGTGATTTTGCGCGATACCTTGGTCTATCGAGTAGAGCAAGTGTTTTTGATTCATCGCGAAAGTGGTTTGTTAATCCACCATTTACATCAAGATGATGTAGAAATCGGCGACAGCGATGCGGTGTCGGCGATGTTAACCGCGATTCAAGATTTTATTCACGATTCTTTCTCCGGCACGGGCGATGCACAACTGGAGCGGGTAGAAATCGGCGAGTTTATCGTGTGGTTGGAACGTGGCCCACAAGCGGTATTGGCTTCTGTTATTCGAGGCAATGCGCCTTATCGCTACAAAGATGTAATGCACGATGTGCTGGAAACCATGCACGCGCGTTACGGACTGTTGTTAGAAAAATTTGACGGCGATAACGGCCCTTTATTGCCCTTGCTGACAGTATTGCAAAAAGCCTTAATGTCAGAAACCCGCGACAAACAACAGCGCATTTTTACCCCTGCGGTGCTGGCTTCTTTCGCGGCCATTGTATTGTGTATTTTAGGTGCGCTAGGTACGTGGGGCTATTTTCGCTACCAAAGCCAGCAACATGAAGCCAAGTTGATGGCCTATGTGGATACTTTGCGTGCAACCGCCGGTTTAGTGCCAGTCAGTGCTAAGTATCAAAACAAGCAATTGCTGTTGCACGGCTTACGCGATCCGCTCGCCCCTGACCCTGCGCAACTCGCTTTAAAAGCAGACATCCGCCCTTCGGAACTGGTGGCGCATTGGACACCGTATCAAGATTTAAGCCCTGCCTTTGTTGAGCAGCGTTTACAGCAACAGCTTGTGCCACCTACTTCGGTACAGGTTAGCGTGCGTGATGACGTGTTATACCTAAAAGGGCATGCAGATCGAAGCTGGATTGAACAAGCTTATGAACGGGCGGGACGTAGTGCTGGTGTGTCGCGCATTGTCAGCGAGGAGTTAGTGGATAATGATGCGTACTGGCAACAAACCGAGCCGTTATTTCAAACGCTATTGCAACGCTTAAACGAGGCGACAGGTATTGTCATCACTAGCAGTCAACGCGAGGGCAGTCAGCGGGTAATTCGCGGTTTGCGCGATCCTTTGGCATTACACCCTGAAAAATTAGCCAGTGATTTAGGCTTAACTGATTTAGAGATGCACTGGAAGCCTTATCAAGATTTATCGCCCGAATTTTTATTACGCCGTGCACAAGCTGCCTTGCAACCACCAACAGGGATTCATTTAAACATCACAGAAGATGCCGTGTTACAAGTCAGTGGTGAAGCGAACAGTGCGTGGTTAGCCAATGCTCCGGCACATGCAGGCGCAGTGGCTGGTTTGCAAGCGGCTGATTTCTCGCAAGCCAAAGCCATCGATCAATACTGGTTAGACACGGAAACACAGTTTCAAGCCTTCTTAGCCGCCTTAAACAGCACCCCCGGCTTGACGGTGACGGAAAGTGGTCGCCAAGGGGAACAGCGTTTTGTGCGCGGTTTGCGTGATCCGTTGGCCTTAGAGCCGCAAAAAATCGCCGCCAGTATGCAGATTGAACACTTAAGCATGGATTGGCAGCCGTATCAGGAGTTGTCACCAGAATTCGTCTTGCAACGAGCGCAAGCGTGGTTACAGCCGCCGCCATCCGTCAAAATGTTGCTACAAGACACTGTGTTATATCTCAGTGGTCAAGCGGCGGCAGCATGGATTAGCCAAGCCTATGACAGCATTGGTAAATTGGCAGGCGTGACAGCATTAAATATTGAGCAATTGCGCAATACTGATGCCGAGTGGCAAGTGGCTGAGCCGACTTTTGAACGCTTATTGGCCTTGTTAAATGACACTGAAGGTTTAGTGGTCACGGACAGCGGACGACGTGAACAGCAATGGTTTATTTACGGCTTACGCGATCCGCTAGCCACCGCGCCAGAAGTGTTAGTAAAACAATTAGGCTTTGACCAAAGCTTGCAAATGCGTTGGCAGCCGTATCAAGATTTATCACCAGCCTTTGTATTAAAACGGGCGGTTAAGTTTAAATGGCTCGGTGTTAAGCGCACGCGGTAGTGCGGATGCTACATGGTTGGCGCGAGCGCAGGACAGCGTGGGCAAAATTGCTGGTATTCAAACGGTGGATACGGAAGCAGTGACGGTCACAGATCGCTATTGGGCAGACACAGAAGCCAGTTTCCAAAACTTGTTGACCGAGTTGCAACATACTACGGGCTTAATTGTGGTGGAAAGTGGTCGCCAAGGCGAGCAACGGATGATTCGCGGTTTACGTGATCCATTAGCCCCTGAACCCGCCACTATTGCAGCGAATTACCCTGATTTGCAGCGCTTGAGCATGCAATGGCAAAGTTATCAGGAGTTAACCCCTGCGTTTGTCTTGCAACGGGCAAAAGCGCGTTTACAAGCACCAAGTACCGTGCAAGTGCAGTTACAGGGCGAACAATTAGTGCTTAAAGGTGAAGCGGATAGCGTATGGTTGACGCAAGCACGCGCCAATGTGGGCAATATTGCCGGTGTGACGGAGGCTGATTTTAGTGGCGTGCGCAATACCGATGCAGAATGGCAAGCCGAGCAGCCACGTTTTGACACGTTAGTGGAGACTTTAAAAGCGACGGATGGCCTAGTGGTGGTCAGTTATGGACGTGAGGATAAACGCTGGGTAATTCGTGGTTTACATGATCCACAAGTTCAATTCCCAGCGGAAGCAGTCACCGTTGCTGCCTTGCCAACCTTGCAGCAATATTGGCAGCCGTATCAAGATTTATCGGCAGAATTTGTGCAGCAGCGTTTGCAGCAGCAATTGCAATTACCTGATAGCGTGCAATTGTTGGTGGATGCGCAAGGTGTGGCCTATTTCAGTGGCATTGCTGATGGCGCGTGGATTCAGCACGCCGTCGCCGCCACTCAGCAACAAGCCGGTATCACGCGCGTGGATACGCAAGCCTTAACCGACCGCTCAGCATGGCAAGCACAATGGCAACCGGCCTTTGATCGCTTGATTCAAGAATTGAGTAGCACGACAGGTTTAGTAGTGACACATTATCAAGCGAAACCGCAAGGTGGTTGGTTATTGCAAGGCTTACGCGATACTTTAGCGCCTGAGCCTAAAGCCATTGCTGCACGTTACTTGCTCACAGATCAAGTCGAAATGCACTGGCGCGATTATCAAGATTTATCGCCAGAATTCTTGCTACAACATGCACAGCAACGCTTGCAACCGCCTAAGGGTGTCAGCTTGAATTTAGACGCGCAAACACAAGTCTTGCATATCAGTGGTGAAGCACCTGCGGCGTGGATTCAGCAATTAAGCTTGCCATTAGGTGTGCCAGTGCGTTTGGATACACAACAGCTTGTGAATGTTGATTTGCAAGCTTGGCAGGCGGCACGCCAACGCTTAGCGGAGTTGGAGATTCTATTTAATGAGTCGATAAATTTCCGAGGTGGACAGCACAACACCTTGCAACAGCTTACTGATACAATACAAACCCTAGTTAAGTTAGGGAAAGTATTAAATTACCAACCGCATATTGAGATTATTGGCGAAACCGATGGTTTGGGAACACGCCAAAAGAATCAGCTATTGGGTTTAGAACGGGCGCAGCAAACCCGCGAATGGCTGAT
>QKBZ01000390.1 GCA_003245895.1 Beggiatoa sp.
AATCCAATCTAATTGCTTTACATCAACTGTTTTGTACTTTATTTTCTTCATCGAGAGAACGCCTGTTTTGTCTGTAGTAGGACTGGGGACTTTATCCTATTCGGGCGTTCTCTTTTTTTTGTACTATAGCTGACTACAAGAGGCTTGTTTTTAAAGCAAAATTAAACTTGTGTAGATACCTTTGCCCAGAGGGAGAGGACTTTAACACGCTGTTAAATCTACATGTTCGGATAATTCGGCCCACCGCCACCTTCTGGCACTGTCCAGCAAATGTTCTGTGTTGGGTCTTTAATATCGCAAGTTTTACAATGCACACAGTTTTGCGAGTTGATTTGCAAACGCGGTTGTTCATTGTCTTCGCGAATGATTTCATATACACCCGCAGGGCAATAACGCTGCTCTGGTGCATCGTATAAAGCTAAGTTGGTGTTAATCGGTACTGAAGCATCGCGCAAAGTTAAATGACACGGCTGATCTTCTTCATGGTTGGTGTTAGAAATATACACCGAAGATAACTTGTCAAAACTGATTTTACCGTCAGGTTTAGGGTACTCAATTGGCTGACACTCTTTGGCAGGTTTTAACTGCGTATGATCAGGGTGTAAGCGCAATGTCCACGGAGCGCGACCACGTAAGATATAAGTATCCAAGGCAGAATATAGTAAGCCGCCCCATAAGCCCCAGTAAAAACTTGGGCGAATATTGCGCGACACATACAACTCATCCCATAACCAACTGCTTTCTACCCGTTGGCGATAATCACTCACCGTGCGCTGATTCGCTTCAGGGTCTTGTTGCAAGTGATTAAATACGGCTTCAGCGGCTAACATGCCAGATTTCATCGAAGTATGTGTGCCTTTAATCTTAGGCACATTGAGGAAGCCCGCAGCATCACCTGCTAACACACCACCGGCAAAGCTAAGACGTGGTAAGGCTTGCACCCCACCTTCACTTAATGCCCGTGCGCCATAAGCAATACGTCGCCCACCTTCAAATACATTGCGAATCGCAGGATGGGTTTTAAAGCGTTGGAATTCTTCATAAGGGCTTAAATAAGGATTGCGGTAATCTAAACCGACCACAAAACCCACCGCGACTTGATTGTTCTCTAAATGGTATAGGAATGCACCGCCATAGGTTTTTTGATCCAAAGGCCAACCGATGGAATGCACAATGCTACCGGCTTTATGTTTGGCAGGATCAACTTCCCATAACTCTTTAATGCCGATGCCATAAGTTTGTGGCTGTGCTTCAGCGCGTAATTGGAAACGCTCAAACAAAGTTGCACTTAAAGAACCGCGACAACCTTCGGCAAAAATCGTTTGCTGAGCGTGAATTTCGGTACCGGGTTCAAAATTGGCAGTCGGCTCGCCATCGCGTCCAACCCCCATATCACCGGTTAACACACCTTTAACACTGCCATCTTCGTGATATAACACTTTCGCGGCTGCAAAACCTGGGATGATGTCTACCCCTAATGCTTCCGCTTGCTCAGCTAACCAGCGACATAAATTGCCCACACTAATAATGTAATTGCCATGATTATGCATTTGTGGCGGCGTAGGCAAACGCATGCTGCGGCTTTCAGTTAAAAATAAAAATTGATCGTCAGCAGCAGGAGTTAATAATGGTGCTTCTTTTTCTTTCCAATCAGGGATTAATTCATTTAAGGCACGCGGTTCTAATACCGCACCAGATAAAATATGTGCGCCGACTTCTGAGCCTTTTTCTAACACACATACCGTTAATTCTTTGTCATGTTCTGCATTCAGTTGCATTAAGCGAATGGCAGCGGATAAACCCGCAGGGCCTGCGCCGATAATAACAACATCATATTCCATAACTTCACGTTCAATCTCCATCTCTTCCACAAGGCTCTCCTTTTCATTGTTACAAGGATTGATGGCGGGTTAGCATTTATTTAGTCTTTTTGTAATACTATATGCTGAAATGTTGCAAATGCAAAATAAACCGTTGTGATAACTTTTTACCTTCCGTCAATTTGGTGACAGAATGAATAGTTTATTGACAAAATGCGCAAAACTGAACAAAGTACGCAGCATTTTATCTAAATTGATTTTAGGTTAAGATAGTGCTGTAAGCATAGTTGTTGTAATATCAACTGATTATAAGCAATTGTTAATGTAAATTCACTATTCCATTTTTTTGCCACATTCTGCCTCAACATTATCATAAAATTCCCTTAGAATTGCCTATCTTATGGTGTTTAATATTGACGCACTGCGAGTAGAGGCAGTCCAAAAATGAAATGGCAGACTTGTTGCAGAAAACAGCACGAACCTAATTAATTCATAAACTAAGGAGAGCTTTATGAAAACTGTCAAAGCTGTTGCCGCCGCTAAACCATCCCCAATGATGCTCAGCTTGCTGAACTTTATGGGTTTAGGGTTTGTTACAGGCATTACGTCTGCATTATTTTTAGCTGTATTAGTGCTATTAATTGCAGCAGTGGGTCAAGGATAATTGCTGTTATCCATGTTTTATAAATTAGGCGTAGTATAAGCTTATGGCGACGCATCCTGGCTGGAGTGGCATTATTGCCAGCATTTTACTGAGCCTTGGTGTCTTGCAATTCGTGCAAGATTACTTTGAACAAGCACAGAACTGGCTAGTGCAGAATTTATTACATACTGCTTGGGTTCAAAGCCAAGCCAGTGGCTCACCTGTGCGCCCTTGGCCGTGGGCAGATAATTGGCCTTTGGCACGTCTCACCATGCCAAGCTTAGAAACCGAACAAGTGATTTTAGCCAATATGGGCAACTCTGCGGCTGAATTCGCGCCAAGTCATTTGCGTACCAGTGTGTTACCAGGTGAACAAGGCAACAGCGTGTTAACGGTACCCGCGCCAGGTTATAAAAATTTTCTCAGTCACTTACAAAACGGTGACACTTTAGTATTAGAGTCTATGCTCAGCGGGCGGTGGCATTACCGCATTGTTGACATGCACGTAGTGGAAAAAACCAATACCGAGCCGTTATTGCCTAGCTCAAGTAGACAATTAACCTTAGTCAGTTGTTATCCATGCACCAGCCATAGTGATGAAGCGTTGCGCTATGTGGTGATTGCAGAAGAAATGGAACCGTTGCCTAACAATTGATAAGGTCGATAGAAACGAATTTTGGCCTGTGAGCAAATAAAGTGAATTAACCACTCACTTGCTCGCAGGCGACTGCTAAAGGCTCTACCGCCTCTGGCAATTGTTCATAAGCAGGCAGCGTGAAATAAAACCGCGTGCCGACACCTAACTCACTCTCTACCCCAACTTTCCCGCCTAATTTCTCCACGATTTGTTTCACAATGGCTAAGCCTAAACCGTGTCCTTCGCATTGATGTGCGTGTAAGCGAGTAAAGGGAACGAATAAGCTTTGTTGCTCTTCTTTTGTTAGCCCTTGTCCATTGTCTTGCACCCAAAACTGAATTTGTCCTGAGTCTAAGCATTCAGCCCCTACACTCACCTTAGGCGGTGTGCCGCCATATTTCAGCGCATTGCTTAAATAATTCGCCCATACTTCTTCTAACCAGTCCGCATAGCTATAAATCTCAGGCCATGTACTGGGCAATTCAAATTGTGCTTGATAGTCAGTAACCATATGGGCAAGGCGAGTATGTAGCATTTGCTGTAGCAAATTGCTTGTATCAACGGGTTGTAATTGAAGTGGTTTTTGATTAGACACGCCTGCTAAGGTTAATAAAGCACTGATAATGTCCATCATACGGCGTGAGGTGCGATCTAAAATATCAACTTGGCGCAAGCTTCGGGCAGAAGGATAGGCTTCTGGCGATAAAGTTTGTTTTAAAATATCGGCAATCATAATGATGCCATTTAAAGGATTTTTTAAATCATGGGCAACCATATGGGCAAACATATCTAATTCTTGGTTGCGCTGTTGCAAAATTTCATTTTGTTGTTGAATTTGGATTTGTTGCTTACGCAATTTGAGATGTGTGTTAATGCGTGCTAACACTTCTTCATGCTGAATCGGTTTAGTGACATAATCTTCTGCACCTAATTGAAAGCCTTTTACTTTATCAATGGTGTCCGTTAAAGCTGTCATAAAAATAATGGGAATTTTTTGTGTCGTTTCACGGGATTTTAAAATCCGACACACTTCAAAGCCATCAATATCCGGCATCATTACATCCAGTAAAATCAAATCAGGACGCGCATATTCAGCCGTTCTAATGCCAACTTCGCCATTATTAGCCACTAACACCTTAAAACCCGCTTCAGATAAAGAGCGGCGTAATAAAGTGACATTATCGGGCATATCATCAACAATCAATAAGGTATCTTTAGTGTGCTGAGTCATACGCAAAACCTACCTTTGGAATGGAGAATAATCAATAAAACCACGATCCATCGCTCCAGTTATTGTTGTCAATCAGTATTTATCAAAAGGGAAAATTGAGAGATAACTTATTTAGTAGAACAATTGGGGACATTACAGCAACTGCAATGCTTAAAGTGGTGAGAGGAAGGATAAAATAATACAAACTGTCCAAATTAGCATCACAGTGTTAATGAGTTTAGCCAACTTAAATTTTGTTCGACAAAAATCACCGGCAAATAATGATGAACCATCTTGTAGGTCGGATAAGGCGTAAGCCGCCATCCGACATCACCCCAGCAAAGAGGTCATTGCCATTAAGCAAGCAGGCTGTGAATTGTAGGGTTTTTCTCGTTCCCAGCGGCACGATTAGTCGTATAAGCTGTCATTGGAGCCTGATTCGCGCCGCTGGAGCGACGCGGCATGCATTCCCACCAAAATGGTGGGAACGAGAAAACATCGTGGCGGATGACGGCTTACGCCTTATCCACCCTACGCACTTTACTGCGCACACTGCCCTGCCAGCGATAACCGCAACGGCTGAGGATTACTGCGTTTAAGCTGGCTTTCAAAAATGCGCGTGTAAAACATCACACGACGAACGTAAGTGCGGGTTTCTGAAAACGGAATCAATTCAACCCAAACATCCGTTGGTAAACAGCCATTTTCTGCCGCCCAGCGTTTTGCCCGCCCAGGCCCTGCATTATACGCTGCGGTCGCCAACATATAATTACCATCAAAGCTATCCAGCATTTGTTTTAAATAAGCTGTGCCTAACATCACATTATTTTCGACTTTCAAAATATCGGCATTGCTCTTAATACGCATACCAATACGTCGCGCCACATAACGCCCCGTTGACGGCATCAACTGCATTAAGCCTAAAGCACCTGCATGTGAGCTAACAGAGTGCATAAACGCGCTTTCCTGCCGTGTAATGCCATACACCCATGCTAAATCAACTTGCTGATTTTTCGCCCCTGTTAATAACTCATCGTAATAAGCCAGCGGAAAACGTAAATTCAAATCATCAAATAAACCCGCTTGCGCCACGGTGAAAATTGCGCGGTCATACCAACCCCAACGTTGTGCTAACACAGCCGCTATGCCTAACTGTTCTGAAGTCACATGATTACTCATGTAATTCCATTCGCGACGCGCATTGGTCATTAAATCTAATTGATAAAACTCTTGTGCGGCTGCCATGCTAGGCAATTTTAACAATGCAGCTTCTGCCATAGGCGAGGTTGGCGTGGCTTGATGCACAATTTTATGCGGTTGGCCTAATTGTTCTGCTGCTAAGAAGCCGTAATAATCACGCGCTTGCGCCACATCTTGCATCAACTCGCGCCCTGTTTTACCGCTGCTGCTATCCTTTTGCCCTGTTTGTGATAAGGCACGCGCATACCAATAACGCCATTGCAAATCCGTTTGCTGATCAGCCGGTAACTCACGTACAAAATCAGCAACCGCAGGCCAATCTAAACGTTTTAACGCAGCAATAAAGCGATCATCATCAGCATTATCAGGCACTTGTTTGCTTAACAAGGCGGTCATTAAAGCATAAGCTTCTGGTGCATCTTGTTTGTAAGCAGCAATCGCTAACGCTGCTTTAGCTTCAGTTAACTGTTCGACAGAGAAGGCATAATGCGGACGGAATTGCGCCCATAAGGCAGCCGCTTGCTGATAACTGTCTTTAGCTAAGGTTTTAATGCCGTGCACAATCACTGTACGTGCAATAACAGAATCAGGTTGATTAAAACTGCTTAAGGTTGCGCTAGGGCTGCGGTGCATGGTTTGCCATAACTCAACCCATTGCGCGTTATTAGGATTGCTAAACTGCTGACTTAACGCTGTTGCAACACCTAATACGCCATTGTCCATGGCTAATTTAACCCGTTCCCATAACAAGGCATCGGTGATCAAATGGCTGCTGTATAAACTGGCGAACGCGGGATCACAAGCATCAGGTTGTGATTTGCCCACCAGCCATAAATCGAATAATTCATTTTTTAAAGTTTGTACTGAACGACCTGTCCGCAACTGTGCGGTTAAATAATGACAGCGCAAAGTGACATAATCTTCATCTAACTGATAGCCTTTCATCGCCGTCATAAAAGTCGGCCATGCTTCGCGTTTGGCTAAAATATACAACCATTTACGGCGCAATAACTCACCATGCCCAGTCTCACCATAACGCGCGAGAAACTGTAAAACCTCTGCATCAGACACGCGATCTAAGCGAGGCTCTAAATATAAATAGTGTAAATAAACGGCTAAGGGGTAGTTATCTAAACTGGCAGTGAGTTGTTGAAAAGTGCTGATGTCGCCTGAGTTTAAGGCTTGTTGCGCACTGAAAAATACACTACGTTGTTGTGTCCAATTGTCTGCATGGGCGGTATTGAGTGCGGCAGTGCTTAATAGCAGCCCCGCTAAAATACCTGATAAACGCAGCATACGAGAAAAAAGCTGTTTCATGGCTGATGACATCCTCAAACAGTCCTAATTAACTAAAAAAAACGGTCTAATTTCATAATGGAAGCTAAGCAATGCGGAGTCTGGTAAAGCACGGTATTCATTGTACAACTGAACGTCGTTTCACTGCATTACTCGCCAGTGACTAATCCCTGCCATTAAGTTAAGCATTGTCACGGTCTTGTAGGGCGGATAAGGCGAGAGCCGTCATCCGCCGCAAGTGGCTTGGTACAAGCTTCAACTGTGTTATGTCGGATGACGGCTACGCCTTATCCGACCTACAAAATCGCTTAACTTAATGGCAATGCAGCGACTAATGCCCAGTATTTAAAGACGCTGGGATCAATTTATTTTTGAAAAAGTGCCACAAGATGAACACAGTGTTGTGTAACACCCGCATTGTATCTCTACCTGAAGTGAGGCGTGATCGCTTGTAATCATTGACAGATTCTCCACCGTAAAACGGTGTCACAAGCCTGAAGCCACTGGCTTTAACACTTCCTACATCGTCAAGAGCAATCACCATGCCGACTGTGTTACAGTGTCATGACAAACGATGCCAATTCAGTGTACGTCAATTACAGGGCTAGGTAAAATAAACTCGTTTTAATCGTAAAAAAACTTAAGATTAACGTTTTTACTAAAACGGGGTCTATTTAATAATGACGGTTCTATTTTATTTAAGCGATTTTTATGTTTCATGTTTATAGCAGTAATCAATTAGAGCAATTAATTAGCACACTGAGCGACATTGTGCGTAATGGTTTACCTGACCCATTCACCGCAGAACAGATTGTGGTGCAAAGTAAAGGCATGGAGCGTTGGTTATCCATTCAATTAGCCGAGCGTTTAGGCGTTTGGGCAAATGCTGAATTTCCCTTTCCCAATAGCATTATTTGGCGTTTATTTAGACAAGGTTTAGGACAATTACCGGAAACTTCATTATTTGAACGGGAAATCATGTTATGGCAGTTTATGGATATGCTGCCGGAGTGTTTACAAGAAGCTGAATTCAAAGAATTAAAGCATTATTTGCACGACGATCCGCAGGGCGTAAAGTTATTTCAATTATCATTACGCATCGCTGATATTTTTGATCAATACACCTTATATCGTCCTGAAATGCTGTTTGCTTGGGAACAAGGCGAGCAAACTGCCGGTTGGCAATCTGCTTTATGGTGTAAGTTAATTGAGCGTTATGGACATGCCGATCACCGTGGTCGTTTGTGGCAACGCTTTATGCAAGTAGACCCTAAGCAATTAACAAATTTACCTGCGCGTTTATTTATTTTCGGCATTCCCAATTTACCGCCTGTTTATTTGCAAATGCTAGCGCGTTTAGGCGATGTCATTGACGTACATTTGTTTTTATTTAACCCCTGTCAGGAACATTGGGGTTATATTGTTTCTGAAAGTGATATGGCACGTTTAGCCCGTCGCCACGAAGGGCATTTAGTGTCACCAGAAGCGCAATATTATGAAAAAGGGAATAGTTTATTAGCCTCAATGGGGCGCATGGCAAAAGAGTTTTTTGATTTAATTCATGATTACGCGCCACAGGCTCATGATTTGTTTCTCGACCCCAGCGAAGACAACTTATTACACTGTTTACAAAGCGATATTTTACAATTACACGACCGCTTGCCTAATCCTAGCTTTCAGTTAAATCCGGCTGATAAGTCACTACAACTTCATGTCTGTCACAGTGCCATGCGTGAAGTGGAAGTGTTGCACGATCAGTTACTCGCTTTATTTGATGCCGATCCTACATTGCTTCCCCGCGACATCGTGGTGATGATGCCTAACGTTGAGGATTATGCGCCCTTTATTGAAGCCGTGTTTGCTGTTGACCGTGATCCGAAACAACATTTACCGTTTAGCATTGCAGATAGGGGTTTGCGCAGTGAAAGCAGTTTAATTGACACTTTTATTGCCATTTTAGAGCTAGAGCGTAGCCGCTTTGTGGTGCCAGAAGTATTAGCCATTTTAGAAACTGAGGCGGTACAGCAACGCTTTAATTTAGCCCTGACCGATTTAACCTTGGTGAAACGCTGGATTCAGCAAACCGCGATTCGTTGGGGTATGGATGCAGAGAGCCGCGAACAACTGTCCTTGCCACCGTTTGCGGAAAACACATGGCGAGCTGGTTTAGACCGCTTGTTACTTGGTTTTGCCTTGCCAAGTCAAGGTATTCATTTATTCCAAGATATTCTGCCTTTTGATGAAATCGAAGGGCAAGAAACGCTAGTGTTAGGCAAATTAAGCGCGTTTGTAGAACAGCTTTTTACGGTGATGAATGCCTTAAGCCAAGACCGTAGCCCACACGAGTGGGCGCAGTTTCTTAGCCAATTACTCGATCAATTTTTTAAACCCAATGAGGCGCAGGAAGCCGAAGCGCAGGCAGTGCGCGAGATATTGCAGCAGTTGCATAACAGCAGCGAGCAAGGTCAATTTGCCAAGCCAATTGGCATTTCTACGGTGATTGCTTATTTACGCAATTATTTAGAAGGCGTTAGCCCGCCGCTGCATTTCTTAACTGGTCAAATCACCTTCTGCACTTTATTGCCAATGCGGAGCATTCCATTTCGCGTGGTGTGTTTATTAGGTATGAATGACCACAGTTACCCGCGTGTACATCGTCCGTTAGGCTTTGATTTAATCGCACAGAAACCAAAAAAAGGCGACCGTTCCTTACGCCATAACGACCGCTATTTATTCTTAGAAGCTTTGTTATCAGCGCGAGATTTATTCTATATCAGTTACGTCGGCTACAGCATTCAAGACAATAGCGAAAAGCCGCCTTCTGTATTAGTCAGTGAATTACAAGATTATATTGAACAAGGTTTTACGGAAACGACTTTAGCAGCGATCACTGACCATCACCCTTTACAACCTTTTAGTCCGCGTTATTTTGCCCCTGAGCAAGCCAATTTATTCAGTTATTCTGAAGAATATTGCCAAGCCAGTAAGGTATTATTAGGCGAACGCTCTGCTCTAACGAATTGCTTTTTTACCGAAATCTTACCAGAGCCTGAAGACAGTTGGCGGATGGTAGAATTAGAACAATTAGTGCGCTTTTTTGGCAATCCAGCGAAGTTTTTATTACGAGAGCGGTTAGGAATTTGGTTAGAAGAAAGTAGCGAGTTATTAGCCGAAAGTGAGCCTTTTTTCTTAGATTACTTAGCGGACTACCAGTTTAAACAAGGCTTAATTGAAAATGCGTTAGCCGAGCAAGATTTAAGCAAACAATTTCAACTCGCCCGCGCCCACGGCATTTTGCCACATGGTCATATTGGTGAAGTGGTGTATCAACGTACGGTGACAGAAATTAAAGCCTTTGTAGCGCAAGTAAAAAGCGCAACGGCTGACACACGCCTTGCACCGCAAGCCGTACACCTAGAAATTGATGGCTTTCAGTTATCCGCCCGTTTAGGGCAAGTATGGCCTGAACAACAAGTGTTTTACCGTTATGCAAGCTTAAAAGGTAAAGATTACTTAAAGTTATGGTTTTATCATTTGGTGCTGAATTATCAGGCCAATCAGGCGACGGCAGAAACTCTGCCGCGTGTAAGCTGCTTTGTCGGCAAAGATCAAACAGTGGTGTTAGAAGCTGTACCTAATCCAGAGCTGTTGCTCGCCGAGTTATTGAACTGGTATTGGCAAGGCTGCTGCCGACCGTTAGCCTTTTTTCCTAAATCTGCATTGACGTATATCAGCATATGGGAGAAAAAACAGAATGCTGCGGATGCATTAGATAAAGCAGAATCTGCTTGGCGAGGTTCTGATATGGCAGCAGGCGAAATAGATGATGTGTATTTTCAGCAGGTTTATCAGCATCAAGCCGAATCGCCGTTAACTGAGGAGTTTGTTGAGTTAACACAAGGGATTTTTGGGCGTTTGTGGCAGGCTCGGCAGAAGGGGTAATAGGCAAGGCCACCACCAAGCTCTGCATGGTGGGCAAAACGCCGATGAAGGTCGGAAACAACCCTAACTTCTTGGCGGCGTTTTGCACACCCTACAAGACTTGTAGGGCGGATAAGGCGTAAGCCGTCATCCGCCGTAAGTAGCTTGGTTCAACTTTCAACAGCGTTATGTCGGATGACGGCTTACGCCTTATCCGACCTGTTATAACCCAGTCAATAGCCAAAATAAAAAGAAAACACTCGGCAATAGGTACACGAAAACTTCCACTTTGAAAAAATGCTTTTTTCATCGGAGTATTTCGTGTTGTCATTTTGTTACATGAACAAA
>QKBZ01000277.1 GCA_003245895.1 Beggiatoa sp.
TTTTTACTATAGGTGCTGCCATTTCTTTTGATATGTTCACAACTACATTTTGGACAAATCATGAGTGCCTCGTAAGTTTAGTTTTAACAACTAGAATATTATGATAAATATTTTTTATTGGCACTATAAATACAGGACTACCCGGGATTTAGACCCTGATAAGCGTTCACAGTTGGGGGCGCATTATACTGATCCGCAGTCGATTATGCGTATTGTCGAGCCGGTGGTGTTGGCGCCGTTGCGTTCGGCGTGGTTGGTGGTTAAGGCGGAGTTGGATAAGTCGTTGGCGAAGCCGACTAAGGCAAAGTTGAAGGCGGCGGGGGCAAAGCTTGCGGCGTTTTTGCATGAGTTGCGCTCGGTGCGAGTGTTAGACCCTGCGTGTGGTTCGGGTAATTTTTTGTATTTGGCCTTGCAGGGTTTGAAGGATTTGGAGCATCAGGTGTTGGTGGAGGCGGAGGCGTTGGGTTTGCCTAAGCAGTTTCCTGATGTGAGTCCGCGCCAGTTTTTGGGCATTGAGTTGAATCCGTATGCGGCGGAGTTGGCGCGGGTGACGATTTGGATCGGGCATATTCAGTGGATGCTTCAGCATGGTTTTAATATTAAGCGTGATCCGGTGTTGGAGCGTTTGGATACCATTGAGTGTCGGGATGCGTTGTTAACGGAGTCGGGGGCGTGGGCAAAGTGGCCTGAGGCTGATTTTGTGGTGGGGAATCCGCCGTTTTTGGGTGATAAGCGGATGTTGTCGGAGTTGGGGGAGGATTATGTGGGCGCTTTGCGTTCGGCGTATAAGGGTAAGGTGTTGGGCGGGGCGGATTTGGTGACGTATTGGTTTGTGCGGGCGGGTGAGCAGTTGAAGGCAGGTAAGTTGCGGGCGGCGGGTTTGGTTTCGACGAATTCTATTCGCGGTGGGGCGAATCGTAAGACGTTTGAGTATGCGTTGGAGGGGAGTAAGGTTTTTAATGCTTGGGGTGATGAGGCTTGGGTGAATGAGGGGGCAGCAGTTCGGGTGTCGTTGGTGTGTTTTGGTGGTTATCAGGGTTGGGTTGATTGGGCTTGGAGTTCGGTCGCGTCTTGGTTTGGTGAGGGTGCTGCGGCTGAGTCTGTTTTTTTGAATGGCAAGGCGGTTAGTGAGATTTATTCGGATTTGACTGCGCCTAGTGGAAATGAAAGCTTAGATTTAACAAAGACTAAACAACTCGCTGAGAATAAAAGCATAGCTTTCCAAGGCGTTACTAAAGTTGGAGATTTTCAAATCACTGGAGAACTTGCTAGAGAGTGGTTACTTTTACCTAAAAATCCAAATCAAAGAAATAATAGTGATGTAATTAAGCCTTGGTTTAATGGATTAGATATTACGAATAGACAACGAGATATGTGGATCATTGATTTTGGTGTAAACATGCCAGAGGAAGAAGCATGTTTATATGAAAAGCCCTTTGAACACATCGTTGAACATGTAAAACCTATGAGAGATAAACATCAAAAAAAATCTAATCGAATTTTTTGGTGGATATATGAAGCCCCTAGACCTGCATTAAGAAAAGCTATTTCTGGTTTGACTAGATACATTGCTACCCCTAGAGTTGCAAAACATCGTTTGTTTGTTTGGGTTGAACAAACTATCTTACCTGATACAAGAATGTACATAATTGCCCGAGAAGATGATACAACTTTCGGCATTTTACATTCTCGTATTCATGAAGTTTGGAGTCTTGGGACGTGTTCATGGCATGGTGTAGGCAACGATCCGACCTACAATGCTCATTCTGTTTTTGAAACCTTCCCCTTTCCCGAAGGCTTAACCCCCGACATCCCTGCCAGCGACTACGCAACCGACCCACGCGCCCAAGCCATCGCCGACGCAGCCAAAACCCTAGACTAACTCCGCCAAAACTGGCTCAACCCAGAAGAATGGATCGAACGCTGCCCCGAAGTCGTCGCAGGCTACCCCGACCGCCTGCTACCCAAAAACGAAGACGCTGCCAAAGAACTGAAAAAACGCACCTTAACCAACCTCTACAACCAACGCCCCAAATGGCTAGACAACGCCCACAAAAAACTAGACCAAGCCGTCGCAAACGCCTACGGCTGGGAAACCGCAGAACTCAGCGAAGAAGAAATCTTAAAACGGTTGTTAGCACTGAACTTAGCACGGTCGTAGGGTGTGCGAAATCCCACACGGCACACCGCTTGATAAACCGTTATCGTTAACGTGGGATTTTGCCCACCAAACCCCGCACGGTGGGCAAAACACTCTTGTAGGGCGGATAAGCGAAGCGTCATCCGCCGTCGGTGACTTGGTTCAAACATCATTTGGCGCAGGGTACCATTACAACCTCCTATGCAAAGAGCATGAGAACTAGAGAAGGGAAATTATGCCTAAACTTGATATTTTTCATGGCACGGTCAGACATGCTTTAGAAAAAGAAGGTTGGATAATTACCGATGATCCACTAAAACTAGAAATTGGTAAACGGCGAGTTTATATAGACTTAGGTGCAGAGCGTTTAATTGCAGCAGAGAAAGATGCTATTAAAATTGCTGTTGAAATAAAAAGCTTTGTCGGTAAATCAGATTTTAAAGACTTAGAAGATGCATTAGGTCAATATGTGTTATACCAGAAAATATTAAATGCCCAACACAATGAGCGAGTATTATATCTCGCAGTTAGTGAAATCGTGTTTAAAGGTATATTTTCTGAAGAAATAGGGCAATTAGTATTATCCGATCCTAATTTTCACTTGCTTGTGTTTCAGGAAGATACGGAGCTTATACAGCAATGGATACCCAATCTTATCCCGACATTATAAAACAAGTGCTAAGTCACTATGCAGACTACATGTCGCCAACTGATCCAGTCAAAGCACATTTTGTTTTCGATGAACAACATCAAAGCTATTTAATGGTAGAAATTGGCTGGCGTGACAAACAATACATTTATCAACCCATAATCCACATTGAAATCATTGATGGCAAAATTTGGATTCAGCAAGACTATACAGAAGCAGGCGTTGTTGATGATTTAATTGACGCAGGCGTTGCACCTGAACAAATTGTCTTAGGCTTCCGACATCCGAGTTTACGGCAATATACCGGTTTTGCTGTACGGTAGGCAAAACACTCTTGTAGGGCGGATAAGCGAAGCGTCATCCGCCGTCGGTGACTTGGCTCAAACATCAAACGCATGATGTCGGATGACGGCTTGCGCCTTATCCGACCTACATGCGTTTTCACTCCGTTCGCTTCAACACCACCAAAGTCACATCATCCCGCTTACTCCAACTCTGCAAACTCGCCAAAATATTCCCGTGTAAGCACGTTGCCGATACATCCCCTGCATCTTCAATTACTTTCACCAAACGATCATCGCCAAATAAATTATTATTCGCGTCGCGTGCCTCGGTAATCCCATCGGTGAACAACACCATACAATCCCCGATTTCTAGCTTAAACGCTTCTGGCTGCAACATATCCGAAATATCAGGGATAATGCCGATCCACATCCCCGTCGTCTCAACCCTATCCACACGCCCTGTTTGTGCGCGACGGATTAAAATATCCTCATGATGCCCCGCAAAGGAAAAACCGCCATCGGTGATACTCGCTAACACAATAATTGTCATGTGCTTAGAATCGCCCATTTTCTCCAAGTTGGCGCAAATGGTCTTATTCAGCATCGAAATTAAATGGCATGGCTCTACATTGGGATTCTCTAATAACACAGTATGAATTGCAGTTTGTACCATCATCATCACTAAGCCAGAGGTGACACCATGCCCCGACACATCACCGACTACTAACCAGTTGTAACCGCCGACACTAATCACATCGTAATAATCGCCGCCGACTTCATCCGCAGGCTCTAAACTGGCGGCAATTTCATAACCGGGCAACTCAGGTTTAGCAGGCAATAACACGGTTTGAATCTTTGCCGCTAACTGCATCTCGCCCCACAGCGCGTTATAGGTCTGATTTAATTGTTCAGTCATGGCATTAAAACTCATGGCTAACTGACCAATCTCATCCTTCGATTCTATCTTGGCGCGTGCATCGCGTTCCCCTTGTCGGATGCGTGTCACTACCTTAGTCAAACGCAACACAGGGCCTGCAATATGCTGCTTAAAGATATACGCCATGCCTAAGGCCAATAAAAAGGACAAAATGCCGCTGATTAACAAGCGTTGATGACTTTGGTTCATGTCCTCACGCGCAGCATTTAAATCATTTTCTAATTCGCTTTGTTGGCTTAAGGTTAAGTTTTCCAACAAATTCAGCATTTTTTCCGCTAAAGGATTGGCCTCGGTGCGGAATAAATACAAATCTTCATACGCACGCTCCCCTTCCACCGCCTCAAAAATCTGGAATGCAATGCCTAACACCTTATCCCGCGAACTTGCAATGCTGTGCATAAGCTGCTGCTGTGCTTCAGTAAAACTGGCTATATCGCGATCTAACTTGCTCCATGCAGTCGCATTAATGCTTAAATAAGTGCTATAGCCATTTTTAAACGTGGTATCGCCAGAAGCAGCATAAGCCCGCAAATTCACCAACATACTGTCAAATGAGGTGCGAAAATCTACCATGTTAGAAAGCTGCTCTCGATGTGCGTCACTTTCCGTATTGGGCTGCTGCTTTTGTAAACGAATTAACTGCTCAATGTTGGCTAACACTTTGACATTTAACGCCCGCACGCCTAAACGTGAAATTTTTAACGCGGGCTGGTTTTGCAACGGCTTTTCATGCAGCACAAACAGTTTTTCCGCCAATATCACCCACTCATCAGCGGTGTCTTTAACCTCTTGAATAACGTGTAAATCTTCCTCGTCATGCCATTGTCTGGCTAGGTTTTCTAACAAACCTAACTCATGGTCAAACACGGTTTTAGCTTGGTTAAACTTATCTAAATGCCCAATATCTGACAACACCAAATAACCGCGCAAATTGGCCACCATGCGCAATAAATTGGCCTGCGTGCGGGCAGAAATTAACGCTGAGGGCACGCGCCGTTCTTCCGTCACTTCGATTTTGCCCAAGACGCGCCAACCGCTGAACATACATAAGCTGATGACAATAAAAGTCAGCAATGCCAGCACGCCCAGCCCTAAGCCTAGTTTTTGTGTGATGTTTAAATTGCTAAAAAAACCGTCATGCACGGTGTTGGGCATCGTGTGTACAGGTGCAGTATTCATTATTATTCCAAGCCGAGAGACGTTTTATACAGTTCTTGTTGATGTGTTCGCCCCATGCGAATGGTGATTTCTTCAAAATCAATGGCAGCTAACTGTAAAGCTTCTTCAGGCGATAACTGCCCTGTAACCACTTCATATAGATATTGATCAATGACTTGCCAGTAGGCAAACGCCCCTGGAATGCGTAAGTAAGGAAATTGCAGCGGGTTGCTAAAGGTGTGGTAATAAGCAGTGGTATAGTCGCGTATGTCGGCTTCATTCCAGCCAGCGGCTACATATTGCTGAATATCAGCATTGCCCAGCGGTGGCAAATAGTGGCTAAAACGCCCTACATCGATCCCGTCCCAACCACGCGCCATATAAACGCTGGATTTTTCAGGGGTTGCTATCAATGCCAGTAAGTAATAAGCCGCTTCGGGTGCTTTAGCAAATTTAGAGATCACGCCACTCCATGAGCCGCCTGTGGTATTGCCGACCACGTTCGGTTGCTCAGTGTCTACCCAAGTATGCGTGGTGATGTCGTAATAAGCCTGCGTACCTGGTAAGGGCGCAGTACCAATCTTGCCTTTAATCGTGCTGTTGGTTTCTTGTGCTAAGGAGCCTAAATCGCCCCAAGTGAAAGTTAAAGCGGCTTTGCCGTCTAGGAAACTTTGCCATGATTGTGGCAAATCCCATGATTTCATCGCAGGATTGCCGAATTGCACTAGATCAGCAAAGGTTTCTAAGGCACGGATGTGACCTTCGCTGTCTATTAGTGGCAATAAGGTGTCGGGATCAAACCAATATAGCTTAGGGTTATTCGGCCCAATGACAAACGGGGCAGAAAACGACATGAAATGGAACATGCCTTGGTCATTTTTCTTTAAGCTCATGGTCACGCCATAGTCTGCGTCACCATCGCTATTTAAGTCTTTGCCGTTGAAATATTCTGCTATATCGTGGAATTGCGCCCATGTTTTTGGCACGTCTAAGGGGTAGCCATATTGCTGTTTAAATGCGGCTTGGTGTTGTGGATCAGTCAGCAGGTCGCGGCGATAATACATGACTTGTCCGTCATGATCGTTGGCAACCATGTAGTGTTTATCGCCATACGATAACAGCGCACGCGGTGCTTGTTGCACATCGTCTAATGACCATTGTGGAAAACGCGGATCGGCATAGAAGTCATCATAAGGCCGTAAAAAATCACCAGCGACTAATTCACCTAACCACCACGCGCCGATAATCGCTGCATCATATTGCCCACGACCAGCACTGACATCAGAGACAAAGCGGGAAAATAGTTCATCTAAGCGAGCGGGGATGATGTTTAATTTTGCCCCTGTGGCGGCTTCAAATTCCTGTTTAACTTCATAGATTGCGCCTGAAATTAAACCTTTAACTGGATCATCGCC
>QKBZ01000033.1 GCA_003245895.1 Beggiatoa sp.
TTTCAGGGGCATCTAGTTAAATAACGATTAATTTTGTCTGATTACTTACAATCCAAGTTTTTGTAATTAAGCGAAAGCATACCGATTCTATTTGACGTAAGGCATTAATCGATATTCTCTCTGCTAAAGCCTCTCCCATTTCAAAGGGAGAGGACTTTAAAAAACTCAATCAATACGGTGGCAATAAGCGCCGAAATCCATGCCCTAATACCAGAAACATAAACAACACATTACGCGGAATAATCGCAGGCCAAAACAAGGGCAAAGGCTGCTGTGCTTCTCCTGCACAATGCTGCGCTAAGCGTTGCGCTAATTGTTGCAACCAGTGCCGCGAGCGCGGATATTCCCATAAATCCGCTTGCCATGGTTCAGGAATGCCACCTACACCAACGGCTGCCCCGACAATCGAACCAACAATTGCGGCGGTAGTATCCGTATCACCACCACAGCGAATCACCGCTAACACAGCAGCTTCATAATCATGCGGCTGTGATAACCATGCGTGCAAGCACACCGGCACGGAGTGATTAGCAAAGCCGGTTACGCCTTTTTCTAAGCCTAAAGACAAGCTAAAAGTGGTTGTGCTTTCTCCATTGGCGACGCTTTTTGCCATACACTGCAATAAAGGCCATAAAGTCGCTTCTGAATCGATATAAGGCTCTAATTCTGCTAATAAGGCGGCAGGGTTAGGCTGTGGTAAGGTGGCGGCCTGCCATGCAGCCATTGCCACAGCAAGTGCTGCATATTCTGCTTGTGGATCGGTATGGGTAATGCGGGTATTGGCGCGGATGAATTGTCTTAATAAAGGCTTGTCATGACCATAACAGACCCCAATAATCGCGCTACGCATGGCAGGGCCGTTACCTGCTGAATACACGCCGCTATGTTCAGGAGAAAATCCTACACACAAGCGTATAATGGCACGCAATGTTGCCCAGCCGATTCCTGCAGGTAAGCCCAGAAACCAAGCGCGCAACCGCCATGCGAAATCGCGTTGAAAGCGTTTGACATCGTGTTGCGCCGCTAATAACGCCTGTGCCACCATGCACTGATGTTCCGTGTCATCAGAACACATCCCATAATGAGCAAGAAAATGATAACGCGCTAAGTCGGGAAACATCGCTTGCGCACGGCGAGCGGATAAGCCTTCATAACTTAAACCCAAGGCATCACCGACCGCTGTGCCGAGCAAACAGCCACTTAAAGCGCGTTCCCAGTTGATGGTTTTAACACTATGATTCACTGTATTTTGTACCAACCTGAAATCCCACCCAATACGGGCAATTTAATGCGTTTATGCGCCAATGCCGGTTTTGAATTGCATTTAATTCGACCATTAGGCTTTGTGTTAGACGATAAACGGTTACGGCGTGCAGGTTTGGACTATCACGAGTGGGCGCGGGTACATTTACACGCGTCATTAACGGACTGTTTACACGCACTGCCAGACAGTCGCGTTTTTGCCTGCACTACTAAAGCACAGCGTAGTTATGCCGCGCCTCAGTATCAAGCCGGTGATGCATTTCTATTTGGCCCTGAAACACGGGGTTTACCGATGGAGGTCATCAACAGCTTGCCGCCAGAGCAGCGCATTCGGATTCCGATGCAACCCAATAGCCGCAGTCTGAACTTATCTAATTCTGCCGCGATTATTTTGTATGAAGCATGGCGACAATTGGATTTTGGTGGGGCAACATAAACGCATTTCGTGGTTAACAGCAGCGTGTTTGAAAGTGCAATATACTTTTGTTCAAAGCAATTGTTAATTGTAGGCAGAACAGTGTGTGTGCTTGAAGTTTAGAGCGATAGCGACTGCTTGATCATTGTAGGAAGATATAACATCTTAAGCTTATGCACACACAGTGAACACGCATAACACTGGCTGAGTTTTATGCTACCGAAATAGACCTAACATCTCACAACATCGCCCTTTTACTCAGTACTTGCCGTTGCAGTGTTTCACACTGTGTCATGCTTGCATTTATGAGAGCGCGTTACAGCAGATGCTGTAAGCGTTTTGAGCTTTTAATGTCTAAGGAACATCATAGCACTATGTATAGACGCATATTCCTAAGCCTTTTTATGTGCGCAAGTTTACTGGGAGCCTTACTCGTTGCAGGTTGTGTGAATTGGCCAACGACACAAACGACTAATGTAGCCAACACTAGCAGCGTGACAGCGGTGCAAACAGATCGGGGATTATTGTTAATTTTAGAGGCAGTGTATTTTGATTTTAACTCTGCCCATTTAAATCCGTCTGCAATGACCGTTATTGATGAAATTGCAAATATGATTCAATCTTACCCTAACAGTCATATCGCCATTGATGGTTATACCGATAATACAGGGACAGAGCGTTATAATTTGCATTTATCCACAGAACGTGCAGAAAGCGTAAAAGCGGCATTAGTACAACGAAATATTGCGGCAGACCGCATTACAGCGCAGGGCTTTGGCCCTGATAACCCGATTGCGGATAATACGTCTACCGAGGGGCGGCAACGTAATCGAAGAGTGGAGATATTTATCTTAAAACCGATTGATATTCCGACACAGAAAGAAAAAGAAGATTAACGTGTTCATAACGTGATGTAGGGTGGAATAGCGCAGCGTATTCCACCGTAAAGTGCTGCAAAAGCTGAGTAATATCAGACAATAAACTTCATGGTGGAATACGGCTTACGCCTATTCCACCCTACTTTTCAACCGGATACGCTTTCGCCACACAACGCAAAATAAAATACCGATACTCCCCACCCAACAACTCAAACCAAGGCTTTAAACGTCCGCGCTCAGCAACCGGCAAACTCTCACGCGCTTCTAACATTAAGTTAATTTCTCTATCGCTTAATACACCATCTGTGGCTTGTTCTAAGGTAAGCAAACCTGCCGCTAATCCCACTTCTAAATGATCTTCTATCGTGGGTAATTTTAAGCCACGCTCGGCTGCCACTTGTTCCGCTGATAAACCAGACAAAATTAAATCCACAGAAGCCTGCACCGTTTCCGAAACATCCTCTATGTTGCCTTGCCCTGTTTCCTGTGAGCGCGTGCCTTGTGCCATCAAATGCGCGTCGATGATGTCGATAAACACACGACCATAACGCTCTAATTTCCGGCTACCCACCCCTGAAATTTGCCCTAATTCGGCAAAAGTCTGCGGCTGCAAACGCACCATTTCTGCCAAAGTGCTATCGTGGAAAATGACATACGGCGGTACATTTTGCGCTTGTGCCAAAGCTTGCCGCTTGTTGCGTAAGGCTTCCCATAAGGCTTCATCTGTGCCGCTAAAGTGCGTAGCCGCCCCGCGTGACACTTTCTTCGCGTCTTTGCTGCGGCGTTCTTTGCGCAATGACATTGTGTGTTCACCGCGCAAAAGCGTGCGCGAGGCTTCGGTTAACTGCAAACCGCCATAGCCTTCTACATCAACGTTCACATAGCCTGCTGACACCAATTGTCGAAACACAGAACGCCATTGGTCTAAGCTTAAGCCATCTGCTTTCGCCACGCCGTACACACTTAAACGATGATGACCAAATTGCTGAATGCGCTCGTTTTCTTTGCCTAACAACACGTCGATTAAATAATTCACGCCAAAACGTTGTCCTGTGCGATATATGCACGATAAGGCTTTTTGTGCGGCTAAAGTGGCATCCCATGTTTCAGGTGGTTGCAAGCAGTTATCGCAATTGCCGCAAGGTTCGGGCAAAGGGTCATTAAAATAACTTAATAAAGCTTGGCGACGGCAAGTGATTAACTCGCAATAGCCTAACATCGCGTCTAATTTGTGCTGTTCTAAGCGTTTAAATTGCTCGCCTGCTTCTGATTTGCTTAAAATCTCTTTGAGTAAAATCACATCTTGCAAGCCATAGGCAAGCCACGCATTCGCCGCCAAACCGTCACGCCCTGCGCGTCCGGTTTCTTGATAATAGGCTTCTAAACTTTTCGGCAAATCTAAATGCGCGACGAAACGCACGTTAGGCTTGTCAATACCCATACCAAAGGCAATAGTGGCAACGACGATCAAGCCTTCTTCGCGTAAAAAGCGGGTTTGATTGGCCTCGCGCACATCTGGCGATAAACCGGCATGATAAGGCAAAGCATTCCAGCCTTGGTTGCATAACCATTCTGCGGTGTCTTCTACCCGTTTGCGCGACAAGCAATAGACAATGCCCGCATCGCCGCGATGTTCTTGGTTTAAAAAGTTGAGTAGTTGCTGGCGCGGGTTATTTTTCTGTACTACTTGGTAGCGGATATTCGGTCGGTCGAAGCTGGTGCAAAAGATTTCGGCTTGTTCTAAACCTAAGCGGGTAATAATCTCGCGCCGCGTGGCCTGATCCGCAGTTGCTGTCAAGGCGATGCGTGGCACGGTGGGGAAACGCTCATGCAACACGGATAATTGCACATATTCTGGGCGGAAATCATGCCCCCATTGCGACACGCAATGTGCTTCGTCGATGGCGAATAAGGCAAGGTCGGCGGAGTCTAAGAAATTGAGAAAACGCTCAGTCATCAAGCGTTCAGGTGCTACATAGAGCAAATCAAGCTGGCGTGTGCGCAGGCGATAAGACACCTCGCGTGATTCTTCATAACTTAAACTGGAATTGAGAAAAGCAGCGCGGATACCTAATTGCAACAAGGCATCAACTTGATCTTTCATCAAGGCAATCAGTGGCGAAATTACCACCGCCACCCCGCGACGAATTAAGGCAGGAATTTGATAACACAACGATTTGCCACCGCCGGTGGGCATTAATACCAAGGCATCGCCGCCGGTTAACACATGCTCGATAATGGCAGCTTGCTGACCGCGAAACTGTTCATAACCGAAAATGTCTTTTAACAGTTGTTTAGGTGAAGATTCGCTATATGCCTCATTCACCGCAGGCCACTGTTCGGGGGGCAAAAATTCGGTGTCGTCGTAAATCGGGTAGTCGGAATCCATGAAACTTAGCTAAGCGCAGTTATTCTGTTGCGGGTAAGTGTAAACGTGCTAAGGCGGCGCGACGTTCCCATAACGCGCGACCGTGTTGCAAGATGTCTACATAATACGGCAATGGGGCGGCTAAGTCTGTAGGTGATTGAATGTCACCTGAATTTAAGTAGGCGTTACGCAGTTATTTTCTTCTGTTTATAACGGTTTCTGTTGAACGCACCAATATCTATCGCAGGAAGTTTCGTAACTTTCTGATTTTAAAAGGCTACTGATATAAGATAGCGTTGCCATATTGCAATCCTAAGTTATTGATTATAAAAAGATCAACAGAAACCGTTATAAACAGATTTTCTTGTAGGATGGGCTGACGAAGGAAGCCCATCGTTTACCGAGCCATGGATTTAATCGGTTGGCACGACTGATAGGCTTCCTTCGTCAGCCCATCCTTGTATCTTAATACCTGTTCAGAAGACAAGATTCTTTCATAAAGATAGGAGTTACGCAGTTCAATACTTCGGACAGTTTTTTAAAGTATCTAGTAAAATCAATGAGTTACAGTCTTTTGCTGAAAATCGTAAGTCATTGAAATATATGTGTTTTATCAAAAACTGTCCGAACCATTGGCAGTTGCCTTCAGCAGATATAAAGGCTTATCAAGATAAGCCCTGATAGCCTCGCGAATAATCTGCATTTTAGCTTCAAACCAACTATGCCCAGTTGCGTAGCTATAAGTTTCCAGTCGCAGAAAAGCTCGCAGGGCTAAAGCAATATGGTTACGTTACCACAAAACTGCTTGATACCTCGGTGATAAGTAACAAGATTTAATTAATTGACATTTTGAAGCAGTAAAAATACAGTAATATCAAAGCTGTAAGTTTTGCATAAAATTGTCCAATTACTTAGTTCTCAATTACCCAAGACTTTTCTGAAAGTGAGCGTAGCTCAAGTACTTTCATATCCAAGTAATTGGTCGCCCAATGTTCAACGTCTCCGTCTTTGGAAACTGTCCTGAACACTTTAATGAAACCATAGGCTTTCAAATGCACAACCCGCCCCGCAGTACCTATATCAATATAAGCAATGGGAACATTACCCGTTTTATCAGGGTTTACCAAACGGTTAGATTTCAACCGTGTAAACCAATGCCATTTTAGATGACGAATGAACTTGAGATTCTCTAAGCTACTGTACCAACCATCAAAACATACATACTGAGGCCGAAAGCCTCTCTCGTAAGCGGTTTTCAGCAGTGCCTTAAAGTGGTCATTTTTACTTAGTTCATCATGGACTTTATCGTAGATACGATGGTCACAAGGCACATGTTTATCGCCATCAGTCCAGAGCAATGTCAGCAAATTGATGCCCTTCACCGTGTCATGGTGTTTACCTGACCAATGCCGATATACCAATGGTATTTTCTTGGCATAGGGCTTGTCTAATGTGGAATCATCAAGCTCCAGTAAGCCTGTTGTCTTATGAACCATCGGCTCAGCTTCTGACCATAAAGCATCATTATCTGGGGAAAGAGAATTTAGCATTCGTGTTATTGAGTCATGGGCTGGAGCGCGAGTGCTCAAAGGTTGAACTTTACTGGCTTCTAAACAGCTACAACTTTTTTGGGCTGCAACCAG
>QKBZ01000007.1 GCA_003245895.1 Beggiatoa sp.
AGTCTAATGCATATTTTTGAAGGATTGATGTCCTCCAAAACATCCGACAATCTCCGCATGTATTCAATAAAAACTGCCTAAACTGCTGATTAAATTACTGAATATACCATACTATTTTAGTCGGTCTTAAATTGGGAATTGCTGGCTTTTATGTTGTAACCGATGGGCAAGATGGCGGTCATGTTGTATTAGCGGCTAAAAATATTGAGCAAATAGAGAGCTACTTACAAGTCATTGCACATGATGGCGGTGCGGGAGGGCTGGTGCAAGTGAGTGCAGATCACTATCACTTAGAAAGTGGCGAATTTCACAGTGCTATTCATGCCCAAGGTGATAATGCACAAAGCAGTGGTGATATTAATATTCAAGCCCGCACCATGACAGCGCAAGGCAGTGTATTAATTGTCAATGATAGCAATACTTCCGTAGGGGATATGAATGTCAATATTACAGATGACTTGTCATTAGTCGGTGGTTTTACAACAGACAATACATTTTCGGGCTTTTTTGGTTCTAACCTTGAAATAAATACCAACTTAAAGCAGTCAGATGACTTTGAGAAAGGTGTTATTAACATTCATGCTGGTAATTTATCATTACTAAATGGTGCCATTATTGGTGGTGTTTCTTTTGGTCCTAATGATGCCCCAATGGTGAATATCAACGTCGATGAACAATTTGTCATGGAAGGTTTTTATAATGTTTCAATTTCACCTTCAATCCAATTTGTTTTAAACAGTGGCATTATTACTAATGCTTATGTAGGTTCTACTATCATGTCATTGCTGGGTTATGAATACACGAATCCTCAATACGTTGGACATTCAGGTGATATTCAAATTACGGCTAAAGTTTTAAATATTCAAAATCGTGCTGCAATTGCAAATAATACCTTTGTTGGTGATGCAGGTACGATTAAAATTCGAGCAGATCGTCTGTTAATCAGTGGCGGCGGTCTTATTACTTCTGGAACGGGAGGTAGTGGTCAAGGGGGCGATATTGACATCGTGGTCAGTGGTGATATTCAGGTGACGGACTTTACCCCTCTTTATTCATTAAGTTCACGCATTGAGGCTAATTCTGTCGGCACACAGGAAAACATGGGGAGTGCAGGCAATATTCACATTCAAGCCGATACACTGTATGTCGGGGGTAAAGGAACCATTACTGCTAATACAAAAAATGCCGCAGGGGGTAATATTAACTTAGACATTTGTAAATGGTTATTTTTAGAAAAAGGCGGTGAAATTACCAGTAGTGTGCAAGGGGGTAATGCTAACAGCGGTAATATTTCTATTTCTCAGCCTATATTTATCATCGCAAATCAAGGTTTCATTAATGCCCAAGCAGATGCTGGCAATGGTGGTGATATTTTCATAGAAACACAGAATTTATTAAGCTCTGCGGATACCGTTATTAGTGCCTCATCGCGTTTAGGCATTGATGGTAAGATTGAAATTGAGAGTCCAGAGGAAGATGTCAGTAATGCTTTTATATTACTGACCACCGATTTTTCTAATAAAGGTCAATTGGCATTGGCACAATGCGAGATACAAAAATTAGATGATATTAGCCAGTTTTTGGTTAATTTAAATTATGCAGGTAAGCTCAAAGGGGTTAATGATTTTCAAGAGTAGTGTCTTGTTAATTAAAATACCTGCGTTCGACGAAATATTTGTTGTAAAAACAATTGGTTTTTCGTTTCCACACGGCGTGTCATTGTCATTAAGTTAAGCGATGTTGTAGGTCGGATAAGGCGCAAGCCATCATCCGACATAACACAGTCGAAGCTTGCACCAAGCCACTTACGGCGGATGACGGCTAACGCCTTATCCGCCCTACAAGACTATGTAAAGCCTTAACTTAATGGCATTGTCGGCATTTCGCATACTCTACAAACTTACTCAAACTGATACACTAACTCGCGTACCTCTTCTTCCGTTTGCCGATACAAGCTCAACACCGGTTTTGCCGCGCCCACTTCCCCATAATTATCACCAAATAACAGTTTTAAATTCACGGTTTGCGGTGTTTCTACATAAAACGCGCCAAAGCCTTCGCCATTGCCGCCAGTGGTGTTATCAATCCAGCCGCCGATATTAACTCCCGTTTGGAAAGCCTGCCCATTAATCGAAATACCTGAGCGACCACGCGCCGCGCCAGACTCGCTAAACATTTCCAACACATAAAAACCAGCGGTTAATACATCAGTGGTTTTGCTTTCACCAGACTGGATTAAAGTCGGTTCAAATACATAATTATCTTTTTCATCATCGTGTTTAATGCTGATGTATAAATTATCTACCGCGCCAGTATATTCATACCCTGTTAGCGTTAACGCTTCTGACTCGCTTAAATAAAAGCCGATAAAGCTGGGCGTTTCACCATTTTCTTTTAAAATCGCGCCCGCATTAAAGCCGCCAACATTGTGTCCGCCCGTCGTATTGACAGATAAGCCCCAAAAACCTTGGCTAGCACCAGCAGGTAAATTGACAGTCGCAATGTAAAAACCCGCTTGATCTAATGTGATGTTGTAGTAGCAGTCATTATCAGTGCAAACCGCTTCAGGTGCGCTAGGCGTTGCTTCTGCGACTTCTTCGCTCGGTTCGGTGACTGGCTCGTTTTCAGCATTGCAATTGCTGGCGACCACATAGCCTAGATTGCCTACTGCTAACACTTGGTCTTGATGCACTAAAAGACTGTTTAAGGGGGCTAATTCGCTGTCTTGTTTTTGCCATGTCAGGCCATCGCTGCTGGTGTACACATAGCTACGATTAGGGTAAGCACCAGAAAGACTACTCACCGCAATAAACTGCTCGCCAGCCCATGTAATCGCTCTAACACTCACATTGAGATCACTGGTCTCTAATCGTTGCCACGTTTGACCATCACTACTTGTCCATAAGGCACTTCCGCTGGCAGCGCGATGTTCAGAGACATTGCCACCTGCAACCCAAAATTGTCCATTAAATACCAAACTATTGACTGTCACTGTTGGAATAGCAAATGGGTTAGGACTGGTCACACCATTTTCGACCCCTGCCACTAACACATTATCAGCCACTTGCCACGTTTGGCCATCCGTGCTGGTGTAACGATTTTTGTCATCTAAGGCAAAAAACTCGCTGCCTGTCCAAATAATCTGTTGGATTTTTTCGCTGTGTAGGTTGCTAGGGCTGGCTTGCCAATTCAGGCCATCGATGCTGTAGAGAAAGCTAGTGTTCTCCGTCGCATTACCTGCTGCCACGTAGGTGCTACCGTTAAAGGCTAAGCTGGTGACATCCACAACAGGGTTAAGCGCGGGTTGTGCTTGCCATGTTTGCCCATCGCTGCTGGTGTGTACCCACAGTTGCAGACTGTTATCTGTGAGGGTGCGTAAGCCCAACATGAGATAACGCTGTCCATCCCAAATCAAGGCTTTAGGTAAAGTTTCCGTTAATTGCGTCTGCCAAGTTTGTCCATCTGTGCTGAATAACAATTCACCGTAATAAGTGGTGCCGTCCAATATGTAACCAGTGTCGAATTGTCCAGTGACGACGAATTGTTGCCCGTTACTGACAACATGCGTTAAGTCGGCAATGGTTAAATGGTTAGGCGTTTGCCAAGTTTGCCCATCTGGGCTGCTTAATAACAATGAACCTGAACTCAAAAACCAGCCGCCTAACGGATTAGGCATTGGCTTATTAAAGCTCGCAGGCATTTGAGTATCAACAGTTGTCCATTGCATACCGTCGTCAGAGTAATAAACGAGGCCGTATTGCTCTGTTTGCAGCACTTGTGGCACGGCTAAGAATTGGTGTCCATTCCATGCTATTTGGCTGAAATTATCTAACTCATTAGGTAAATCAGTTATTTGCCAGTTATTGTTTGCGTATTGAACGAGATACGCTTCATCACCTATTGAGCCTAAGATAACTTCCTGATTAGCTGCGTTGCGCACGATGTCGCGTAAGCCTAATTGTGCATTAAATTGATGCTCAACTTGCCAAGTGCTGCCATCGCTGCTGCTTAATAAACGGTCGAAAGGCAGTGTAGAGCCATTAACAGGTACATCTTCTCTAGCAACCGCTAAAAAGCGTTCACCTGTCCAATCAATATCGGTGATTTGGTATTGTTCGGGAAGGTTGACCGCTTGCCATGTGTTTAAGTCCGTGCTGATAAATACTTGATCTGAAAAGGCAAGATAAACGCTGTTGTTGTAAACCAGTTGATAATTGTAATTGCTTGGCAGCCCTGTAATGGCTTGCCATGTAATGCCATCGCTGCTGCTAAACAGTTCTTGCGCGTCACTGGTTAACCAGCGTTCACCTGTCCAAATCAGGTTGCCACCATAGAACATTTCAGGTGAGACAAGGGGCAGTTCACTAAGCGTTTGCCACTCATCTGCCGAGACATAGCGCAATACTGAGCCTTGATCCGTTAAGGCAAGCACTTGCGTAGTATCAGTTGTTATGTCGGTAACGGTGGCTAACGGCGGTAGTGTTGGCGAAATGGTTTGCCATTGCGAACTACACACGTTTGCTTGGCTGGAGAAAGGGAGAAACGACAGCGCCAGAATAAGGCTACTGCGTTTCAGGAATTGTAAGGCCGTCATGTTGAGGGACTCCTTAAGATTATTCGACAAAGTGATGTGTTTAGTCTTAAGGGACGGGATTGTGGGGCAGATTGTCTTTATTTTATGAGGTTGTAATCAAAGCTGTCAGGGGGAGTGTATGTGGTGCACTACCCCTTTGTTTTTGTTCCCACACGGCGTGTCATTGCCATTAAGTTAAGCGATGTTGTAGGTCGGATAAGGCGACAGCCGTCATCCGACATAACACAGTCGAAGCTTGCACCAAGCCACTTGCGGCGGATGACGGCTAACGCCTTATCCGCCCTACAAGACGATGTAAAGCCTTAACTTAATGGCAGTGACACGCCGTGTGGGAACGAGAAACCCGCTTTATTTATTGCGCAGGCTCCAACCACCAACTCCCCAAATTTAAGCCATAAGGCGGTGTTTTTTCAGGATGTTGTAAAGGTTTCCAATAAGCCGCGCGGAAGGAACGCAGATGCCAATGTGGCAATACATAATATCCCCACAATAAGGCGCGATCTAAGGCATGTGTGCGGGTGAGTAAGCTTTCTCTATCGGGCGAGCTAATCACTAAATCCACTAATTTATCGATAGCAGGGTTGTGGATGCCTGCTAAATTTTGACTGCCTTTCACTTCTGCATTGTCAGAATGCCAATAATTGCGCTGTTCGTTACCAGGTGATAAGGACTGACCAAACACATGCACGACCATGTCGAAATCAAATTGATCAACACGGTTTTGATATTGCGTTGCATCCACCGTGCGCACAGTGACCTCGATGCCTGCGCGGGCTAAATTTTGTTTAAACGGTAACGCGATGCGCTCAAATAAAGGGCTGACCAGCAAAATTTCAAACTGTAGCTGTTGTCCTGCTGTGTTTAATAATTTACCGTCTTTTAACTGCCAACCGGCTTCACGTAATAAACGGATAGCAGTGCGTAAATTATTGCGTATATTGCCATTACCCTCTGTGGTAGGTGGCATATATTCTTCTGTGAAAACTTCTGGTGGCAATGTATCGCGCAGCGGTTCTAATAACGCAAGTTCTGCTTCACTGGGCAAACCACTAGAGGCAAGGTCAGAGTTGGAAAAGTAACTTGTAGTACGTGCGTAAGCACCATTGAATAAATTTTTATTCGCCCATTCAAAATCAAATAAATAGGTAATGGCTTGGCGCACTTTAGGGCTGGCAAATATTTCGCGGCGAGTATTAAACACAAAACCTTGCATGCCGGTTGGAATGCTGTGTTCTATATCTTCTTTAATCACTTTGCCTTCCGTTAAGGCAGGAAAATCATACGCCGTCGCCCAGTTTTTCGCCGAGTTTTCTAAACGAAAATCATATTCGCCTGCTTTAAACGCTTGTAATTCGATGATGTCATCACGGTAATAATCGACCCGTATTTGATCAAAGTTAAACATGCCTTTATTCACTGGCAAATCTTTGCCCCAATAATCGGGATTGCGTTGATAAGTGATCGAACGTCCAGCATCGATTGCCGCAATTTTATACGGCCCACTACTGACGGGTATCTCCAAAGTGGTTTTATCAAATTCCCTATCTTGCCAATACGCTTGCGATAATATCGGCAATTGCCCCATGATTAAGGGCAACTCGCGGTTTTCATGCGTGGTAAAGGTAAATTTGACGGTGCGCTCGCCGGTTTTCTCGGCTGAAGCGACATTCTCATAATAAGAGCGGTAAAACGGATGACCTTTAGTTTTCAGCAAATTAAAGGAAAAAATGACATCATCGACAGTAATTGGTGAGCCATCGTGAAAACGGGCACTATCACGTAAGGTATAGGCTACCCAAGAACGATCTTCAGGCACTTCTATCGTTTCGGCAATTAAACCATACTCTGAGAACGGCTCGTCATCGGCAGAACGGGTTAGCGTTTCATAAAACCAATTGCCTAAACCATTTGCTCCTAAACCTTTCAGAATAAAAGGATTTAAGGTGTCGAAAGTACCGGTATCAGATAAACGCACGTTACCGCCTTTAGGCGCATCGGGGTTAACATAGTCAAAATGCGTGAAATCTGCCGGATATTTTAATTCCTGATACATGGCTAAACCATGACTGCGGAACGTCTTTTGCTCGGCTGCTTCTGGTTCGCTTGGTGTTGCGGCATGAGCCAAGCACGGCAATAACAGTAGTAGGCCGCCAAGTGTAAAACTGCGTAAGTACTTCATCCATTTTACCTCTAAGGTTTAAAGAATCAGGAGCAGGTTTTTAAACTATCCGTTCACAAGCCCCTGTTGTCATTGTGTAAACAATTCCGTCAGCGTAACACAGCACTTGCCGCGTGCAAGTGTATACAGCATAGAACACGCCTATCTCGCAACGCGGTTTAAGTTTAAGATTTAAGTTTTTGATTGTTAGAGTAATATACCTTAAGATCAATAGGCTTAGAGAGCCTTTTCATTTCACCCAGCGCAAGGAGCGTATAAACGCATGGGACGACGAATTGCCATTGTGGAAGATGAGCCAGCGATTCGAGAGAATTATGCAGCAGTATTACGCCGACAAGGTTATGAGGTCAATACCTATGCTAGCCGCCGTGAGGCATTGCAAGCGTTTCGGGTACGTTTGCCAGAGCTTGTACTACTCGACATTGTATTGGAAGATGATGTCGAAGGTGGTTTCGATTTATGTCGAGAACTGCGCTCATTATCGCATTATTTGCCGATAATCTTTCTCACCGCCCGCGACAGTGAATTCGATATGGTGTCGGGATTACGGCTAGGCGCAGATGATTATTTGACCAAAGACATCAGCATGCCGCATTTGCTGGCACGTATCGCCGCCTTATTTCGCCGCATTGATGCCTTGCGCAATCCGCCGTCAGAAGAAAGTGTGATGGAGCGCGGCCCTTTATTGATGGACAGTCACCGCTTAACCGCGACATGGCGTGCCGTGGCGGTGGAGTTAACCTTAACCGAATTTTGGATTGTGTTCGCTTTGGCGAAACACCCAGGCCACGTCAAAGACCGTGACCAATTAATGCAAGAAGCCAATGTATTAGTCGATGACAGCACCATTACCTCACATATTAAGCGCATTCGGAAAAAATTTACCCAAATTGATCCGCAGTTTAGCGGCATTGAGACGGTGTACGGTATGGGCTATCGCTGGAAAATGAGTGCATGAGTTTAACTATTCGCAGCAAAGTGCTGCTGCTGTCTTTAACGCTGTTGAGCATTCCTTATGTCGGTTATGAATATATCCGCGAGATGGAAAGTTATTTGCGCAATAATTTAGAGGATTCCTTGCGCGAAACCGCCCGCACCCATGCCAGCGTGTTAAACGGTCGCCCCGAACTGTTTAGCCGCAACTTAGTCGATACCTTAAGCGAAGACAGTCTGTTATTCGCCCACTCTTTTAAAAGCCCGATTCAGTTAGATGGTGCTGCTGATGAATGGCGCGACTATTTAGAGCAAGCCGATAATTATGCCGACCGGCATATTTTGAAAAACCAAGGGGTTTACAGTCCTGAATCACTGTCGTTTAAGCACGTCTTAGGCAAATACAGCAATTACGTGTATGCCTTATTTGTGGTGCAAGATCAAAGCATTATCTATCGCTCCTCTCGTGCTCTGCGTTTAGACCGTAGTGATCACATTCAAATCGTGATGCAACAGCCAGATGGCAATTTAGGCCGTTACTTAATCACGCCTTCAAATGAGGGGTGGGTGAATGCCTATAAGGTGGATAATTTTACTGGTGACTTATCAGGACAAATAGAGCCACGCATTCAAGGTACTTGGCACGAGCAGCCCGGCGGCTATATTTTAGAAATTCGCATGCCGTTGCCGATGATTGGCGATAAGTTAGGCTTTGCGATTGCCGATGTCGATGACGAAAGCACTGGCGATGTGAAAACCTTAATCGGTACTTCCGCCATTCACAATATTGATACTCTCGGTAACGTATTTATCCCTTCGCCTGAAATTGAGCAGATTATGCAAGGCTTGGGCACTACCACAGGGCGGCGTATTTGGGTATTAGACAAACAACATCGGGTGTTAAGCAGCATTGGCGACTTGCGGCAAAATATCTCCGCGCACCCGCTGAACAAGTTATATACCTTGTTACTGCCACCTGCCTCAGAAAATTTCCATGATGATCAAGCCGGTGTCTCGCATTTAAGCGGCGAGGAGGTGAATCGCGCCTTACAAGGTGAGGCGGAAACCCGTTGGCGCTCAACTTCTGACGAACAAGCGGTGATTGTCTCGGCAGCGCATCCGATTTGGGTAGGTGAGCAGGTGATGGGCGCGGTGGTGGTGGAAGAAACCAGTAACAGTATTCAAACCGTGCAACGACAAGCGATTGCTAGCTTATTTAACCGAACGCTGGTGTTATTTTTCATCGTTACTATGCTATTAGTGTTATTTTCCAATCGCTTATCAGTGCGCTTGCGTAATTTGCGTAACCAAGCAGAAACAGCGATTGATAGTAATGGGCGCATTAATGTGTCACACATCGATTGCGCGGCAACCGATGAAATCGGCGATTTGGCGCGCAGTTTCTCCACCATTTTGGAGAAATTGCAGCAATACAACTTATATTTAGAAAGTATGGCCAGTCGTTTATCGCACGAGTTGCGCACGCCGATTGCTGTAGTGCGTTCCTCACTGGAGAACTTAGAGCAAGAAACCTTACCCGATGAATCACAAGTCTATATCGACCGTGCTAAGCAGGGGATTAATCGCTTAAACACCATTATTACCCGCTTGAGTGAGGCCACGCGCTTAGAGCAAGCCTTACAACACGCCGAGCGAGAGTCCTTTGATTTAGCTGAAATTGTTAGCAGTTGTGTCTCAGGTTATCGCTTAATTTACCCTGATTGCAGTTTCCGAGCGGATATTTTGCAAGCACCGATTATGTTAGAAGGTGCGCCAGATTTAATCGCGCAAATGCTGGATAAATTGGTGGCAAACGCGGTGGATTTTGCGGAGAAAGACACGCCGATTCGGATTCAACTCACCCGCGAGAAGAATATGGCGCGTTTAGATGTAGTGAATCGCGGCATACAGTTACCGACCGAGATGCAAGAACGCTTGTTTGAGTCTATGGTGTCATTACGCACCCAAACCAGTCATAAAAAAGAGCCACATTTAGGTTTAGGTTTATATATCGTGCGTTTAATCGTCGGTCATCACGGCGGCACGGTGCGGGCGCAGAATAATAAAGAAGGCCCAGGTGCGGTGTTTAGCGTGAGTTTGCCAATGCGAGGTCAGGAGTTGATGGCGGTGTAACTGCCGCATTTGCGTCACAAATCCTACAAAATAATGCACAAGGTAAGATACTCATGAAATTTCCTTATGGTTTAACTGATTTTGAAAAAATTATTTCACGGTCTTACTATTATGCTGACCGTACACAATATATTCAGTTATTTGAGGAACAAGCAGATCATTTATTATTTCTCCGCCCGCGTCGTTTTGGCAAAAGCCTCATATTAGGCATGTTAGAAAATTATTATGATTTGCGTAAAAAAGATAAATTTGAAAGTTTATTTGGTCATTTAAATATTGGTCAAAAACCAACGCCTAGCCATAATCAATATTATGTCATGCGTTGGGATTTCTCTATGGTGGATGGGCAAGGCAGTATTGAGGAAATTAAACGCGCTTTACATAATCAAATTAATGTCTGTATTGCCAATATGTCGCTGCGTTATCCTGACACATTTACACAACTAAAAATTAATGAAGACGATTCTTTGGCCTCTTTGCATTCTCTCGTCGGGTTGGTAAATAGCACATCACACAAATTATATTTACTCATTGATGAATATGATAATTTTGCTAATGAAGTGATGGTGGCTAATCGTAAAGATTATGCTGCTTTAGTCGAAGGTGAAGGGATTTTAAAAACGGTTTTTAAAACTGTTAAAGGACTTAGCGCAGGTATGGGCATTGACCGTGTTTTTATTACCGGCGTGTCACCTGTGGTGATGAGTGATGTCAGCAGTGGTTATAACGTCGCCAGCAATATTACGTTAGATAGTACTTATGCCAATCTATGTGGCTTTTCTGAACAGGAAATTATTGAAGTATTGCAACGACTTGTAAAAGACTGTGATTTACCTGCTCAGCAAATTGATAGCCTGTTGGAGATGATGCGCGTTTTTTATAACGGCTATCGTTTTGATGAAGACAGCGCGGACAAAATTTATAACCCTACCTTGGCCTTATATTTCTTTAATCACTTAAAACGCCATTGCACTTACCCTAAGCAAATGTTAGATAGCAATCTGGCTATGGATAGAAACCGTATTAGCTATATTGCCAATTTGCCACATGGTCAAGAAATGATTGCCCGCATTTTAGACCCTGAAAACCCGCCTAAACTGGCATGGCTTGCGGATAAATTTGGCGTAAAAGATATGTTATTTGCCAGCAAAGATCAGGTTTTCATGGCCTCATTGCTGTTTTATTTAGGCGTATTAACGTTTGGTGAGCGCGATCAATTTGGTGAACTTTCCTTGCAAATTCCGAATTTAGTTATTCGCGGTTTATATGTTGAGCGTTTACAAGAAATGTTATTACCTGAATATGAAGACAAGGAAGCAATGCGTCATGTTGCTCAGCGATTTTATAGCAGTGGCGATATTGAACCTTTATGCGATTTTATTGAAAACCGTTATTTCCAAGTATTCGATAATCGAGATTATAAATGGGCAAATGAGTTAGTGATTAAAAGCGCATTCTTGACTATTTTATTTTCTGATATTTTTTACATTATGGATTCAGAGCAAGCGTTAAATAAAGGCTATGCTGATTTAAGTTTAATCGTGCGTCCTGATATGCGCAAATATCAATTGCTGGATCATGTTTTAGAATTTAAATATTTGAAATTAGATGATGTCAAAATGACGGGCAAACAAGTAAAGGAAACCAGTCGAGAGGCTTTATTAAAACTGAAACCGGTACAAAAAGCCGTTAAGGATGCGACTAAACAATTAACTTATTATCGGAAAGCATTAAGCGAACGTCACCGAGAAAGCTTACGTTTGCATACTTATGCCGTTGTGTCCTTAGGTTTCGAGCGTTTGGTATTTGTAGAGATCAGTGATAAGGCTGGAAAGGTGGAATAACACAGCGTACCTGACCTCAACGAAAATTATCATTAAAAACAAAGTTATGTTTCTCATTCCCTTGAGGTGTAGGATGGGCTGACGCAGGAAGCCCATCAGTCGTGCCAACCGATTAAATCAATGACTCGGTAAACGATGGGCTTCCTTCGTCAGCCCATCCTACGACATCTTGTTACCTTGACTTAATGGCCGTGACACACCGTGCAGGAACGAGAAACCAATTGTTTTTACAACAAATATTTCGTCGAACTCAGGTCAGCATATTCCACCCTAAAACGCGGTAAATAGCTTACTGCAAAGGCTGTTCTTGACTGCTATAAGTACCTTGATGAATTAACTCAACATCAATTGCATCAAACTGGTATTGCTGATGGCAATACTGACAGTCAATTTTGACTGCGCCTTCTTCCTCAATAATTTCCAGTAATTCTGCTTTAGCAATGCTGGCCAAGGCATTTGCGCTGCGCTGTTTGCTGCATGTGCATTTAAAAATAACCGGCAATGCTGGAAATACTTCTACCCGTTCTTGATTAAACAAGCGGTATAACACTTGTTCAGCAGGCAAGCTAAATAACTCGTCTTTTGTCAAAGTGGCTGCCAAAGTGGTGACATGCTCAAAACCAGAGTCTGTGGTATCGGTATTGTCGCTGCTGGCAGGCAGTACTTGCAGCAACATACCACCGGCAAAATGTGCGTTATTTGCTTGCGAGGTGTGTAACAACACTTGCGTTGGTAACTGTTCTGAATGCTGAAAATATTGTTCAATGCACTCCGCTAAGGTGGGTTTATCTAAGGCGACAATACCTTGATAACGCTCGCCTTTGTTTGGCGTGATCGTGATTGCCAAGGTGCCATTGGGGAAAGCTTCCATTAAGGTATCCGGCAATGCTTGTGTTTCGTCCCAGCGTGCAATGGCGCGTAAATGCTGTGTGTTTGTACCGTTGACTACCACATATTTCACTGGTCCTTGCTGACTTTGCAATTGCAGCGCAATGTCACCTTCAAATTTTAAAGTGGCGGTTAGCAAACTGGTTGCCGCCATCAATTCACCGATTAAAAGTTGTATAAACGGCGGATACTCATAGGCTTCGAGCACTTGTGTATAGCTTTGATTAAGGGTGACAATTTCCCCTCTTACGCCATATTCTGAAAAAAGAAATTTATGGAGTTGATCAAATTTGAGCATGATTACCTGTTACTGCTGTTAAGTTAAGATGCGTCACTATTTTTGTGCTTTATTATAGTTGTCAGAATGCGTTTTCTTGCAAAGGGCATAGCCATGTTAGAAATGAGACCGAGTTGTGAGTGTTGTGATAAAGACTTACCTGCTGACGCGGCGGGTGCTTATATTTGCTCTTTTGAATGTACCTTTTGTGCACAGTGTGCATCTAGTGCATTAGCATTTAAATGCCCTAATTGCGGTGGTGAGTTGGTGCACAGACCTATTCGCCCCAGTGCTAAATTGCAAAGCAATCCCGCCTCTACAGACAGAATTTATAAACCGCAAGGCTGTCTGAAAAGTACATAAAATGAGCAAACAAGCAATCATCAGTGCAAAATCACTTAGCTGGAATCCAATAGAAAATACAGGGGATATGAGGATAACGCTTAAAGACAATACGTTTGGGTTTGCGCCGTCTTGTAGGGCGGATAAGGCGTAAGCCGTCACCCGCCGCAAGTGGTTTGGTTCAAGTGTCAAGCGCGTGATGTCGGATGACGACTAAAGCCTTATCCGACCTACAAATACGCTTAACTTAATGACAGCCCCTACAACTTTTTTAAGCCAACACACCCGCATTGCTCAACGCTTCAGCACTGTGATAAGGACGGCTGTATTCATGTACGCTGTCAATAAACACTTGTACATTGTCAGGGTCAATTTGTGGGTGAATACCGTGACCGAGATTGAATACATGCCCACTACCTGCGCCATAACTGGCTAACACGGTGGACACTTCTTCTTTAATTCGTTCAGGTGAGGCATATAACACGCACGGGTCCATATTGCCTTGCAAGGCCACTTGCTGCCCGACCCGTTGCCGCGCTACGCCAATCGGTAACATCCAATCTAAACCTAAAGCGTCGCAACCTGTCGCCGCCATTTGCTCTAGCCATAAAGCACCGGTTTTAGTGAATAAAATCACCGGCACGCGCTGACCGTCAACTTCGCGGGTTAAGCCATCCACGATTTGCTGCATATAGTGCAGAGAGAAGGCCAAATAGTCACGGGTTGATAACACGCCGCCCCATGTATCGAAAATCATCACCGCTTGCGCACCCGCCGCGATTTGTGCGTTTAAGTATTGCGTCACCGATTTGGCTAATACGTCTAACAATTGATGCGCGACTTCAGGCTGATCAAACAGCAAGCCTTTAATGTGCTGGAAAGTTTTTGTAGAACCGCCTTCGACCATGTAAGTGGCTAAGGTAAAAGGGCTGCCAGAGAAACCAATTAACGGCACACGACCATCTAACTCGCGGCGAATTAAGCTGACTGCGTCCATGACATAGCGTAATTCTTGCTGCGGATCAGGTACGCCTAACGCCTCAACATCAGCCGCACAGCGCACCACTTTTTCAAACTGTGGCCCTTCGCCTTCGCTGAAATATAAGCCTAAGCCCATTGCATCCGGCACGGTTAAGATGTCGGAGAATAAGATAGCGGCATCTAAGGCGTAACGCGCCAGCGGTTGCAAAGTGACTTCGCAGGCTAATTCAGGGGTTTGACATAAGGTCATAAAATTGCCCGCACGGGCGCGAGTGGCGCGGTACTCTGGCAAATAACGCCCCGCTTGGCGCATCATCCACACCGGAGTCATGTCTACGGGCTGGCGTAGTAAGGCGCGGATAAATCGATCATTTTTTAACGGAGTCATAACGATTCTCTAAACTTGTAGGGTGGAATAGCGTAGCGTATTCCACCATAGCATTCTGCAAGTAATGTAGGATGGGCTGACGAAGGAAGCCCATCAGTCGCGTTAACCGATTAAACAGTTCGCGGTAAACGATGGGCTTCCTTCGTCAGCCCATCCTACGAATACGGCTTATAACAAATGCTTACCATCAAACACTTCCACCGGCAACGCAAACACATCAACCTCATCAATACAGGCTACATTAACGCGGTAATGTCCTGCTTTGCGGGCAGTTTCGTGAAAGGTATAAATGCCACAGTTTTTACAAAAAAAGTGTTTCGCGGTTTTTGCGCCGAATTGATACAAACCTAACATGCCTTCATCGGCTTCAATCTTTAATTCCTGTTCAGGAATTAATACCCCAGCCATCACCGCGCCTTTTCGGGCGCAGATAGAACAATTACAACGGACTCCGTTGGTAATCTCCTCAGCTTCAAAGGAAAAACGAACGGCGCCACAATGACAGTGACCATGATGTTCTTTTTTCATCTACGTTCTCCGTTGTGTTATTGCTAGACTTGAGTTTGATAAAATATTGCTTGTAAAAACAAGTATTTTCTCGTTCCCACACGCCGTGTGGGAATGCAGTCACGACGCGCTGCGTCGAGGGTTTGCGCTAAGATAGAGCCAAAATCATAAGATAATCTGCTGTTTAGCCTACTCGTGACGTAGCACGTCACGACTGCATTCCCAAATGGCATTTGGGAACGAGAAATATAGTTTTGTTTCTAATGCTAATTTTCGTCGAACTCAGGTCGCTAGGGTATTCGGCATCGGCGGCGGCTTGCGCCTTATCCGCCCTACATTAAGCGGCTTTTGCGACTGCGCCTTGCATTTGTTCAATAATCTGATTGATAAAGCGGTGTTTGATTTTCATGGTGGCTTTATTCACCACTAAGCGCGAACTAATATCCGCGATGTGCTCTAATGGTTCTAAACCATTAGCGCGTAAGGTATTGCCGGTATCAACTACGTCAACAATACGATCTGCTAAACCGACTAATGGGGCTAATTCCATAGAACCATAGAGCTTGATGATTTCCACTTGCTCACCACGTGAGGCGTAAAAGCGTTCAGTACTGCGCACATATTTGGTGGCAATGCGCAAGCGACCATTCGGCGCAGGCTCGTTGACTTTACCGGCAACCATTAAGCGACAACAAGCAATTTTTAAATCTAGCGGCTCGTATAAACCCTCGCCACCATGCTCCATTAATACATCTTTACCCGCTACGCCTAAATCCGCTGCGCCATATTCAACATAGGTTGGCACATCGGTCGCACGGATGATCACTAACTGAATTTCAGGTTGGTTAGTATCTAAGATTAACTTGCGTGAAGTTTCAGGGTTTTCTAAGGGGTGAATACCGGCGGCTGCCAATAAGGGCAAGGTTTCGTCAAAAATGCGGCCTTTTGACAAAGCGATTCTGAGCATGGCGTTTAGTCCCTAAGCACTATCAGGTAAAATGCGCAGTTTACGCGATCTCGTAGCAGGCGAAAAGTTTAGTAGGAAAATGAAATGAGTACAGAAACAGCAGAAACGGGCAAAAGTTGGTTAAATTGCCCGATGTGTCCCTTAAAACACGGCGGCGATATTAACGGCTGTTGTGTCACCTTACGCGCCGCGTTGCGCAAAGCGGCACAGCAAAATGCCGCCAATGGTAACGAGTCGGATTAAGCCGATAAATGCGGTGTTTGGCTGTGAGCGTGATGGATTTCAACCGGCACTTCAAACCAGAATAAACTGCCTTCGCCGACCACGCTTTTCACGCCTAATTCGCCGCCTAAGTTTTCGGTAAACAGTTTTGCTACCGCTAAGCCCATGCCCATGCCGTCATAAGAACGGGTGGTAGAGCCATCAACTTGGGCAAAGGCATCGAACAAACTGTCTAATTTATCGTCAGAAATGCCAATGCCGGTATCTTGCACTTCAAAGCGCACACTGCATTGCGATTCCATCAAGGGGTTTAAACGGGCGCGAATCATCACTTGTCCCACTAAAGTGAACTTAATCGCGTTGTCGATCAACTTGGTTAAAATTTCGCGGATGTGGGCATAATTGCCATATAACGGCTGATTTAATTGCTCAGAAATATCGGTGCATAACTCAATATCTTTGCTCTCAGCGCGTTTATACATCACCCGCAACACGCTTTCCACCACGTCACCGGCTAAAAAGTCGCCTTCTTCTTGCTGCAATTCTTCGCTAAATTGCTGGGCAAAATTGAGCATGTCACACAGCATTTCCATGAGTTTAGTGCCTGCATCGCGGATCGTCTCCGCGCAGTGACGTTGCTCATCATCAATCGGTGTGTCTTCCAGCAAAATATCTGTCATGCCTAAGATAATATTCATCGGCGTGCGGAATTCGTGGCTGATATTGCGTAAGAATTGGGTTTTTAGAATAGAGGCTTGTTGCGCTTTTTCATAAGAATCATGCAGCGCGGCGAGTAAAGAACGAATTTCCTCAGTTTGGCAAGCCACTTCGTGCTCTAAATCTTTGCGTAAGTGGGACAGTTCAACATGGGTTTTCACCCGTGCTAACAATTCCTCACGCTGAAACGGCTTGCTGACATAATCCACCGCGCCCGATTGAAAGGCTTTCACCTTATTTTCAATATCGTTTAACGCGGAGAGGAAGAGGATAGGAATATTGGTGAGTTCTGGCTCGGCTTTTAAATGGTTACAGGTTTCATAACCATCCCAACCGGGCATCATGACATCTAGCAAAATGAGATCGGGGCGATATTGACGCGCACGCATCACCCCTTGTTCACCGTTATTAGCGAGCACTACGCTAAAATCATGCTTTTGCAAGGTTTTTTTCAGCAAGGCCAAGTTGACCATGCTGTCATCAATTATCAGCACGAGCGGTTTTGTTCTCATCAGCTTTTAAATCGGGTCGTTAACTCGCGGTGCGTACTTGCGTACATCCTACCTCACCGCTAAGTGTGGGATTTATTGCCGTCCTGTATGCCCAAAGCCGCCTTCATGACGTTGGCTTTTAGTGCTAAATTCAGTGACGATCTTTAATTCCGCCTGCACTACGGGTACGAACACCATTTGGCATAAGCGCTCCCCTGGTTCTAAGGTAAACGCTGTTTGGCTGCGATTCCAAACCCCTATCCGAACTTCCCCTTGATAGTCGCTATCGATTAAGCCCACTAAGTTGCTTAATACAATACCGTGTTTTACCCCTAAGCCAGAGCGTGGTAATAACACGGCTGCGAGATTCGGATTTAAAATATTAATCGCTAAGCCACTGCCTACCACGGTTGTTTCATTGGGTGCCAACAACAATGGTTCTGTAATGCAAGCGCGTAAGTCTAGCCCCGCTGAGCCATCAGTGGCATAGCTTGGTAACGGAAAAACGCTACCTAATAACGGGTTGACGATTTTAGTTTCAATTTGTGGCTGGGTGTGCATCCTGCAATAAGCCTTTATCTAGCTTAAGATTACCGCTTCAACAAGGTTGACTCAAGTGTTATCAAGCGACAATGTAATGTGTTATTCGCCGCGATTATCGTTTTTAGGTGAAATCGGGCAATCTTTTTCTGGATCACAGCGTTCTAATTCTATATTAGACAATTCGCTGGCGCGTTGGTTTTGAGTACGCATTCTCATAGCTTGCTCTTGCTCAACTTGTTTCATTGTTGGCTGTTGTGTCGTTGTTGCACAAGCGGTTAATGCGGTGAGGCTTATCAGTGATAAGCCGTAACCAGTGAGTTTTAGCAAACGCATATCGCAGACTCCTTGGCTAAATGCTTAGTTTGGATTTTCATAAAACACATAGCTGGTCGAAAAATCACTAAATTCAAAATACACCTTTTTCTCACCGTTATCGACAACCATGTTTTGATTCATGTCTAAATAGCCATAACCATAACGATAAGGCCGAGAAGCCGTATTGCTGTCAGTGCTATAAGCAGTACTGATTTTGTCAATTTTAATAAACCGTTTCACCAGTTTATCACCGGCATAAATGTCTAATACGCCATTAGTGCCTGTCCAGTTTTGCAAGGCGCGACCGATTTGGTTTTGCGTTTCTTGCGTACAGGCTGTGGTTAAGGCCGCTAGGCTGAGTAAAATCAGTAATGATTTTTTCATGATAGTTCCTCTGATCTTCTTCTAGCTCCCACGCGCTTTGCGTGGGCGCAAGTCTTGACGCGCCTGCGTCACGAATTTGTTTGCTCCGGTATCCAATACTCAGCGCAGGCGCGCCGCTATGGGTTCCCGCGTAAGGCAAGGTTGTAAAAGAACTTCTTGTCTGAATCAGAATTTACAAAATTAGAAAATTAACAGAATTATCAACTATTTATAATTCTGTGAATTCTGATTCAGACAACAAGCATCACGGCGGATGACGGCTAACGCCTTATCCGCCCTACGCCTCAACTGGCTAAAATAAATATTCAAATATTCGCTTAAACTTTAGTCTTCCACAGGAAAATAAGTTTGCCAATAAGTCGCAATATCCACAGCAGGCAACACTAAACGAATACCAAAACGGTTTTCCGTGCGACCACTTTCCGTGCGAATTTGCTGATTAAACGTCACACCCGTAAACATGGGTTCACTAGACAAGGTTTCTAATAATTTAGAAGGATTTGGGCTATAGCCCTCCAACTCAATTACACCTGCATCAATACGAAAAGCAGTAATCCAACTGTCTTTAGGAATGGAAGTATTTAATTTACCTAAAATTTCCGGCAAAGAAGGCTTAGGAAAATTCACCACAGGAGCGACATCATCTTCCATTGCCACCACAGACGATTGTAAATCACTGACAGAACGGGTATTGCTTTTTAATTCGCTAAGCTGTTGTTCTAACTGATTTTGATAAAACACCGCACCGGCAATGCCTGCCAACACACCGGCTACCAAAACAACCGCCGCAATACTCATTTGCCGACGTTGCTTTAAGCGTTTTTGCTGTGCCATGTGCATTAAGGCACTGGGCGGTGCAAATGCGTAGTGATAAACATTAGCACTCGGCATCGGGATAGTATCCCAATCACCTTGCCCTGCTTTCCACACCCGCGTGCTTTGCGCTTCATTGCCATCGCGCAAGGCTTCGTCTAACTGCGTTTTAAATTCGGGAATCTCGTAGTCTGTTTTGGAAAACTGCAACCAGCGTTTAATCGTGTGCTGGCTCCATTCAAAATAAGTAATGCCTTGCTCGTCCTCATCCCACACTTGGCAATCCGTCTGTTCATTAGACACAGCCAGCAAAGCGCGTGGTAATAACGCAGTTAAAAATAAATTCTCTTTGGCAAAGGCTTGGAATAACTCTTCCGCTCGTGCTACCGGTAGCCATAACACAATGGTAGGCGCATCAGGCTCAGTCGGCGGTTGCACTGCTAACAGCAAAGGGCCATTTAAACCAGGTAATAAGGTTGGCTGCTGTAAGCTGACTGCACTGCGCAAATTTTGCTCGCCAATACCTGCGGGCAAATTTAAATGGGTGGCGATAAATTCGCTATTAGGCAGGGCTAAAGCAATGCGCGTTTGCTGATCTGTATTCGGCAATAAACGACGCGCTGCCGCTGCCAGCTCCGCCGCTGACGGTGCGAGCAAGGATTCATCATGCTGCGCCACTAAATTGGGCTGCTCTACATGAAGCAAAGCCGAGCCATGCACCAATAAGACAATATCGGCCTTAATCGGCGCAGGGCGATTTTTTTTAGGGCTACGGTTGAGTTTTGGAAGTGTTAATTTCATAAAGTTCAATCACTGAAGTGGGCGTTGGCCACTGCAAATCTAAGCCCATATCCACCAGATTTAGCGTTAAATAAGGATTATAGTAGGGATCACCTTGTTGCAACCAAGTGTGCCAGCGGGCGTTAAATGACTCACATTCTGACGGTGGCCAGAACTGTTCAGTTTCTAGCCAGTGTTGTGCCACTGTTTGCGCAAACGGGGTGTATACGGTGCGCCAGTCCTGTTGCAATGCCTGTAAAGCAAAGTCTAACACGCCATAACCGCGCTGATATTGCGTATTTAAACCACCAAGTTGTTGCCATAGCGTCCGTGACATGGCGAATAAGGCCGGATGCGGCGCACTCACATTGCGCACAATGGCGGTCACGGCCATATAACCAAAAGTTGCCACAGGCTGATCCTGATATACGGCTAAGGGAGCTTCTCCTTGTCGTTGCACTAAGCCAGCATGTTTAATCTGTTCGGCTTCGTCGATGATTTGCCCTGTTACCAGCCCAATGTTGGGCATTTGCAACCAGCCGAGCAATTCTTGCAAACACTCAGGCGAGGGTTCTGCAACACCTTGCAAGATAAAGACTAAATATTGCACTGATTCTGCCGCAGTTTCGCAAGCATGATTAATTTGTGCAGTCCAATCTTGTTCCGCTTCTAACCATACTAGCTGATATTGCTCTGTTGCCAGCACAGGCAAATGCACGCGGTAATTGCCCCGCCACAGGGCAGTATTCTCGCTCACAGTGGCCTGAATGCCACGTCGGTCTAAGCTTTCTTGCAAAGCGCGTACACCCGCTAAATAGGCATATTCTTTCGCATTATGGGCAAGCGCGACAGATTGCGGATGTTGTCGCCAGTGGTATAACACGCGGCGAATATGGTGCACGACAGGCTGTTGCTCAGCAGCACGTAAAATTAAATCGTAATCTTGCGAACCTTCAAAGCCCACACGCACGCCGCCCAAACTTTGCAACAAGCTACGCCGATACACTAATAAGTGAAATAAATAATTGCCTGAGAGTAGCGTTTCTGGCGACCAATCAGGCTTGCACAAGTGCATAAAGCGCATGTTATGCGGCGATAACATATCCCGATCAGTATACACAATATCAATGGCAGGATTATCGCGTAAGGCTTCAGCAACATAGAACAAGGCATCAGGCGCTAAGCGGTCATCGTGGTCTAAAAAACCAGCATATTCACCCGTTGCTAAAGCCAACGCCTGATTAGTTGCGCCGCAAATACCTTGGTTTTGTGCGCTGAATACAACTTTAATGCGTGGATCACGTTCACTGTATTCCGCCAACAATACGCGTGTGTCTTCGCGAGTGCTACCGTCATCGACTAAGCATAATTCCCAATGTGGATAAACTTGGGTTTGCACGGAGTAAATACAGTCGCGCAACCATGTAGGCTCGGTATTGTAAACAGGGGTAAGTAAACTGATGACTGGTGGCTTGTGCCATTTTTTGACAATACGGCGCAAATGTCGCCATTCTTGCAAGCTGATAAAACTATGATGAAACAACCACGCTTGATACTCGATCCATTCGCTGCTCGCCCAGCGTTTTAAATCTGTTTCCGTTGGTGTGTCGATGCTATCAACATATGGTGTAAAAATTGGTGCGGATTTTAGCCAAGACCACCAAGCTTTTATTCTCTTCACTTAATTATTCCCTAATGTGTTAAGCATTCAGTATTCATCCTGTTTTACAGCATTCTGCTGCTATTGTACTGTGCTTTGATTAGGTTGTCTCAACCGCTTGAAGTCTCGATAATTTAATGCGCCATTGTGCTGATTTTTTGCCACAGTAAACGATCAAAACCAATCGCTACTACCGCCGAAAGTTGCAACCGCAATGCCTCGCCATAACGCTGTTCTAATACCGGTTGATAGGCTTGTAATTGGCTGGTAGCTTCTGCAAAAGCCGCTTGCACCGCAGGCAATTGCTGTAAGGCTTCATCCGACAAGGCTTGCACTTCTGCGCCGCTTAAACTTAAGGCTTTTAAACCCAGAAATTTAAATTCTAATAAGTGATCTAAAATTGGATATTTGCGGGCATCGGGGCGAACGATTAAAGTTAAATCAGCATAACGGCGTTTTAGCTCAGGTTCAGAGTCAATGACATATAAGCGGTCATCAAATAACAGCATTAGAAATGCAGTTTTCACCGCCATTTCTCTGCCCCATTTGTAATCACGGTTGCTAAAGACGTTAAAGCGTGGAGTTAAGACATCGCATAAAGGTTGTAAATCGCCGGTACTGAAGAAGGCGCGTTTTGCATCACGATAGTCACGCTGTTGCAGTTTAGGCATTAATAATTGAAGCAGTTTCTCAACATATAAGCCACGCACTACTAAATTCGGCACTTTTAATACAAATTCGCCAAACGTATTTAAACCATCTTGTGTTAATACACCTAAATAATACAGCAAGGAAGCTAATTGATATTCTTCTTGCTCCTCTTTCAACATATCTTCTACACCAAATCGATGATGTAATTGTTCAACGCTGACAGGTTGACTTTCATCTAAAATACGTTCAATTAATGGCACGCCATTGGGCAATTTTGAAATATATTGGATTCTATCTCTATCCATTGCCAGATTATCATCTAACATTTGTTCTGGATAACGGCAATATCGCGCTAAATTTTTTAGAAAATATAAAACTAAGGTTGGATTATAAATCGTCGTTGGATCAAAGGAGTTAAAGCAATAACCATTATAAAACTGCTTTAACAAACGCGCTGCTTGTTGCATATCAATCGTTTTATCTGCTTGCTCGCAATGCTCAACAACTTGTTGCAATGTCGCCAAGGTTTCTTGCTCAGTAAAACCGCATAAATCATTAAAATCAGGCAAACGGTAAATGTTTTCAGCGACGTTATAACCGCTGCTAATATCCGCCATCACTACAGGTGAAACGCCAGTGATAAAAACACGATCAACC
>QKBZ01000009.1 GCA_003245895.1 Beggiatoa sp.
ATCCCTAGGAACCTGAGTTCGACGAATTTCGTCGAACTCAGGTTGTATCAACTTAAGCCGAAGCAGCAGCCCGCGCCGCGTAGCCTAATTCCTCTAAAGAATGCTCAATTTCATCTAAAATCGAAGGATCGTCAATGGTGGCAGGCATGTTGTAGTTCTGACCATCGGCGATTTTCTTCATAGTGCCGCGTAAGATTTTACCAGAACGGGTTTTCGGTAAGCGTTTCACTACGGTTGCAACTTTGAACGAAGCCACAGGGCCGATTTTATCGCGCACCATTTGGATCAATTCTTTGATGATTTCGGCATCAGGACGAGTCACACCGGCTTTTAACACCACCATGCCTAACGGAATTTCACCTTTTAAGGCATCAGAAACGCCAATCACTGCGCATTCTGCAACATCAGGGTGTGCTGCCAACACTTCTTCCATACCGCCTGTAGATAAACGGTGACCGGCGACGTTAATAATGTCGTCAATCCGGCTCATGATGAATAAATAATTTTCTTCATCTTTGTAACCTGCGTCACCGGTTAAGTAATAACCAGGATGTGCGCTGAGGTAAGACGAGGAGAAACGCTCATCATTATTCCACAGGGTTGGTAAGCAACCCGGCGGCATAGGCAGCTTGATCACAATACTACCGATTTTGCCATCAGTGATTTCTTCGCCGGTTTCATCCAAGCATTGCACGTTGAAACCAGGTACTGGTGTAGTTGGAGAACCGGGTTTAATTGCTTTTTCTTCAATGCCTAAGCAGTTTGCCGCAATCGCCCAACCGGTTTCAGTTTGCCACCAGTGATCCACGACCGGCACTTTCAACATATCTTGCGCCCAAACTAAGGTATCAGGGTCGCAACGCTCACCGGCTAAGAATAAAGTACGGAAGTTTTTCAGGTCGTATTTAGTTAAATACTCGCCTTTAGGGTCTTCTTTCTTAATAGCGCGGAATGCAGTTGGCGCGGTGAATAAGATGCGTACATCATGTTCAGAAATCACACGCCAGAACGCACCAGGGTCAGGTGTGCCGACAGGTTTGCCTTCATACACAATGGTGGTGCAACCGTATAATAATGGCGCGTAAACGATGTAAGAGTGACCCACAACCCAACCTACGTCAGAGGCCGCCCAATACACTTCACCCGGTTCCATGTTGTAGATGTTACGCATAGACCACATCATGGCCACCGCGTGACCACCGTTGTCACGCACAACACCTTTAGGAATGCCAGTGGTGCCAGAGGTGTACAGAATGTATAACGGATCAGTGGCTAAGACGGGTACGCAATCCGCAGGCGTTGCTGCTGCTGTCGATTCTGCCCAATCCAAGTCACGGCCTGCAACTAAAGTCGCTTCTGCTTGTGGACGTTGCAAAATAATGCAGTGATCCGGTTTGTGCTCAGATAATTCGATAGCTTCATCTAATAAGGGTTTGTAAGGGATAACCCGTTGGCCTTCGATACCACAAGAGGCGGACATGATGACCTTAGGTTTAGCATCATTCACCCGTGTGGCTAATTCTTTAGACGCAAAACCGCCGAAAACGACAGAGTGAATCGCACCAATACGCGCACAGGCTAACATTGCCATCACGGCTTCAGGTACCATCGGCATGTAAACAATAACGCGATCACCTTTGCTCACGCCTTGCGCGGCTAATACGCCTGCCAATTTAGACACTTCATCACGCAATTCGTTATAAGTGTATTTTTTAACGGTATTGGTGACAGGGCTGTCATAGATAATGGCATTTTGATCGCCGCGCCCTTGTTCGATGTGGCGGTCGATAGCGTTATAACAGGTATTCATTTCGCCATCGCTAAACCAGCGATAGAAAGGGGCTTTACTGCTATCTAAAATCGTGGTCGGTTTGCGATACCAGTCAATTGCATTGCTGGCTTCACCCCAGAATTGATCAGGGTTATTAATCGACTGGTCATACAGGGTTTGGTAATCAGCCATTGCCCTTGCTCCTTTGGTTTTACGTTTTAATGGTCTTATAGTGATGTGGTATACGTGCGCCAGTGTACCAAGTTACACCGCTTATCAGCAAACACGCCCCATTAACAATATGTTGCAGTCACATTACAAAAACTAGGCTGGCATCATAGACAGATTTAATTAATAAGAAAACATTTATTGATATTTTAAATAATTGCTATTGTTTTTTGTGGTTGAATCGGCATTGTTTGCGCTAGGTACTGTTTCAAGTTTTTGATTATACATAGACGTTTTGCAGGATCGGTTAGGTCAGATACTTGAAGAGTTTCCTATAATGAATAGCTCACGTATCTACCTAAAGGAGAGATGGATGCAAACCACGATCATGCAACTTATTGTGTTGATATGCCTCACGTTATCCACCACCGTCAATGCAGAAGTATATCGTTGGGTCGATGAAACAGGCACTGTGCATTTTTCCGATGCCATGCCTAATGTTAATGAAGCCTTAGCAAATGAACAACTAGAGATAACGCCTTATATCTTGCCTCAACTGAATGTTATCAAAGGCCAAGAGATAGCCAGCGATGTATTAGACGAAGAGGAACAAACGCATGAAGCTAACACTATGAAATCAGTCGTTATGTATTCTGCCTCTTGGTGTGGCGTGTGTTTGAAAGCGAAAGAATATATGCGCGCGCGTAGCATTCCTTATACTGAACACGATATTGAAGCATCTGAAAGAAATTTGGAACGATTCAAAGCACTTGGCGGACGTGGCGTGCCCTTAATCATGGTTGGACAACAGCGTATGTCAGGTTTTAACCCTGTTAGATTAGAACGCTTATTAAGACAGTAATAAAATGTAATCTATTCAACTCATTATAAATATTTTTATCTATCTCCTGCGTAACGTATTTTTTCTCGTTTGTTTCCGTCGAATACCGCGACAGATAGGCTTCGTGCCTCAGCCCATCCTACAATGCTGTATCTACTCAATGGCAATACCTAAAACCTTTAGGAACACCTTATGAATCTACGCCGACTTTCCCTGCTTAGTTGTCCCAGTTTATGTTTACTCCTGTTTTCCTTAACGGCCTGCGGTGGCGGTGGTGGTAATAGTAGTGGAGGAACGACGGGGAGTGCAGAGCCAACCGTGATTGAAGTCATGGACACCGTGCAATTGACTGCTCCCAAACGCCTAGGCATTAATATCGGCAGTTATTCGCCGTTTTCTGATGCAGGCATGTTGAAAAATGTAATTACTAACGCTGGCTTTGAAGCGGGCGAAATCGCCATGATTTTCCTAGCTGAGGAAGGCACGCAAGCCAGTCAGGTGCAAGCAGATAATTGGCAAACGCGCTGGAATCGGGATGATTTAAACATCGGGCAACCGGTCGGCTTTTGGAATAACGCCAGTTATGAAGTTTTGTCTGGTACGGCTAAAGGGCGCACGGGCACGGTGACGGATTTTACCCATGATGATGGTTTATACACTTTCAGTTTATCTGGTAGCAGTCCACTGATTAGCACCACAGATGCAGTGATAGTACGCCAACAATTATCCGGTTATGAAGGCGACAGCAACAGTTTAGCGGTTGCTGATACCACTGAAAATCGCCCAAATAGCGCGGGCAAACAATCCTTAGCTTTATTACCTGCCAGTGCCGATTGGCAAGCTTCGTTTAACTATTACTTAGATTCGTTCTGGCGCGATACGGATAGCAGCGCAGGCAAGTTAATGCCGGTCGAAGGGCGTTGGCGCGTTGCAGTGTGGGCAAAAGCGGAGCAGGCCAGTAACACCTTAAATGTGCGCTTACGTCGTGAAGGTGAGACCACTTTCTTTAGCGAAACGATACCCTTGACTCAAGATTGGCAGTTGATTGAACGCGAATTTACCGTGGCAGCGGGCACAGATGTCGCGAATACCAGTGATAGCGCGCGGAATATTTTAAGTTTTCAACTAAAAATCCCAACGGGTAACGGCAAAGTGTGGGTGGATGATTTGGTGTTAGAACGCTTAGACCAAAGCAACCCGACCATTTTTAGCGATGCGTTTGTCGAACGCTTACAAGATTTAAATCCGGCGGTGATTCGAGATTGGGGTGGGCAATTAGGCGCGAGTTTAGATACGCAGTTGGCAGAACCGTTTGCACGCGGCACAACTGCGTATAGCCCGCGCCAACGCATTGCCAGTCGTTATCACTATTCTTTGCCAGAGTTTTTGCAGTTAGCGCAATACCTTGGCGCAGAGCCTTGGTATGTAGTTCCGCCCACCTTTACCGCTGAGGAATTGCAAAATTTAATCGCCTTTTTAGCCGCACCTGTGGGGGCGCATCCTTACGCTAATAAACGGGCGGAGTTAGGGCAAGTCACGCCGTGGACACAAGTATTTAGCCAAATTCATTTGGAATATGGTAATGAAATGTGGGGCGGTAATGATGCCAGCGATCCGTTTACCGGTGCCAGTTTGCGCGGTGGTAAGCGTTTAGGCGAAGTGGCGAACGACCGTTTTGCCTTGATGAAAGCCAGCCCGTATTTTAACAGCGCTAAATTAGATTTAATTATCGGTGGACAGTCTCGCGTGCCAGATCGCCAAGGTGAGATTGAACAAGCCAGTAGCCAGCATAACACGATAGCGGTCGCGCCTTATTTTGGTGTGTTAGACAGCTATGCTACGGAAGAAGAACAGTTTTATCCGCTGTTTGCGCGGGCGGTGGCAGATGTGAATACTGGCGGGCGAGTGCGTTTAAGCCAAGACAAATTAGATGCAGCAGGACAAGGCACGGGCTTAGCAGTATATGAAATTAATTTTCATACCACTGATGGTGATGCGCCTTTAGATGTGCGTAATGATTTTGTTACCAGCTTAGGCAGTGGCTTAGCCTTGCCTTTATACATGCTGAATTATCAGAAGTTTATGGGCATCACCACCCAAGCTGCTTATCAAATGTTGCAATATTCTAATCAAATGGATGATGGCGACAGCGTGCGTTTATGGGGTTTATTGCGCGATTTAGAGGCAACTAGTCGTAAGCGTCCAACGTGGTTAGGCATAGAATTAGCAAACCGAGCTATACACGGTGAAATGCTGGCAACGCAACACAGTGGCAGTAATCCTGTTTGGACACAAGCTGCCATTAATGACTTAGATAACCCTGTTGATTTGCCGTTTTTGCATTCCTTCGCCTTTCGGGAAGGGACGCAATATTATTTAATGTTGTTTAATCTGCATTTATACGAAGCACAAACAGTGACATTGCAACTGCCGACAGAAGTGAGTGCAACAGCGACTTTGCATGCAATGACCAGTGCTAGTGTTCGTGATGATAATGAAGATGCGCAAGTAATCTCATTACAAACGCAAACTTTGACCCAGTTTAACCGTAATTACACCTTAAGTTTAAATCCGCATTCTGCTTATGTGTTAGCATGGGATGCGAATTAGAAACTGCCATACACCTGATGGTGAAAGCGTGACCGTCAGGTGTTTCGTATTCTCATAAAACAAGCATTGGACTGTTGTTATGACTGCTACCCTCACCATCGCTCAAGTGTCTGATATTCACATCGCTGAAAAGGCTGAATTGCAAAACAATGTTGATATGCGTCAACAATTTTTAGCAGTGTTAACAGCCTTAAAAGCCTATCCGTTAGATTTATTAGTGTTGTCAGGTGACTTGGCGTTGTTAGCAGGCGAAATTCCTGCTTATCAATGGATTAAACAACAGCTCATTGATTTTCCGATTCCTTACGTCATCATGGCGGGCAACCACGATAATCTGAATAATTTAATAGAAGTGTTTAACGTGCCTGAGCAAGATTTAGTCGGACATGCCTTATGTTACGCTCGTCAGCTTAAGGGACGCACGTTATTATTTTTAGATACAGCACCTTATCGTTTATCAGATGCACAACAAGTGTGGTTGCAAAAACAGTTAGCAAAAACCAGCGAACCTGTTTTAGTGTTTATGCACCATCCGCCCGCCTTATGCGGTTGCCAATTTATGGACACCCGTCATTCTTTGCAAAATATTGAAGAAGTGTGGCCAATTTTAGCCAACGCGCCCAATGTGCAACATATTTTCTGTGGGCATTACCACACAGGGCGAGATTGTGAACGAGATGGCAAGTATATTCACATTACCCCCTCCACCATGTTGCAAATTGATACAGAAAGCAGCGAGTTTGTAGTGGCAAGTCGTGATGCAGGCTGGCGTTTGATTGAATGGTCGGAAACAGGGCAGGTGAAGACGGAAGTTTTTTATCTTTAGTTTAAATTGGAAACACTAAAAAAATGGTGTTGTTTGGCATTTTTATAAGCGTGTTGATAGTTTTTCTCATTTTGCTAACAACAGGTTTATATTTAGGTTTTGCCAAACTCATTTTATTTTTTAAAGCGTTAATCATTTGCACGATTTTGGTGATAGTGGGCTATTTTTTACGGAAGATTAGCCCTAAATTTAAGAAAAAAGCAACAATAATACAATTTTCTAAAGTCAAAGACACAAGCACACATCTCAAGCCACATGATGAACACGACGATATTTACATCAAAATTC
>QKBZ01000282.1 GCA_003245895.1 Beggiatoa sp.
ATGTGCTTGTATGCGCAAGCTTATTCATATCTGTTTTGCTGTTTTGAACAAGCAGACAGAATATTGTCCACAACTTAGCTAAAGTTAACTCGTTTTTTTCTTTCCTTGCTACAAGAAGGCTTGACTTTAGAGACGGTATCTACACAGCCTTAACTTAATGGCAACCCTGTACGGTGGGCAAAACGCCGCTTGAGATCGGCAACAAAGAACCCTCTCGGCGGCGTTTCGCACACCTTACAAAACTCAAAACTCACTCACACCCACCCACCAACACCACCATAAACTGCCGAGGCCCATGCGCTCCTAGTTGTATCGTCTGCTCCACATCCGCCGTCCGCGAAGGCCCTGTTAAAAAGTTCATAGTTCGCGGTGGCGTGCCGACTTCTGCACGCAATTTCGCCCACACATCTTCTAAATGCGTCACTAAATTCGTGTGATGAAGCAGCACAATATGCACTTCTGGCAGGAAATTTAACGGGGTTGGCGCGTCAGGGCTGGACAGCATTAACACGCTACCGGTTTCCGCCGCACCGGCAAACGCCAGTGTCATGCTGACTTGATCCGAGCTTTGTGCATTGCGGGCTTCTACTTGAAACGCATCAGGCCACGGTAAGTCCTTTAAGCGTTGGTCAATGACAAGTTTTAAAGGCCAACCCTTTTCCGTTAACCATGTCTGCACATGCGCTAAGGCCGCCACTTCATCCGCAACGTGTGCGAATTCGCCGCTGACTTTAGTCAATTGCTTGGCAAAGCGTTCGACTAAGCTTAAATCGAATTTAGGTTGCACGCCGACGGGTGGTGTTTGCAAACGGGCAGTTAACTCGGCGCGGGTCGCTTCGTCTATCGTGCCGCGGCCTAAGGATTGGCGAACACGGCTTAAAATTGCTTCGCGGGCGTTGCTCATGACGGGTTGCTCCGTTGCCATTGTTGAATAAAGCTTTCGCCTTGTGGGGTGGGGAAATCGCGGCTCGCTGTCCAGCTACCGGTAAGCGGTAAGCTTCGCACACGACCCCGACGACCGCCGAGCAGACGCAATACACGACCCGCCATACCTGTAGCAAAGCGGTATAAGCGCGGACGCTGTGCCACGAATGACCACACGCGCAAGCCTAAGCGGGTGCGTAAATCAGGCAACTGACGTTCAAATTGTTGAATGCGGTGTTGGCGTAGCAAATGGCTTAGCGGAATACTCATCGGACACACTGACTCACAACGTCCATTCATGGTGCAGGCGTTGGGCAAATCGCCCGCCACATCTAAGCCAATCATCAACGGTGTTAACACCGAACCCATTGGGCCGGGGTAAACCCAGCCATAGGCATGACCGCCGATAGAACCATAGACCGGACAATGGTTCATACACGCACCGCAGCGGATACAGCGCAACATATCATGAAACTGATTGCCCAACATTTTAGAGCGACCGTTGTCCACTAACACCACATGGAATTGCTCAGGCCCTGACACATCGCCGTCGCGTTTGTTGCCAGTGGTAAACGTGGTGTAAGAGGTCATTTCTTGGCCGGTCGCGCTACGGCCTAACAAGCGCAAAATAGTGCTGGCATCTTCTAAGGTCGGCACCACTTTTTCTAAACTGGCGGTGACGATATGCACCTTCGGCAGGCAGTTGGTTAAATCGCCGTTGCCTTCGTTGGTGACGATCACAGTCGATCCGGTTTCTGCGATTAAGAAATTCGCGCCGGTAATGCCGACATCGGCTTGCAAATACTTCTCGCGCAGAATTTGCCGCGCTTCATTCACCAAGTCAGGCACTTCGGTTAAGCGTTGGGTTAAGCCGTATTTTTGATGGTGTTCGTGGAATAAATCGGAGATTTGCTCGCGGGTTTTATGCACCGCAGGCGCGATAATATGGCTAGGCGGTTCTTTGGCTAATTGAATGATGTACTCGCCTAAATCCGTTTCCACCACTTCGATGCCGTCGGCTTCCAAGGCTTCATTTAAGGCAATTTCCTCGCTGATCATGGACTTGCCTTTGGTCACGCTGCGGGCGTTGGCTTCGCGGCATAACTTTAAAATGATGTCGCGGGCTTGCTGCGGATTCTCCGCCCAATGCACTTGACCGCCTTGCTGCTGCACTTGCTGTTCAAACTGTTCTAAATAAAAGTCTAAATTTGCCAGCGTATGTTCTTTAATCTCGCGGGCGCGATTCCGCAGGGCTTGGAACTCCGGCAAGATGTCAATCACGGCGCGGCGTTTATCGACAAAACCGCCTTTGGCTTTGGCAAGGGCGCGTTGTAGGTCGCTGTTATGTAACGCAGTAACAGCGCGTTCTTTGAATTCATGAGAATGTATTTGCATCGGCTAAACTTCCTGCGACGATTGACCTATGGCGGGGGTGTCGGCGGTTAAATCGGCTAACACTTCGGCGACGTGGTAGGCTTTGACCGGACTGTTTAAGCGTCGCAAACGGCCTGCAATGTTCATCAAACAGCCTAAATCACCGGCTAACACGGTATCCGCTTCCGTGCTGTGAATATCTTCAATTTTATCATTGACGATGCGGGCGGAAATTTCAGGGTATTTTAAGCAGAAAGTACCGCCAAAGCCGCAACAAGCTTCAGTGTCGCGCAGTTCGCTTAATTGCAATCCGTCTACTTGTTGCAGTAATTGCCGAGGCTGGGTTTTCACGCCTAATTCACGCATGCCGGAGCAGGAATCGTGGTAGGTCACTTTGTGCGGGTAACGTGCTTTCGGTGCGGTGTAGTGGCAAATATCGGTTAAAAAGCTGGTGAGTTCATAGCAGCGGTCGGCGAAGTTTTGCGCCCGTTCGCGCCATTTGGGATCATCAGCGAATAATTCGGGGTAGTGACGACGCATCATGCCTGCGCAAGAACCTGATGGCAGCACGATGTAATCGAATTTTTCAAATACGGTAATGACTTGTTCTGCTAAGGCACGGCTGTCCGCGAGATCGCCGCTGTTAAACGCGGGTTGACCGCAACAAGTTTGCTGACTGGGAACGTACACTTTGCAACCTGCCGCCTGTAGCAATTTGGCAGCGGCGAAACCGACATTAGGACGGAATAGGTCAACGAGGCAGGTGGCAAATAAGCCGACGTTCAAAGGTGGCTCAGGAGTCATAAGAGATAGCCTTTGTTTGTTGTTTTGGGTTTGATTAGGGCTTTATAAGTGTAGGGGATGTGGTTGGAAAATACACGGCTTTTTCATGTGCGACTGCCGCACAGTAGGACGAGGTGTAATAATAGGGTGTGTTTTTGGGGGTGGGTTATTAGAATACCTGCATTTCCCTCGTTCCCATCGTCCCGATGGGAATGCATACCGTGTCGCTCCAGCGGCACGAGTAGCAAGGTTAACCCGTTTATGACCACGATTCGCGCCGCTGGAGCGACGCGGCATGCATTCCCACCAACATGGTGGGAACGAGAAGAAACGGCATACCCTGTGGGATTTCGCACATCCTACGACCGTGGGCGAATTCGTGACGCAGGCGCGTCTGGACTTGCTCCCACGCAGGGCGCGTGGGAGCCAGAGAAACTTATTTATTTACAAAGGATTACCATGGCAAAGCAAAAAGCCTCCCCCAAGGAAGAACCGATTGAAAAGCAGCTTTGGAAAGCGGCGGATAAGTTGCGCAAGAATATCGACGCGGCGGAGTATAAGCATATCGTGCTGGGGTTGATTTTCCTCAAGTATATTTCAGATGCGTTTGATGAGTTGTATGCGCGTTTGCAGGCGGGTGAGGGTGAGTATGCAGGGGCTGATCCTGAGGATAAGGATGAGTATACGGCGGAGAATGTGTTTTTTGTGCCGGAGCAGGCGCGGTGGTCGTTTTTGTTGACACAGGCCAAGTTACCGGAGATTGGCAAGACGGTGGATGCGGCGATGGATAGTATCGAGAAGGAGAATCCGTCGTTGCGCGATGTGTTGCCTAAGGTGTATGCGCGGGGCAATCTTGATCCGGTGAATTTGGGCGGTTTGTTGGATTTGATTAGCCAAATCGCGTTGGGGGCGGCGAAGGCGCGGAGCGCGGATGTGTTGGGGCATGTGTTTGAGTATTTTCTGGGCGAGTTTGCGTTGGCTGAGGGTAAGAAGGGCGGACAGTTCTATACGCCGCGTAGTGTGGTGGAGTTGTTAGTGGAGATGTTGCAGCCGTATCAGGGGCGGGTGCTTGATCCGTGTTGTGGATCGGGCGGGATGTTTGTGCAGTCGGAGCGGTTTGTGGCGGATCATCAGGGTAAGGTGGATGATATTTCGATTTATGGGCAGGAGAGTAATCAGACAACGTGGCGCTTGGCGAAGATGAATTTGGCGATTCGTCATATTGATAGTTCGCAGGTGAAGTGGAATAACGAGGGGTCGTTTTTGCGTGATGCGCATCAGGATTTGAAGGCTGATTTTGTGATTGCGAATCCGCCGTTTAATGATAGTGATTGGAGCGGGGAGTTGTTGCGTAAGGATGGGCGCTGGCAGTATGGTACGCCGCCGGAGGGGAGCGCGAATTATGCGTGGATTCAGCATTTTTTGTTTCATTTGAGTCCGACGGGGCGGGCGGGGTTTGTGTTGGCGAAGGGGGCGTTGACTTCTAAGAGTTCGGGCGAGGGGGAGATTCGGCGGGCGTTGGTTGAGGCGGGTTTGGTGGAGTGTATTGTGAATTTGCCCGCTAAGTTGTTTTTAAATACGCAGATTCCGGCGTGTTTGTGGTTTTTGGCGCGTCGGCGGGCGGTTGGGCGCGAGGGGGAGATTTTGTTTATTGATGCGCGTAATTTGGGTCATTTGATTAATCGTCGGTCGCGGGTGTTTTCGGCGGAGGATGTGCAGCAGGTGGCGGAGGTGTTTCATCGTTGGCGTGATCCGAGTGGGGGTTATGAGGATGTGAAGGGGTTTTGTTGTTCGGCTTCGTTGGATCGGGTGCGGGAGTTGGATTTTGTGTTAACGCCTGGGCGTTATGTGGGGTTGGCGGATGAGGCGGATGATTTTGATTTTGCTGAGCGGTTCGCGCAGCTTCAGGCGGAGTTTGCGGGGCAGTTGGCGGAGGAAACGCGGTTGAATGCGTTGATTTTGGAGAATTTGGGGAAGGTGAAGATCGATGAGTGAGTGGCAGGAAAAAACGCTTGGACTGGTTGCTGACATTCAAACAGGCCCTTTTGGTAGTCAACTAAAAAATGAACAATACATAACTGGCGGCACACCAGTGGTAACAGTTGAACACATCCGAAATTTTCGGATAATCGACTTTAATTATCCAAGTGTTACAGAGGCGGATAAAGATCGGTTATCAAAATATATTCTACATGCTGGTGATATTGTATTTACTCGTGTTGGTTCTGTAGATTTAAGTGCATATACCCAACCGCATCAACAAGACTGGATGTTTTCATCAAGGATGTTAAGAGTAAGACCAAATAAAGAGTTAGATGCAAGATATTTAAGCTACTTTTTTCAGCAGAAATCATTTCGAGAGAATCTGTTGAGTATTGCTGTGGGTGCAACAATGCCATCCATAAATACAGAAATATTAGAAAGTGTAATCGTTACATACCCTCCACTCCCCGAACAAAAAGCCATCGCCTCAATCCTTTCCAGCCTAGACGATAAAATTGATCTGCTCCACCGCCAAAATAAAACCCTTGAGGCGATGGCAGAAACTTTATTTCGTCAGTGGTTTGTGGAGGAAGCGGGGGAGGATTGGGAGCTTAGACCATTAGGAGAGTTTGTTACTGTTAAAAGAGGTGGCTCACCAAGACCTATTCATGAATATCTTTCAGAAACGGGGTTAAGATGGTTAAAAATTTCGGATGTTACGAAAATAGAATCACCGTTCATTTTTGAGATCAAAGAATACATAAAAGAAGAAGGCTTGAGCAAAACCACATTATTGAAAGCAGGAACGCTTGTTTTGTCGAATAGTGCAACACCTGCTATTCCAAAAATATTGCAAGTTGATTCTTGTATTCATGACGGTTGGTTGCATTTTCCAAAATCTTACTTTTCTAATGAGTTTTTATATCTTCTTTTTAAAAAAATACGTCCAGAGTTATTAGCACAAGGAAATGGAAGTATTTTTACAAATCTTAAAACAGATATTTTAAAAGAATATCCAATTCCAATAGCAGATAAGGAAAGTTTGCAAGGTTTTGATGAACAAGTAAAACCAATGTTCTGGAAAATGCTTGAAAATACAAAGCAAATCCAAACCCTAGAAAACCTCCGCGATACCCTCCTCCCTAAACTCATGAGCGGCGAAATCAGAATCACCGACACATAACAAATATTGTATGGTGGGCAAAACGCCGCCTGACATCGGCGACAAAATCACCCGCTCGGCGGCGTTTCGCACACCATACGCGGTTTATAAGCAACGGCAGAACACCTATAATTTTAAACACCTATCTTCTAGCTCCCACGCGCCTTGCGTGGGAGCAAGTCTTGACGCGCCTGCGTCACGAATTTGTCTGCTCCAGTATCTAACACTCGGCGCAGGCGCGCCGCTACTGATTCC
>QKBZ01000192.1 GCA_003245895.1 Beggiatoa sp.
TTCTTCTATTTGTCTGTTGCTATAGCCTTCTTCCACCATCAACTTGGCATATTCCAGCTTCTGCTCTGCTGTGTATGTCTGACGAGGTTTGCGATTTGTCTGATTCATCTAATTTCTCCTAAATGACCAACTTTTGTTGGCTATGTTTCTCTTCAAGATTATTAGACCATTACAGTCTCCATGAGAGCCTATAGTTGGAGAATGTTGTTGTAGGAAACTACATTATCCAGTTATCTGGCTCTCCCTTAAAACTGTACGAAGTATTGGCTGACTACACCGCTACATAAACCCTACTGACTCCGATAATGCAAACTGATAAAGAAAGCCCGATCTGGTGCAATATAAAAACGGCTTTCTTCATAATCCGTGTCAAAAATATTGCTGACACGCGCTTTCATTGTCCATTGTGGGTTAAACGCATATTCGCTTAGTAAATCGACTGTTGCGTATCCGGCTAAGCGATTTAAATTGCTGGTATCGTCATAGCGATGCGATTGCGCAAACAGTTCTCCCGCAAACCGCCATTGTTGCCACTGACGTGCAACATTTAAACGCCAAGTGTAAGGGGCACGGCGGGGTAAATCGTTGCTGGTACTTTTATCTTCAGCATGTAAGGCGGTGAATTGACTGTCTAACGACCATGCGCCCATTGTCCAAGCAAGCGTGGCTTCTGCGCCGTAAATTTCCGCTTCCGCAACATTGACTGGCAAATAGCTGTCGCTCGCCGCATCGTAAGCGGTGGCAATTAACTCCTCAGCCGTGTTGTAAAAACCGTTTAATGTCCAATGCACTGCACCATTGTGACCGTTAAAGCCTAATTCCCAACTGTCTGATTCTTCTGGATTTAAGTTAGGGTTGCCGAAGTTAGGGAAATATAACTCGTTGAAGCTAGGTGCTTTAAATGCGGTTCCCCATGACACAAACATGCGGGTTTGTTCATTTAAGGCATAACCTAAAGCAACTTGACCGGTTTGGTGAGTACCGAATTGTTCATTGTCATCATGACGCGCCCCTAACTGCAAATCCATTGCGCCAAATTGGCCTTGGTATTGGGCAAAAATACCGTGGTTGTCGCGTTCCGTGACCTCAAATGCACTGTTGGTGTCTAACTCATCGCGTATAAAGTCATAACCTACAGACACCATATGCTGCTCATTGATAAACCAATCATTTTGCCATGAAGCACTGCGGCGCGTGGTTTCATATTGCGACGGATAAGCGGAGCCATAGTTGTCTGAGTCGTCGCGTGCTTCACCTAAACGCAATTGTGTAATCCAGTTATCATTGACTTGCCAATTGCCTTGCACACCGATGACTTGCTGCACAAAGTCCACTTGGTTATTAAAAGAGGAGTCATAATCTGCGCTGCCTTCTGCTCGCAGGGCATAGGCTTCTACTGTGCCTTGTTGGAAATTGTGCCCAAGGCGCATGCTGACAGCATTATTGTCGTAACCATCGTCATCCGGTTCTACGGTAAAGCAACCGCCTACGCCGCCATTGCTATCGTCACAGGCATCATAACCATCACTGCTTAAATGCTCAGCGGACAAAGTGTAAAAAGTATCGCCGCTGGCACCGGCATAGCTGGCAGTCGCTTGTAAGGTTTGATCACTGCCTGCGCCCACGCTGGCGGTTAATTGTCCGGCTTCACCGCGTCGGGTGAATAGTTGAATGACCCCACCGATAGCTTCAGAACCGTATAAACTGGCGCGAGGGCCACGCACCACTTCAATGCGTTCGATTTGTGATAAGGGTAAATATTGAAAGGCGGTTGTGCCTGCACTGGCAGAGCCGACTTTAATACCGTCAATCAAGACCAAAACTTGATCTGATTCTGCGCCGCGCATAAATATTGAACTGGTTTGCCCTAAGCCACCATAACGCACCACTTGTATGCCAGAGACCGTTTTTAACAATTCGGTGACGCTGAGTGCCTGACTTTGCTCAATCTGTTCGCGAGTAATCACGGTAACAGAGGCTAAGCTTTCATCAACAGTTTGTGCAGTGCGGGATGCAGTGACTACCACTTCAGGCAACACGGCATCTGTTTGTGCCAATGCAGCAGTTGCATATAGAGATACGCTCGTTATTCGGATAAGCTGTGACAACACAGACATGGACACTTCCTCATATATAACAAATTAGCGAAAGTGTTCCAGAGGAAAAAGACTTTACGGAAATTGACAAGCGCACTGATAGCAACCGAGTTATTACACTAGATTAAGCCGTTCTCACACACACTGTTACGCAACACTTGCAAAAGTTCCGCATCTGTTGCCCTCCGCAACACGATAGGGAATGTTAAACATAGGCCGGTATTCGGACTTATAAGCCGTTGTGACACAATTGACTTACTTACCGTTGCGGGGGCAGTGTCGGTCTTGCACCGAGCTTCCCGTTTACTCCAAGCTTTTAAAAGTCTTAGACACCTATGCAACCGAGGCAGGGATTAAAAGGGAATGGGCAGAGAATGTCAAGGTGCGCGACATTCAGTTCTAAGCATGATAAATTGAAAAGATTAGCAGCACAGTTTGTTTAGATTTCACCGATTTCTAACGATGCCGTTTTCATTGTGATTATCCAATAAATAGTTAACTTCATTATGATCAGCGTATCCGGCTACGACATTTCTGAGTGTATTTATAATAGTGCGAATACCAGTATTTACCGCGCGATACGTTTAAAAGATCAGCAAGCGGTTATTCTCAAAAAACTAAGCCTTGACTACCCCAATGCTGCAAACGGTGCGCGTTTTCAACACAGTTTTGAGTTATTAAAACGTCTGCAATCACGCTATGTGATCACAGTACATGAATTGTTAAGCATTCCTAATGCCTTAGTCATGGTATTAGAAGATTTTAACGGTCATTCGTTAAAATATTGGCTGAATCAACGTCAATTTTCCTTATCTCAACAACTCACCTTAAGCATTCAATTAAGCGAAGCGGTCGCTGAGATTCATGCCGCCAATATTATTCACAAGGATTTAAACAGTAATAATATTGTTTATAACCCAGCAACCGGTGTTATTAAGTTAATTGATTTTGACTTAGCCACGTTATTACCACGAGAAGCACCTAGCTTAAAAACGCCTGAACGCTTAGAAGGCACTTTAGCCTATATGTCGCCTGAGCAAACAGGGCGCATGAATATTCCGTTAGATTATCGCACTGACTTATATTCATTAGGGGTGACTTTATTTGAACTTTATACGGGACAATTACCGTTTAACAGTGCTGATCCACTAGAGTTAATTCATTGTCATATTGCTAAACAGCCACCTTCTCCTGCGCAATTGACGACTAAATTACCGCCCATTATTAGCAGCATTATTTTAAAACTATTAGCCAAATCACCTGATAACCGTTACCAAACGGCTCGCGGTTTAAAAAATGATTGGTTGCAATGTCAACGGGCTTGGCAGAAAAGCAGCAAAATCAGCGATTTTCATTTAGCACTCGGTGATATTTCTGATAAGTTTCAATTGCCTAATAAATTATATGAACGACAATGGGCAATTAACAGTTTACTCAAAGCGATTAACCGTAGTCAGCAACAAGCACATAGCGAATTGGTGTTGATTACAGGATGCGAAGGGATTGGTAAAACGGCATTAGCACAAACGGTGCTGACTCAAAGCAATAGTTTAAATAAAGCGTATTTTATCAGTGGACGTTTTGACAGCTTTCATAGTCATAGCCCTTATTACGGCTTAGTGACGGCAATGAAAGAATTAGTGCAGCAGTTATTAACTGAAAACGAGACACAGCTTAAGCAAATAACCCAACAGTTATTGACTGAACTGGGCAGTAATGTCTCGGTGATGTTAGCCATTGTGCCTGAATTAAGTGTGTTGCTTGGCTCACATCCACCGCCTGCCAGTTTAAGCGGTGAAGCCGCCTTAAACCGCTTTCAATGGGCATGGATTAAAACCATACGTGTATTAGCACAAGCAGAACATCCATTAATCTTATTTTTAGATGATTTGCAATGGGCTGACAGTGCTAGCTTAAGCTTATTAGAAGCTGTTTTAAACCAAGTTACATATTTATTAGTAATTGTTGCTTATCGCGATACAGAAATCGAAGCCAGTCATCCCTTAATTCAGACTTCAACTGCTTTAAAAGATGCTAAAGTTGCCGTTAGCACGATCTCATTACAAGCATTATCCAGTAATAACATTAGGCAATATATTGCTGATTTATTACATTGTGATAGTCATGCTGTCATTGAGTTAGCAGAGTTAGTGTTAACTAAAACACATGGCAATCCATTTTTTATTGGTGAATTTTTAAAGACATTGCATGCGGAAAAATTAATCATTTTCAATGAAGACATGCAAGAATGGCAATGGGATATTGAACAAGTTTACGCCCATCAAATCACTGATAATGTAGTGGAACTACTCAGCCATGAGATTCAAAAGCTGAGTCCTGCTGCACAACACTGCTTACAGCTAGCAGCGTGTATTGGCAGCCAATTTGAATTAAGCATGTTAGCGCAAATTGCAGGACAATCACTGCATAAAGTTACCCAGTTATTAAAAGAAGCAATAGATCATCAATTAATTTTGCCGTTAGAGCACTCTGGGCATGGTAAAAATACCGAAATTGATACGGAAAGCACAGAAGGTTATGTATTCACGCGCGAATATCAGTTTGTCCATGAGCGGATTCAGCAAGCGGCTTATCACTTATTAGACTTAACTCAGCAACAGTCAATTCATGACAGCATTGGGCAATATTGGCTAGCACAGGCCGAATTGCCTTATAGTGCAGATACGTTATTTGCTATTGTTAATCAATTAAATGCGGGTCAACTACAGCAAAAAACACATGCGCAACTGGAGCAATTAGCACAACTAAACTTGCAAGCAGGGCAATTTGCTTTAGAGTCCGTAGCCTATGATGCCGCCTTGCGCTATTTGACAACGGGCTTACTTGTTTTAGGCGAACAGGCATGGCAGAAGTGTTATTCATTGACTTTACAACTCACTGTGTTAAGTGCAGAAATACAATGCTTAAAAGGCGATTTTGCGAGAACAGAAGCCTTAACTGACAGTATTTTAAAACACAGCCACCATATCTTAGATAAAATCAAAGCTTACGAAATTAGAATTCAAGCTCATAAAGCACAAAACAACCCACAGCAAGCGGTTAAATTAGGTTTATTTGCACTGTCAAAATTAGGTATTCGCTTTGCTAAGCGTCCAAAACGTTTTTCTCGCGTGTTTAGCATTGCTTTAACCCGTTTAGCGTTAATGGGACGGCCTATCGATGAATTAGCTTACCTACCTGCAATGTTAGAAGCTGAAAAACAAGCTGCAATGCGTTTATTGCTGAGCATTAGCCCACCTGTTTATGCAGTCAAACCCAATTTATTACCCTTAATTACTTGCAAGCGTGTGCGTTTATCCATTGCGTATGGTAATGCACCAGAATCAATTCCTGCTTATGCCAGTTATGGCTATTTGTTGTGTGAACAAGGTCATATTGATGAAGGCTATCATTTCGCGCAATTAGCCTTAAAACTGCAAGCACAACAACAACACCCGATATTAAAAGCCCGTGTGTTTCAAATCGTTTATGGTGTCATTGCACATTATAAGCAGTCATTACATGACTCCTTACCACCTTTACAAGAAGCTTATCAAAGTGGCTTAGAAACAGGGAATTTAGAATACGCCATGTTTTCCGCTGCAACATGGGTGATGCATGCATTCTTTGCAGGGAAAGAGTTGCCCAGTTTAGAGCAAGACATTCGCCTATACACGGTGATGCAACAGCAATTAAAACAATATACGCATTTACACAGTAATCAGTTGTATTTGCAAACGGTCATCAATTTATTAACACCAGCAGAAGACAATTTATTAAGTGCGGTACCGATTAATTTAGAAGGTGAGTTTTATCAAGAAACTGAATTATTAACCCAACATCAGCAAGCTGGTGCAAGGGGCTTAATGTTTCAGGTTTATTTACAAAAATTAATCTTATGCTGTGTGTTTCAAGTTGAGCAACAAGCCATCAGAAATGCACAACAAGCAGAGCAACATATTGATGCTGTAATTGGTTCTTTATTAATTCCAACTTTTTATTTTTACAGTTCTTTAGCGCACTTAGCCGTTGCCGCTACCTTAGAACCAGCACAACAAGTGATTTTGCTGCAAAAGGTGAATGACTATCAGCAAAAACTGTTGCCGTATAGTGAACGTGCGCCGATGAATTATTTGCATAAATATCAGCTAGTCGCGGCTGAGTTAGCTTATTTGCAAGGCCATCATGCAAACGCGCGCGAATATTATGACCAAGCGATTCAACACGCGTTAAACCATGAATTTATCCATGAAGCGGCTTTAGCACAGGAATTAGCAGGTCGTTTTTATTTAGCCCGTCAATTACCGCGTTTAGCGCAATTATATTT
>QKBZ01000029.1 GCA_003245895.1 Beggiatoa sp.
CCGAATTTTAAAGCAGAATCAACGCCAACTAGCTCGACGCTTGCAAGCGAAACGACACATACAGAAACACCGAAACAGCTTAATACTCAAGCAGCGCCTCGTTTAGCTGAACAGGTTACACCGGCTAAGCCGAAGCCTACGCCTGAAACAACTCATGTTGCTAGTACAGAAACTACAGTCGCCGCCCCCGTTGAAACTGCCGTTGCTAAACCCAAGTCAACTGAAAAAAGTGCACCGGTAGAATTGCCTCGTGTGGTGAAGCCTACAGCAGTTGAGTTGCCTGCACAGCCTGCTGTTGAGGTATTACCAGCCCCGTTAACAACGCAAAATGTGCCATTGCTACAAGAGTTACCCGCTTCTGTGCAACAGCGTATGCTACCGTTAGTGGTCAATGTGCATGTTTACGCCGAGCAAGCGTCACAGCGTTTTGTGTTGATCAATGGGCAACGTTACCGAGAAAACATGAATTTGCCTAAAGGCATTACTTTATTGCAAATTCGCCCGACTGATATAGTATTGCAGTATCAACAGTGGCAGTTTCGGTTAAATCCTTTGTAAATTTGAGGTTAAACCATTACACTGTAACTGCTTAATTTTATTTATGACGGATTGTAACTTCACCAAAGGCACATTGAGCAGGCGTAGACACAGGTTTTCTATTATGAGCCTTAATAGACTTGTATGCTCAATATCAGAGAGATTAGAGATTAATTTAACGCTCATTATGACACATTGTCTTTAAGTTGCATTGTATGAGCACAATGTTTTTTGCAAACAATGCTGTTATCATTCTTAGAATTAGTGGCTGTTTCCTCATACTTAATTACCTTATAGTTACAGAGGGTAACGCTTTCTAGCCTTAATTTAAGATAACCGAATGGCATGACTGTTGCGTTACAGCATGCTGGCAATGATAAACTCCCCGCTATACCTATCACAATCAGGAAAAAATGCCCATGCATTCTTTGCTGGAACGTCAATTACGCCGCGCTGGCTTTAGCTATGACAAACTGCCTGAAGACCCAGCAGCTTGGCAAGAATTTCTATCCCGAATTGAACGCTCCTACTTGAATGCTGATCGTGAACGGACACTACAAGAAAGCCGTAACAATAACACGTCGGTCGTTCAAATTGATGGCGTAGTGCAGGCAGCCGACCGCTTGCATACGATTTTTAATACTTTAAGCGATGGTTTGTGCGCGTTTGATCGAACAGGGAAGATTTCGTTTATTAATTTAGCTGCGCGTAAATTATTACCCAGTTATGAAACATTAAATGCAGTATTAGCACAATTTGAATTACATGAAGTACAAAATCCAGATGTCGCTTTATCTGTCAAAAGTTTAGTACAACGTTTGGAACATGGACATAGTTTTCATGATAGTAATGCGCGTTTACAAACTGAAGTCGATTTAGCACTCCCTATTGCGTGCTCATTTAATCCCATTTTAAAAAATGGTGAATATGATGGTTTAGTGTTGCTATTTACCGATGTTAGTGAGTTAAAACACATTGAAGCTGAGTTATTAGACGCAAAAGAGAATGCTGAACGTGCAAGCCAAGCGAAGTCGCAGTTCTTGTCTAGTATGAGCCATGAGTTGCGCACGCCAATGAATGCGATTTTAGGTTACGGTGAGTTATTAAAAGAAGATTTATCAACACCCATCGAGCAACTAGACATTGATTTCGTAACTGACATGCAACAGTATGTGGCTAATATTCTGCATGCAGGTTGGCATTTATTAGAGTTAATTAATAAGGTTTTAGACTTAACCCGTATTGAAGCGGGTAAGTTAGAGGTCAATATCGAAAAAGTCGATTTAATTGACTTAATTAAAGAGTGTGAGAGCTTAGTTTTACCCTTAGCGGAAAAACGCGAAATTAAAATTTATAACAAAACGGCTTCTTGCAAGCCGCGTTATGCCTTAATTGATCGTGGACGCTTAAAACAAGTTTTAATTAATTTGCTGTCTAACGCAGTGAAATATAATAATGATAAAGGGACTATCACCATTCAGATAGAATCACCTTGTCCTGAATCTATTCATGTATCTGTGATTGATACAGGGATTGGCTTAAGCCCTGAACAGCAAGCCCGTGTCTTTGAGCCGTTTACCCGTTTAAGTGGCTTAAACTTAGTGGAAGGGACAGGGATCGGCTTAACCATCACGAAGCGCCTATTAGAAATGATGGATGCGCATATTGATGTCGAAAGTACTTTAGGGCAGGGTAGCCGATTCTGGATTGAGTTACCAACCGGTGAATTAAGTGCCTTAGAAAGTACTTTAATGGCTGATGACATCCGCAAATATATCTTGTTATATGTTGAGGACAGTCGCACTAATGTCAGTTTAGTGGCGCAAATTTTAAAAGCGCGTCCTGATATTGCCTTAATGTCTGCCCAAACCGGCGAAATGGGCTTAGAACTTGCTCAGATGCACAATCCCGATATTATTCTGCTGGATATTAACTTACCCGGTATGGATGGTTTTGAGGTATTAGAGCAATTACGTGCCAATGAAAAAACCAGTAAGATACCGGTGTTAGCACTCAGTGCGGTGGATACTGCGCAAAATTTACAGCGCGGTAAAGAGGCAGGTTTTTTAAGCTATATCGTGAAGCCGTTAGATATTAAGAAATTTCTGCATGCAATTGACGATGCCTTAGTGCAGTCACCTAAATATCGTCAACTTGAGGCACTGTCGTCTTAATTCACGAAGCCTTGTTATGTGTTTTCTTCCTGTTATTGACATTGCATCGGAAATAACACGTTTTATCACTATTGAGAGACGACAATACTCTCTAATTGTTGGGAATGTAAGCAACAATGTCTGTGCAAAATATTACAATTTCTCATGTTGAACTGAGCAACACAGATTTATCGGTTTTAAAAGTTTCACTGGGTATTGCGGGTGGCCGCGATGATGTGAATATGCAGTTACTTGATAAATCTGATCTCAGCGGCAACATTGTGGTAGTCGATACCGATACTGAAGCGGGTAAACAATTTTGTAGCCAGTTTCAATATGGGCGGCAGCGTGTGATGTTGTTATTGTCGTCAGAAACCGTAAACGAGCAACGTAATCCCACGCTGAAAAAGCCCGTGCGTGTACAAACATTGAAAGATGTGTTGGTCGATCTATACGAAGAAATGTTTGTCAAAAAACAACTGGGCAATGTCAAAAGATCAGATGCTACAGGCACCGCACAACAGCCTGCGGTTGCTGCAAGTACAGCACCTGCCCCTGCAAAAAAACCCACAGAAATGTTATTTTTTGTGCTGCTCAATTTACGAGAATCAAAACAAGCCGCACAAATTTTTTGTCCCCCCCACTCCCCTTTATTTATTGATGCTAAACAAGAGTTAGTTGCCTGTTCTGCATCCCGTGAAACCTTGCGTAAAATGACTTATGGTGAATCTGGCCCTGTACGCAGCACGCCGATTTCAGGTTCTGATTTTAATATCTTATCGCGTGGCCAATTGATCATGCCGTTAAACAGCTTGCTTTGGAGTGCAGGTGTGTATGGTTCTAATGGCATTTTATTACCGGGTCACTCATTAGATACCCCTGTGCAAATGAATGCTTGGCCGAATTTGTCGCGTTTGGAATTTAGCCCTGAACACATGAAACTGGCTTCTTTAATGACCAGTCAAGCTTTATCCTTAAAGCAAATCCAAGAGCAATCAAAATTGCCAATGCCTTTTATTATCGGTTTTTATAATGCGTGTTATGCCAGTGGTTTAATCGTCATTAAGCCAAGTCATTTACCGACTGCAACGCCACAAGCCAAAGCACCAGTTAAATCAAACTTATTGAATAAGATTGCCCAACGCTTAAAGCTGAGCATGACAACACATTAAGCGAGATAGTTTTTTTTTGCGATAACAGGTGTGGTAAGCGGCTTTGTCAGTAGGTTTGGCAAGGCAACACGTCTTATTGACATGCAAAGGAGTTATCGAATGAAACCACACCTCGCTTTCCGCTATTGTGTAGCAGTGTTAGTGATACTGATAGTGGCTTGCACGCGCAATGGTGATGTATCACCGCCACCGCCGCCGCCAGAAACCGCTGTTACTTCTGCTGAACCTCAAAAAAATCTTGCTGTGGCACCAATGCCTATGACGGAGCGAACCCGCACACGGATGGACAGTGGTGCCATGTTGGCAAAACCGGCGGGCATGGCTGCCGATAGCTTGCCTGCACCAGAACCCGAAATTGATCGGGAAAATTACCAACATTTTTCTGATAATCCCGTTAAGCAAACTAAAGTAGAACCTGTCTCTACCTTTAGCATTGACGTGGATACTGGTGCTTATGCCAACATGCGGCGTATGTTGCAAAATGGCCGTTTACCGCCACAAGATGCTGTGCGGGCAGAGGAATTTATCAATTATTTTTCTTACGATTATCCCGTTTCTGAGACACAGCAACCTCCGTTTAGTGTCACCACAGAGTTAGGCGTAACGCCGTGGAATGCCAACACTGTGTTATTACACGTCGGTTTACAAGGTTATAAAGTTCCAAAATCTCAATTGCCTGCCTCAAATTTAGTGTTTCTAATCGATGTCTCAGGCTCCATGAACAGCCCTGATAAGTTGGGCTTGTTAAAAAATGCGTTGATTTTATTGAGTGGTCAACTCAGTGCGCAAGATCGGGTGGCAATTGTGGTTTATGCCGGTGCTGCGGGTTTAGTCTTGCCTTCTACGCCTGCCAATCAAACTTCTGACATTAAGCTGGCTTTAGGACAGCTTAGTGCTGGCGGCTCTACCAATGGTGGTGAAGGGATTCAACTGGCTTACCAAGTGGCAAAACAAAATTTTATTAAAGATGGGATTAATCGGATTTTATTGGCGACAGATGGAGATTTTAACGTTGGCACGGTCAATTTTGAAAGCTTAAAAGATTTAGTGGAACGAGAGCGCGAACATGGTGTTTCCTTAACCACTTTGGGCTTTGGTACAGGCAATTATAATGACCATTTAATGGAACAATTAGCCGACGCAGGCAATGGTAATTATGCTTATATTGATACCTTAAACGAAGCACAAAAAGTATTAGTAGATGAAATGTCTTCTACCTTTCAAACCATTGCTAAAGATGTCAAAATCCAAATTGAATTTAATCCAGCGGTGGTGGCGGAGTATCGCTTAATTGGTTATGAAAATCGTTTGTTAAAACGAGAAGATTTTAACAATGACAAAATCGATGCAGGCGAAATTGGTGCAGGACATTCGGTAACTGCGTTGTATGAGTTAGCACTTATTGGTGGCAATGGCGAGCGTTTAGAGGCGTTACGTTATGCAGATAATACGCCTGTGACAGGTAACACCAATGAGGTGGCTTTTTTACGTTTACGTTATAAGCAGCCAATGGGGACAGAAAGTCAGTTATTAGAGTGGCCTATTTTGCGTAAAAATCTGATCACCGCTTTAGATCAAACCAGTGATAATTTCCGTTTTTCGGCGGCAGTGGCGGCATTTGCACAGCAGTTGCGAGGCGGGAATTACTTAGAGCAGTACGGTTATGCTGATATTATCGCGCTTGCTGATTCTGCAAGAAGTCATGATAGTTTTGGCTACCGAGGCGAGTTTGTACGCTTGGTTAATTTAGCAGCGTCTTTATCATCAAACCGTTAATTAAAAATTGTTAGACAATTTGGTTTTATTCCCAAATAAGCATGTGTTCTACAATACATGCTTATTTTTTTGCGCCAAAAAATGCTGCAACATTGTATTAGTAATTTTGTTAAGAAAAATTAACATTTTATTTTTAATAAGTAATCCAGAACGCAAGTCAGGCAAACTATTTATTAAGTGATGTTTAGTGCTAGAATTGCAAACATCATTCGTTTCACACAAAGTTGTATCGCATGGCATTATGCTTGCATTTATTTTCAAGTATAAAACAAATGATGTGTTTTTACTTACACATCGCATTAACTGTGTGAAATAGTGCCATCGTTCTAAACTGAGCATAGGATAACTTAACTTATGATACGTTTTTGTTTGATAACTTTATTGTTGCTTGCGACGAGCACAGCAACTGTATGGGCGCAGACTGCACCGCCAGCCTGTGATGTAACCATCGATCCAAATTGTGAAGGCGCAGCAACAGAGACAGAGCAGCCACCTGCTTGCGATTTAACTATTGATCCAAACTGCGAAGGCGCAGCAACGGAAACAGAGACAGAGCAACCACCTGCTTGTGATTTAACCATCGATCCAAACTGCGAAGGTGCAGCAACGGAAACAGAGACAGAACAACCACCTGCTTGTGATGTAACCATTGATCCAAACTGTGAAGGCGCAGCAACGGAAACAGAGACAGAGCAGCCACCTGCTTGTGACTTAACCATTGATCCAAACTGTGAAGGCGCAGCAACGGAAACAGAAACAGAGCAACCACCTGCTTGT
>QKBZ01000001.1 GCA_003245895.1 Beggiatoa sp.
CTTATGCGAATAGATTATATTTATATCCATTTTCAACTAATGGTATCGACTTCAGCTACGAAGTTGGCAATAACTGGTTCTTTACACATTATTTTCCAGCAGATTGGACAGGCGACGGCATTCCTGACCTATTAGTGCGTAATCAAGCAGGAGAACTGTGGTTATATAAATTTGATGGTGAGTATTTCTATGATGGTGAACGAGTAGGCCAAAACTGGTTTTTTGATGATTACATCGTCGGTCATTTCTATGGTAAAGAAAGTGCAGACATGATGGTACGTTCAGACACAGGAGAAGTGTTTGTCTATCCCTTTGTCTATGACCACTTTGACAGTGGTTATCGTATTGCAGATGACTGGAACTATGAAACTTACTTAGTCGGTGACATGAACGGTGACGCAACAGATGACTTATTACTGTGGCAAGACAATGGCGATTTAATCCTGCGTACTTTCAGTGGTGGAAAACCCCGTGATGCAGGTTCATTGTTAAAAACAAATTGGGCTTTTGCAGATCACTTCACCGCAGATTTTAATAATGACGGTATTGATGACTTATTAGTACGTCGAGCTACGGGTGAATTAGAACTTTATATTTTTGACGAAGGCGATTTTAAAGACGGTGGTGCATTGATTGGCACAGGCTGGTCTTTTAAACAATATTTCGTTGCTGATTGGACCGGTGATGAAATCCCTGATGTCTTAGTATTAACGGAAAATAACGATTTATATTTATACCGTATAGAAAATGAAAAGTTTATTGATAATGGCATTCGAGTGGGTTCATTCTCAGGCTTCAGTCATTTTTTAGCCGCTGATTGGAATTATGACGGCATTACCGATTTAATGGTACGGGAAAAAGATGTTGCCGATGAAGATAGTTCAACAGACGATAATGACGAAACCTATCAGAATTTAGTCAATGCAGGCGGCAAATGCTTAGACATACATGTCGCCGACACACAACGCAATGGCGGACTTATTCAGTTATGGGATTGCACTGATGGTACCAATCAGCAATGGACATTAAATAGTCAAAACGAATTGGTTAATCAAGATGGCTATTGCTTAGATGTACATGCTGCACAAACGCGACAAAATGGTGGCCTTGTTCAACTGTGGCAATGCAATGGTGCTAGCAATCAGCAATGGTTCGCTGTTAACGGCACTCTGCAAACGGCTGGAGGCAAATGTTTAGACATCCACGCGCCTGATGTAGAACGAAACGGGGGCAAAATTCAAATTTGGGATTGCAATGGTGATGATAATCAACGCTGGTCATTTGCCCAAGATGATGACGTTTTATTAGTCAACGGTGGCGGTTTATGTTTAGAAGTAAATCCACAAGAACGCACGTTAAATGGCGGTAGAATCCAAGTCTGGGATTGCGACGGCAATCAAACACAGTATTGGCGTTTTGACTCAGCAGATCGTTTAGTGAATAACACGGGGAAATGTTTAGACATACATGCGCCTGATGCAAACTCAAATGGTGGTAAAGTGCAAATTTGGGACTGTAACGATTTAGCCAATCAAAAATGGTATCGCGATGTCAGTAATCGCTTAGTCAGTGCGTCAGGCAAATGTTTAGATGTAGAACTGGCGGAAATGCAGTTAAACGGCGGTAAAGTGCAGATTTGGGACTGTCTTGCCGGTGATAACCAAACATGGTTACCTGGGGTGTTAGTGGATTAAGCGTTGTAGGATGGGCTGACGCAGGAAGCCCATCCTACACTTTAATACTTATGCTGCATCTAATTGCTGATAATATGCCATTAAGATTTTTGCAACTTCTGGGCGTGTAAACTCAGGCGGTGGTAATTCACCCGCAGATAACATTTCACGCACTTTAGTGCCTGATAATAAGATGAAATCTTCTTTAGTGTGATCAGGTACATCACGCATCATCACCACACGGTTTAATTTCTTAGAATACGCCGTGTGATCCGCTTTAAAGATTTCAATGTCTAATGCACCTTCAGGCACTTGATCAAAAATCGTTTGCGCATCGAATGGGCCATAATAATCACCCACGCCAGCATGATCACGACCAACGATGAAATGTGTGCAACCGGCATTTTGACGGAAAATGGCATGTAATAAGGCTTCACGAGGGCCTGCATACAACATGTCAAAACCGTAACCCGTTACCATTACAGTGTTTGGTGGGAAGTATAATTCCACCATTTTACGGATTGAAGCATCGCGCACGTCAGCCGGAATATCACCCGCTTTCAATTTGCCTAACAACATATGTACTAACACACCATCCGCATCTACCGCTTCTTGCGCCATTTTGCATAATTCTTCATGCGCACGGTGCATAGGGTTACGGGTTTGGAACGCCACCACTTTCGACCAGCCACGGCTTTGAATTTCGTTACGAATTTCAACCGCAGTACGGAAAGTATCAGGGAAATCGTTTTGGAAATAGCTGAAGTTCAACACTTCAATAGGGCCTGATACTAAGTAACGACCTTGAGTAACAAAAGTGTTATAACCTGGGTGGTTAGTATCTGTAGTACCAAAAATTTTCTCAGCGATTTCAGTTAATTCCGCTTCGCTGATTTCTTCAATTGCAGTTACCGTTTGAATGGCAATAACCGCATTGTCTTCTTGGTTAGGGTCTAATAAAGCAATGCGTGAAGCCCCTTGGATTGCACTGACATCTGCAACCACGTTCACAATCGGCACAGGCCAGAATAACCCCGCGCTGGTTTTTAACTCACGAGCCACGCTTAAGCTATCGGCTAAATTCATGTAGCCGGTTAACGGTGTGAAATAGCCACCGCCTAACATCACCGCATTGGCTGCGGCGGCAGAGGAAACCATTAATTGTGGTAATTGATGGGCTTCATGTAACAATTCATGATGACGGTTTTGATCGTACACAAATAAAGGCATTAACGCCTCGGCACCATACGGTTTAATCATTTGCGGAGCACTCCAACACTGGGTAAATTCATGTGCATGGCGACTGTTAGCACATTGTAATAAACTAATAACTGCTAAAACGGCAAAAGCCCAATCATAAGCAATGATTGGGCTTTTGCTATTCTATCAGTCAGTTTGCTATTAAAGCGTTGTTTAATATCATTGATTTTGTAAACACGATTTAAATTTAAACCATTTTAACACGAATTGGACATAATTTAAGATGTAGTGCATGGAAAAGCTGCCAAAGCACCCACCTTATCTCTCTAGTCAGCCGATTAAGCGAGCATTAACAAGTCATGTTACTATGAAGCATCGCAGTTCATCTGCTCATCGTTTGCTTATCTGATTTTTGGTTAACACTATGTTAGACATGATCTTGTTTGGTTTAGGCATATTGTCCATTCTATTTGGTATCGCTGCAAAAATAGGTGGCTATTCGGACGGCAGCAATGTTCGCAATGTGAAAAATACCGATTTAGACAAAATCAGCGATATTTTAGCCACGTATGACAGCATGAAACTCTCAATGGAACGTGGTCAATTCAACCTCTTAACCGCCTTGCAAGGTAAAGTTAGTGACAAACAGTGTTTAATTGCTCCTTTAAGCAAAACCCCTTGCATTTATTACAAAGCAAAAGTGTATCGCTTAATTGGTGAGTCACGCTATCACGATAAATTATTTGAAAAAGAACAAGCCTGCGATTTTTATTTAACTGATAATACCGGTAGCTTATTAGTTCAACACAAAGATATTAAAGATCGCCTTGTCAGCTTAGCGCAAAAAAATTTAGACGAATATCGCCACCAATTTGATGAAATAGAACTACCTGAACCGAAAAATCACGAAGCGGTGGTTGGCTATCAATTAGAAGAATATACCTTGCCTGTAGACACCAGTTTGTATTTATACGGCGAAGCCAGTGATCGCAATAACGAACAACTGATGCTAACCACACCTTTAGCAAAAAAACAAGCCTTATTAGTCTCTAACTTATCTAAACCTGATTATATTAAAGACTTAGAGGAAACTATTGTGATCATGAGCTATGGTGTTCCTGCTTTTCTATTAGTAGGTGTTGCACTCATTGCATATGTATTAATGTTTTAATTGAGGGGTGATAATAAATGGTCATTGATAAACATTTGAAACAATATCTCAAAGAAACAGGTGAAGTCTTTTCATTGATTTATTTGCCAGAGCTTAATCAATGGCAAGTCACCTTAGGCAAGATCACTGTGCAAGATGAAAAACTCGCAGATGCGTTGCGCCGTGTTTGGTTAGATTTAGAACACACCGAAAATTAATGTTTTATCGCTAGGATTGTTTATGTCTGTTTTTCCCGCCATCGCTATTAGTTTGTCTTTACTCAGTGCACCACTTTGGGCTGCCGATTACGATAGTTTTACCGAACCTAATCAAGAAATTGCCCTAGCCTCGCCAGAGCTTGATGTATTAGCAAGCTTAAAAGTGCAAGAAGGGGATAAGGTGAAAAAAGGCCAAGTAGTCGCCGCCTTAGATAATAGCGTGTTAGAAGCAGCCTTAGCGGTGGCAAAAGCGCGTAAAAATGCAGGGGGGCAGCTTAAGGCCGCTAAATCCATTGCTAAATTACGCAAAGAAAAAGTGGATCGTTTAGTGCCTTTACTTGCACGGGGCAGTGCACAGCAATATGAAGTGAGCGAAGCACGGATTGAGTTAGAAGCCGCTAACGCAGAAATTCAAGCCGCACAAGATGTCATCACAGAAAACAGCTTAGAATATAATCGTTTGCAAGCACAAATTGATCGTAGACGTTTGCGCTCGCCGATTGATGGTGTGGTGACACACATCATGCGCGATCCGGCAGAATTAGTCGGCGGCAACCAAGCCGAGATCATGATGATCGCCAGCTTAAACCCGCTACAAGTGACCGTGCATGTGCCTACCGCCGAAGTGTTGCAATTGAAAGAAGGCCAAGGCGTGACCGTGCAATTTCCTGAGTTGGGCTTTCCTAGCCAAAATGGCAAAATCACCTTTATTTCGCCAGTCACAGAAGCTAGCAGCGACACCGTGCCTGTCAAAGTGCAATTTTCTAATGCAGATTATGCGATTCGCAGTGGCGTAAAATGCGTCGTGAGCACTGACACCACTAATTAAAATTAGGCGTTACGCCGTGCAAAATTTCTGTAGGGCGGATAAGGCGTTAGCCGTCATCCGCCGATATGTCTAAAAACTAGAGATTTAACTGATGAAAGACCCAAACAGTCCTGAAAATGCACAAAACCCACGTCAAGTGCGAGTGCGTTATGAACAAACCGAAGCCTTATATGCCTCACAATTTGTATTAAACGTCACTGAAGATGAAATTGTGGTCAATTTTTCCTCTGGCAGTTTGCCTGATCCCAATAGCGGCGAATTGCATTTGCCAGTGCATACCCGCATTGCTTTATCGCCCAATGGCGCACGCAATCTGCTGAATTTATTAAACCAAGCCTTGAATAATCGCAAAGGGGAAGCAGATAGCAATGCTGCCCGTTTACCGCCGTTACATAACTAATGTCAAACCCCAGCACTCGCCCTGAGGCACCTGCTGCTGTTGAAGTGCCACCGCTGAATTTAGCCACCTTACAACAGCAATTACACGGTTTATTACACCATGAACAATTGCTAGAACAGCAACGTCTAAGTTTATTGCGTTTGCTGTTGGCGTTGACGAATGGTGCAGGTGCGGCGTTTATCAGTTTTGATGCAGAACAACAAGCGCAATTAGGTTTGCGCATCTTGTCGCAACAAGCCTTAACATGGCATGAGCAGTTAGAACAGTTGCTGCTTAGTGAAGCAAGTAATGCACAGCAGCAGCAGCAATTGCAGCTAAAAGCCCTAGATGCACAGCAACAACGCTGGGTGTTAACCACGCCGTTACAGTTGTCGCGTGGTGTGGAATGTGTGTCTTTAGTGTTGCGCACCGGACAACAGCCTTTAGAACTGTTTGCCATCGTATTGCAATTGTTGGCTGGTTACACGCCCTTGTTACATGCTGAGCAATCACATTGGCAATGGTTGTTAAATTTGCAATTGCGCTTGCTGCAAAGTGGCGATTTGACCCAAGCGGGGCAAGTGTTGTGCGAGCAGTTACAACAGCAATTCCAATGTCAGCGCGTGTTATTTGGTTTGCAACGAGGGCATCATTGCCGTTTACAAGCAGGCTCTGAGCTGGCAAATATTCAACGGCAAGCGGATTTAGTGCAAGCGGTTGAAGCCTTGATGGATGTCACTCGCCAAGTAGGTGAAGTGTTAAGCAGTCAGAGTTTAGATCGGCATCCAGCGATACAGAAAGTGTTAAATTTAAGTAATGCGCAAACTGTGTTAAGTGTGCCGTTGGCGGTGAACGAAAAGGCGGCAAATTATGTGTTGGTGTTATGGTGGGCACCGCCACATCATAGCAGCACTGAATTATTACCGTTTATTGCCCCTTCATTGGCGATTACTTTGCAAGCCTGTCAGCAGCAACAGTTAAGCGGTTGGGCGCGTTTGCGCCAACGCTGGCAGCGTTTAGGCCAGACTTGGCAGCGTCTGTTCTGGTTAGCAGTGCCGTTTGTGTTGATCGCAGTGTTATTAGTACCTGTGCCGCACCGTTTAGAAGGCCAAGTGACTTTGCAGCCCAGTGTACGCCGCTTTGTCACTGCACCGTTTGCCGGTATTTTAAAACACACAGTGCATGAAGCCGGTGATGTGGTCAGCGCAGGCACAGTGCTTGCGGTGATGGATGCGCAGGAAATCGAGTGGACGTTAAAAGGCTTAGAAGCTGAGCGTAACCGTTTGCGCAAGCAGAAAGATGCCAGCGCGGCAGCGCGTGACACGGCGGCGGCGCAAGTGGCGCAATTAGAAATCGAGCGAGTAGAGGCGCAAATTGCGCTGCAAAATTACCGTGCAGCCAATTTGGAAATTAAAAGCCCGATTGATGGCATTGTGTTAACAGGTGATTTAAAACGGGTAGAAGGCAGTCCGCTGAATGCGGGGCAAAGTTTATTTGAAATTGCGCCCTTAAGTGACATGGTGAGCGAAATCGCCTTGCCTGCCACTGTGATTCCCTATGTACAATTAAGCTTGCCATTAGAATTTAATTTAAACGCTTATCCTTATGAAACTTGGGCGTTAACAGTGGAGCGCATTCACCCGCGTGCAGAAGTGCGCGACGGCGCGACTGTGTTTATCGCCGAAGCCAGTTTAAGCAATCCTGAAGATCGCTTGCGACCAGGGATGAAAGGCAAAGGTTATGTGATTGCTGAGCAACGCGCGTTAGGCTGGGTGTTATTCCATCAGGTTTGGGAACAAGTGTGGCGTTGGTTGCGTTAATCCGTGTGCTATAACGGTGAGTGCGGTAAACTGCTATAGTTAATAGTGTTTTCAATATCTTGTTCCCACGCGCTTTGCGTGGAAACTCGTAACGGCGCGCCTGCGCCGAGTGTTCCGATACAAAAATAGACGAATTCGTGACGCAGGCGCGTCAAGACTTGCTCCCACGCAAAGCGCGTGGGAGCCAGAAAAATAAAACAACAACAATAACTAGGTTTAACCTCATTAAAACCACAACACAACAACTGTTTAGTCACTGGCGTAGGATGGAGTAGTCAGATGATTACTTGCTGACTACAGCTAGTTAAAAGTATTTTGGAGTTGTCATGACACATAAAAAACGTGTAAATGAAACCATTGTCAGACAAGCAATTGAAGCTTTAGAAGCACAAGGTAAAAAAACTTCAGTACGCGCTTTACTCGCGCATATTGGTTACGGCAGTATGGGCACAATTGCCAAATATAAAAACCAAATTGAAGGACATCACGACACTAATGTTGCTGTTGATAAGCAAGTGGATATTTTTCAAGTTGCCCGCTTGGTATTGACGGAAATGTTGCCGGTATTAGAAGACCGAATTCAAACCCACTTACAACAAGTCATCCCCACCTTAACCCCATTACCTGATTATTCTTCCTTGGAAGGCCATTTACGCACTACGCAAGAAGAATTGCGACAAAAAGAAAGTGAATTGCGCGAAATGCGCCAGCTATATCACAGCGTATTAGCTGATCGCTCAGAAAAAACCCGCGCCGCGATTGCGTTAAAACACCGCTTAGCAAAAGCTAAACAAGAAGCGGAAGAAAAAGATCAGAAGCTGAATCAATTAAATGCTTTATTGGGTAATCATACTGATGCACAAGATTGGCTAACGCTGACGGTATCGAGTATGTATGAAGTAGAGAATGAGATTGATTATACCGCTTTGGTGGCATGGAATGCCGTGAGTGCGCAAGCAGTAACGGTTGATCGCACTGATCCTGAGCAAGCAGAAGCTCGTGCTTTGTACCTGTGGCAAGTTCAGCCTAGCGTCTCTGCCCGTGAATTATCGCAGCAATTGCAGCAAGAGGGCTTTCAAACCATGACCGCAAAACATGGCTTGCAAGCCTATAGCACTCAGACAATAAAAAAATGGTTAAAACAGTGGCAACAGGCGCAAATCAGCGAAAAATAAGCTACACTAGCGGCTTGTTGTTCTACAGGTTATTTTATTTTGTGTAATTTCACAGTTTCTTGTTTAATCTTCATTTTTCCCCGCCTATGTAGCTGTGCTTATCAATGGCATTTACTACGTTAAAGTGTGTCAGTACAGCTAATCATTTCACTTTTGTCTCCTATTTTGTTCAGTGCAACATTAATTTGCTTAAGAAATATATTTTTTTTCTTAAGCAATTGACTAATGTCGCCTTGAAAGTGTCTGATAAGACATTAAACATGGAGTAGGGTAGGCAATTAATCTACATTTAAAATTTAACCCAGCTTTAGATTAATTGTATAAAAGTGTTTTTGTTGTTACCAACAACCAAATTAAGCCTTAATCTTGCTTTAAGCAACACGACTTCGCTTGTTTAAACAGCAGTGAATTGTTGGCATTGAATGCAATGTGGATTAAAGGCAAAGATATGTTTAACCACCTTCGAGGTTTATATAAATGGAACTGCCTAGGTTAGAGCAGTATGTGTACCAGCTAGCCACCTTAAAGCAGACAGACAGTCCGGTTATCAGTTGTTATTTGGACTTAAGTCAATCTGAAGCACGTTTTAGTTACGATTTACAAGAACGTGCGGAATTATTAGAAAAAAGCTTGCGCGGTCAGGATTTGATTGAATTCCACGAGGCGATGCAAGCAATCGAAAGTTATTTAGAGAATAATCTCGACCCACACAGCAAAGGTGTGGCTTTTTTCTCGCGGGCGGGTCAAGAGCCGCTGTTTTTGGCTTTAGAGTTTCAAGTACCTGTTCCGAACTGGTTAGTGACGGACAATGTGCCGAATATTTACCATTTAATTGAATTAAAAGAGATTTATCACCGTTTTATTATTGTATTAGCCACTGATGACGGGCAACGTGTGGTCGAAGTGAATATGGGACGTGTCACAGAATCGGTGTGGACGGATTATCCAGAATCACGGCAGCGTGTTGGCTCAGAATGGTCAAAAACCTATTATCAACGTTTATATAGCCAAGAAGATGGCCCACAGTGGTCAGAGGTATTAAGCACTTTAACGCAGTTAAATGAGGCAGGTGGCTATAAACATTTGATTTTAGCTGGTATGCCTGTGTTAACGCAGTCTTTACAAACTTTACTGCCTGATAGCTTACAAGCTTTATTAATTGACACCATTACGGTGACGGATCACGACAGTATTAGTGCCATCGTCAATAACACCTTAAAAACCTTTATTGAACATATGCAGCAACAGTCTGTGACTACTGTAATGCAAGTGCATCAAGCGATTTGCCAAGGCGGCTTGGCAACGGCTGGTTTACAAAAAGTGTTATATGCCTTGCAGAGACAACAAGTTGACTTGTTGATTATTGACAGTGCCCATGTCAGTAAACGTGACCGTGAAACCTTAGTGCGTTTAGCAACGCAAACCGGCTGTAAAATTGAAACTGTGCATGACAATGCTTTGTTACAAGCGCATGGTGGCGTAGGCTGCTTATTGCGCATGCCTTTACCCGCCGCTTATGCCAATTAAGCCTACCTGTGTTTTAAACTAATTCAACTATGCTGTTAAGTTAAGGTCGTTGTAGGGTTTGCGCCGCGTCTTTTTGCGGTGCGAACGCGGAGAGGTCTGAGCCGCGTTTGTACTTTATCCGCGTGCGCAAAATGCCGAGAAAGTGTATTGCAACAGGCAAACGCAGTGGCAGCATTATGCACAGCCTACAACTGTGCATGCCTTAACTTAATGGCATGACTGTCATAGGGCGTAGATAGAAAAACGCGCTATTTTTAGTATAAAACATCGTCTATATACGTCCCTTTACGAGTGATAACAGCTTGTTATCGGTTTAACTTGTTTCGTAAAAACGTGCGTTTTTTTGTTTCTATCATCTTAATACTGCTGGAGATGTAGGGTGGAATAGGCGTAAGCCGTATTCCACCATGCAGTTTGTAATCTGTTCTTAATTAACGGCTTGCAGAGCTTTAAGATAGAATACGTTGCGCTATTCCATCCTACATTACGTTAGTAACCAAGATAATGGAAATAAATTAGTCAACTGAACTTATAGACAAATTCCACTGATTTGGAGTTTTCATCATGAGAAATTTAGTACTCACCAGTGCCGTGCTGGGCTTATTGCTGAGCACTTCCGTTGCTGCTGATTGTCGATTGTACGGTGTACAAGATGGCGGCTTAAATGACACACAATTTTTTAGTGTGGATATGGACAGCTTAGAGGTGCAAACTTTAGGCGAGGTGTATGCCGGTTATGATGTTGAAGGCTTAGCCATTCATCCAAACAGCAATGCTGTGTTTGCCAGTGCAGGCGATAAAGGTGCAATGGCGGGGATGTTATATCAACTCAATACTGAAGATGGCAGCTTAACAGAGGTTGGCGCCAGCGGATTTAATGAATTAGACAGCTTAGCTTTTGATCCCAGTGGTCAATTATGGGGTTGGGCAGACGGTGCGGGCTTAGTGACCTTAAACCAAACCTCAACCGGTGATGCCAGTCCGCAAGCCAGCTTAGTCATTCCTGCGGCGGATTTAATTGTGCAAGATATGACGTGGAGCCAAGACGGACATGATTTGTATTTAGTCAGTGGTCAAGATTTACTGCGTTTTAACACTGAAACCGTGACCACGCATTTAGTATGCAGTTTACCGGCAGAAGTGGAAGCGTTAGAAACCTATAATGCAGATACTTTACTCTTTAGCATGCATAATGATGCCAGTGGTCAAATTAAAGCCTTGTTGCTTACTGAAGATGGCTGCGAAATGCTTGATGATGATAGCATTACGACAGGCTTTGATGATGTCGAAGGCATTGCTTTAGCGGTAGAAGCTTGTCAACCAGAGCCTGAACCCGAGCCAGAAGAACCGGTACAACTACCAGAGGAAGGCGGTGTCGTTAGTTTGCAAGGCAATATGGGCTGTGTGGACGAAAATTACGCTGCGATTCAATTCAATTTAAATTTGAATGTATTTGCAGATACACATCAATTTACCGGTAATGGCTTTGCGCAAGACTACGATACCTCCGATTTATATTTCACTTTAACGGGATGGTATGACGCAAATATGCAAATTAACGCTACAATGTCCATTTATAACTATTGGCTAGGCATGTGGATATTAGTGCGCACTGATTATATTGATGGTCAATTTGATGCTACGGGTCATTTATACGACTTAACGCAAACTTTATTTACCCCTGGTATTGAAGGTTGCGATGCTTATGTGAATTTTTATTTGCAATAATTGCTATCTGAGTGAGTCAAGCCGAGTGGCTTGGCTCGCGACACCGCCAGCACCGTTTGAATCTCGCCTATCTCTCTTTTTGTCGTTTGGCCTTTTGACGTAAAAGATTGTTAATTTGAAAAAGCACATGGATGACATTGAAACCCAAAACCTTGAATTGCAACTATTGTTGCAAGCAGTGTATTTAAAATACGGTTATGACTTTCGCAATTATGCGAAAGCGTCAATTAAACGCCGTATTTTGCATCGTCTCACCGCAGAAAAACTGCCTAATATTTCTGCAATGCAGCATCTGTTACTTTATGATGAAGGCTTTTTTGGGCGTTTATTGCTGGATTTATCCATTAATGTCACGGAAATGTTTCGAGACCCTAATTTTTATTTAGCGATCCGACAACATGTGATTCCGCAACTGCGAGAGCTGCCCTATTTAAAAATTTGGCATGCAGGCTGCTCTACCGGTGAAGAAGTCTATTCAATGGCTATCGTGCTCAAAGAAGAAGGCTTATATGACCGCACACAAATTTATGCCACAGACATGAATGAGGTGGTATTGAGACAAGCCCGTGAGGGTATTTTTGCCATTAGTCATTTAAAGCAATATACTGCTAATTATCAAAAAGCAGGTGGACAAGAGTCTTTTTCAAATTATTACTCGGCACACTATGACCACGTGGTCATGGACAAGTCGTTAAAAAAACGCATTTTGTTTTCAGATCACAATCTGGCAACAGATGGCGTGTTTGGCGAAATGAATTTGATTATGTGTCGCAATGTGTTGATTTACTTTGACCGTGATTTACAAAACCGTGTATTTAACCTGTTTCGAGAAAGTTTATGTGATAACGGGTTTTTATGTTTGGGGTCAAAAGAAAGCGTGCGTTTATCAACCCATTCTGGGGTTTTTGCCGATGTGGTGAAAGAAGAAAAAATTTATCAAAAACGCCTGCATGATCTTTCATGCTAGCTCAGCCCATCGCCGCAATCGGATGAGCAGTCAGCTATTTTGTGTTTGCCCACTCAAACCACGTCAGCGACTTAGCGGTGCTGCAAAGGCGCAAAAAAAAGGATGTTGTCGCCGTGTGATGAGTGCGTGTGGAGCTTGACATGCACGTATGTCCCTTAAGACAGTCAATGAATAAAAAAAATGGTGTTAAAAAGTTTAAGGCAGTGGTGGTGGGCGCGTCTGCTGGCGGGATTAAAGCCTTAGGAACGGTGTTATCTGCTTTTTCAGCCGATTTTCCCGTGCCGATTTTAGTTGTACAGCATTTGCATCCAAATTCAGACAGTTATCTGATTCACATGTTAGCCAGTCAATGCGCATTGACGGTTAAACAAGCGGATGAAAAAGAGGCAATTGAAGCAGGAACGGTTTATGTTGCGCCGCCTAATTATCATTTACTCGTAGAAGAAGATTTCACCTTATCGCTCACAGTGGACCCACGGGTTAATTTTTCTCGTCCTTCCGTGGATGTGTTGTTTGAAACCGCAGTTTATGCGTATCGAGAGGCTTTAATTGGTGTGGTGTTAACCGGTGCTAACGGTGACGGCAGCCAAGGGGTAAAATTGATTCGCAAGCTAGGTGGCTATATTGTGGTACAAGACCCTGCGACAGCAGAGGCCGAGGCCATGCCGCGTGCAGCCATTGCGGCAGTGCGAGTGGATCGTATTCTTGCCCTAGAGCAAATTGGCCCGCATTTAGTGCAGTTAATCAACCGAGGTTGTCAAATCACTGATATTTGACACCTATGCACACAAAATCAGAGTAGGTAAGGTGTTGTAGTGAGTATGGCCGCTTGCTGCAAGCAACGTGCTGTCATGAATAACCAGTTGTTTTATTTAATCTTATGTGTGGTGATTGGCGTTGAGAAGTTATGATCAGTGTTGACGACCAGTCTTTGTATTACATAATTGCTACCAATTCTAACAGCCTATGCTAGCATCCCAACAGTAACCGCAATAGAATGTGCAAACACTTACTTAATGTCCCTGCACTTCATTCGTGCTTGCATCTCCCTGCATGCCCTGTTAGTTGACCGGACACCAACGCTTATGTCTAAACCGGATTTGGATTTACCTCGCATTCTCATCGTTGATGACAATAAAAACAACTTGTTTACACTGGATACACTGCTGAATGAGCATGTAAAAGCAGACATTATTCAAGCGGAATCAGGACTTGCTGCCTTACAAATCCTGCTGAAAGACAATATTGATTTAATTTTGTTGGATATTCAAATGCCGGATATGGATGGTTTTGAAACTGCAAAACTGATTCGCTCGCGTAAAAAAACCCAACATATCCCAATTGTGTTCTTAACTGCCGCTTATAAAAGTGAGGAGTTTAAGCAAAAAGGCTTTGAAATCGGTGCCGCTGATTATTTAACCAAGCCTATCGATGCACCGCAGTTAATCAGCCGTATCCGCACTTATTTGCGCTTTATTGAGCAAGAGCATTTATATAACCGTGAATTAGAACGCAAAGTGCGTGAGCGCACTGCCGAGTTACAACAAGCTCGCGATGAGTTAGAGCACAAAGTGACAGAACGTACCGCGCAATTGTCAACGGCAAACGTGGAATTGCAACGCGCAAGCGAAGAGGCGGAAAACGCGCGTGCGGTGGCGGAAGAAGCCAATAAAGCCAAAAGCCAATTTGTCGCCAATATGAGCCACGAATTGCGCACGCCGCTTAATGCCATCATCGGCTATAGTGAAATGTTGGGCGAAGAAGCTTTAGACATTGAATTAGCGGATTTCTACGAGGATTTACAAAAAATCCACCGTGCAGGCAAGCATTTGCTGGGCTTGATCAATGACGTATTAGATATTTCTAAGATCGAAGCGGGTCGCATGGAAGTGTTCCCTGAAGAGGTTAATTTAACCGAATTATTCCATGATGTGGTGAATACTGCGAAACCATTGATGGAAAACAACGATAATCAATTGATTATCGATGCGCCGCAGGATTTGGGCATGATGTATACAGATGTGACCAAATTACGGCAAATTTTATTAAACTTGCTCAGTAATGCGGCTAAGTTTACCGAAGCAGGCGAAATTCACGTTAATATCACCCGTGATATTCGAGAAGATGGTGAGTGGGTGCGTTTTGCGGTGAAAGACTGCGGGATTGGTATCACGAATGAACAAATGGCAAAACTGTTTAAGCCATTTACCCAAGCCGATGCCTCAACCACACGTAAATATGGCGGCACAGGCTTAGGTTTAGCAATTACCAAGAGCTTTGCGCAAATGATGGGCGGGGATATTGTCGCTGACAGTGTGCCAAATAAGGGCAGTACCTTCACTGTGGAACTGCCAGTGGTGACGGAGCATTCTGATCCTGATGCAGAAGCTGCGGCGGCGGCGGCCGCATCATCGGCAGATAATGTGGTATCTGATCCGTCTTAAGGCTCTAACAAGCCATGTCGAATCGCAAGGCGTGCTAACTCCACCACATTGGCGGCATTGAGTTTATTTTTAATGCTGGTGTAATGATGACTGATCGTTTTTGTGCTTAAATTCAGCACGTCTGCGATTTCAGTGGCTTGTTTGCCTTCCGCCAACATTAAAAATATTTCAAATTCGCGGGGCGATAAGCGTTCTAATAAGGCACTATCTTCAGGCGTGACATTTTTTTGACGCACTAAATACGACACCAACTCTTGCCCTACATACACTTCACCGCGAGCCACTTGGCGCACCGCTTCCACCATCACTTTTGCCGCACTGCGTTTAGTGATATAGCCTAACACCCCTTCTTCTAAAGCGCGGTTTAAAAATACCTCACTTTCATGCACACTGAAAATTAAAATATGCGCACCTGTATCGCGTTGTAAAATTTTACGCGCGGCTTCTAAGCCACCCATACCCGGCATGGAAATGTCCATCACCACCACATCGGGTTGATGATTAACAAAGGCGGTATAGGCTTCTGAACCGTTGTGTGCTTCATCGATCACCTTGATGTCGCCCGCATTTTCCAGCAAACGCCGGTAGCCAGACAACACCACTTCGTGATCGTCAACCAATAAGACCCGAATCATATTCATTCATTTATTGCCATGTTTTGTATTTTTGTTGGAATTCTTCGCCAACGGGCAGTAATAACAAGATGCTCACGCCTTGCATAGGCTGACTGATGACTTGCAACTCGCCTTCCAAGGCTTGTACCCGTTCGCGCATGCCAATCAAACCTAAACCCCATTTTTGTTGATAAATATCCATTCCTTTACCATCATCAATCACTTGCAACATGAGTACACCATTGTCAGTATCGTGTGTTAATTGGATGTTGACGCTGTTGGCGTGTGCATGTCGGCTGATGTTTTTTAAACACTCTTGAATCACGCGGTAAATGGTAATGTTAATTTGTTCATCAAAGCCAAATAAGTCGCCTTGTGCATAGAATTGGCATTTCACCTTGGGATGACGGTATTGCCATGCTTTAATCACTTCTTGCAACACGGCTGTCAGTCCTAGCTCTTCTAAGCCACTCGGCCGCAAATATTGCAATAAGCCGTGCATCACGTCATACATTTGGCTGGACAACTCCAAAATGGCTTGGATGCTGATTTGAATGGAGGCTAATTGTTTACGCGCATCGCTGTCTATCGCCTGCGTCAGTTCTAAAATGGTTTCCGCGTCGGCTTGGATAGCAGTGATATTTTGACCGAATTGATCGTGTAATTCACGGGCTAAATAACTACGTTCTTTTTCTTGAATCGCAATCGAGCGGTGAATCAGAAAGCGGTTTTCTGATAATAAGCGCTCGGTTTCCGCTTGCGCCCGTCGTGTCTCTGTCACATCTTGCACTGTGGCGATCAAATGACGGCTGTGTTCTGCATCCGTTGGTAAGTGTTCAATACGGGTGTGCAAAATACGTTCTTGGCCGTAATGGTTGATTAAACGGTGTTCAAGCTCATAGGCTTGTGCAGTTTCCACTACGTGTGCAATAGCAGCTTGCACCCGTTTTTTATCAGCAGGGTGTAAATATTGTAAAAATAAGGCTTGGCTGGGCAGAGTGCTGGCGATGTCTAAGCCTAATAATTGATATAACTCCGTTGACCAATAATGTTCTGCACGTTCTAAATCCCATTCCCAATGCCCAATATGCGCAATACGTTGCGCATTTTTTAACCGTGTTTCACTGCGTTTTATTTGCTGGTGATTGGCATGTAAGCTTGCCAGCATCGCATTGATTGATTCGGTTAATTGGCTTAATTCGTCGTGTCTATGATCAACCGGTAAAATATGGGCTTGCCCTAGTTCTAAGGAGACTTGGCTAACGGCTTCATTTAATTGTGTTAAGCGCGATAAAATTAAGTGTTCTAACAACAGTAGTAAAACAATAATAAATAAAACACCTGTAATTAAAATCGCTGCATTTAAGTAATAAACATTATTTAAACCTTGTTGATATAATTCTCGGTTCATGACTAAACGTAGGATAAGCGCGGGGCGTTTTTGAAAATCATATAAGGTTAAATAACCCGCGATTTTGTCATCTGATAAAGTGCTAATAAAACGGGACTTTTGTTCTGATTGTAAATACTGCCATGCTTCATTGAAATCAGTGCTACTAAAGGGCTGATTTAAAGATTGAATGCTTAAACTGAGTTTCATTAATTCAGATAGCTGTACTAATTTATCGTTATTTAAATAACGTCCCATGATCAGTGCGCCACGTATCGGGCCAGCACGTTCAGTGGTTAAAATGGCGTGAGTAGCAAATAAAATGGAGCGGTCAGATAACTGTAAAATACCGCTTAAGCTGGGTTGCTCTAATGTTAATTGAATAAATGGGCTGTTTTTGCCGAATAAGGTTTGTAATTCAGGTGTGACAAACTCAATATCATGAGAGTTGGTGTTGTGTAATAAACTAATAAGTGGCTGTCCGTCTAAATCAAGCAAGGTTGCCCAATTAAGGCTTAGTGCATCTAAATTAGAATGTGAGAAATTGTCATCAATATAATTTTGGTTATGTTGCTCTACATATCGGTAGCTTTCATCCCAAACTGCATAATCGCGCACTTCAACGGTTAAGCGTTTTAACTCTTCATCCACTAAATTTGCCAATCGATCTAAATTACGCTCGACCATTTGCGTTTCCATTGCAGAAAAACGCTGCAATAAGGTGCTAGACATTAGTGCAGATAAGACAACTAATAGCACTAATAGCACGACGACAATGGTTAACAGTATTTTATGGCGTAAACTCATTGAGCAAATCCATCACTGGATTGTGTGAAAGCGGCGATACAACAGATTCTCATGGTTAAGCTAATCGTGACGCGAACTTAGTAATGGTTGACTGAAATGCTTATAACACGCGTTGATAACCGTGTTGCAAACGTTGACGCATGTAGGTTTGCAAATGCAATAGACCTGCCTGATAGTCGAAAACGGGTATGTGGCGCACTTGTCCTAATGCGCTATTACGTCGCCCCCAGCAACGTGTCACTACCCATTGCCCGAATAAATCACGGGCTAGATAAAGTTCATAATAACGGCTGCATTTTTCCCAACGTTGATAGGTGATAGTGCGCATCAGACAACACCTCGCAGTCAGTAAGCACGCAGCTAATGAGCGCTACAGCCATACGCGGCAAGGCTGAGCGCGCTTCGCTAAGTGCTGATTTGCTTTAAGGACAAGGATTCGGCTGTGAAATATGAATCTCCTCAATCGCACTTAATAACTCTTGCCCCAACTCAATATTGACACTGGCAATATTTTCTTCCAACTGATCTAAATCGGTTGCCCCAATAATGTTACTGGTTAAAAACGGACGGCTATTTACATAGGCCAAGGCCATTTGTGTGGGCGATAAATCATGCTCTTGTGCCAGTTTGACATAAGCCGCCGTCGCCGTTTGGCCTTCTTCATTGTTATAACGCGAGAAGCGTTCAAACAAAGTTAAACGGGCACCAATAGGGTGTGCGCCATGTAAATATTTGCCGGTTAACACACCAAAGGCTAATGGAGAGTAAGCCAATAAGCCAATTTGTTCACGGTGCGAGATTTCCGCTAAACCAATTTCATAAGAACGGTTTAGTAAATTATAGGGGTTTTGAATGCTAACGATGTGAGGATAGTTATTTAATTTGGCTAAACGTAAGTAAGTCATCATGCCCCAAGGGGTTTCATTAGAAATACCGATGTGACGTACTTTACCTTCTTGTACTAATTCCGCTAACGCGCTTAAGGTTTCTTCGATGGAATCGCTGTCGGTATCATCATCTTCAGTGTATTCATAACCTAACTTGCCAAAAAAGTTAGTGTTACGCGATGGCCAATGCACTTGATATAAATCGATGTAATCAGTTTGTAAGCGTTTTAAGCTGTCTTCAGCCGCTTGGCGGATGTGGGCGCGGTTTAATTGAGGGCCTTCGCGTAAATACGATAACCACTCGGCAGGGCCTGCCACTTTAGTGGCTAAGATCACTTGATCGCGGTTACCGCGTGCGCTGAGCCAATTGCCAATATATTGTTCGCTTAAACCTTGCGTTTCAGCGCGAGGCGGTGTGGCATACATCTCGGCGGTGTCGATAAAATTAACGCCGCGTTCAAACGCAAAATCTAATTGCTCATGCGCCTCTGCTTCTGAATTCTGTTCGCCCCACGTCATTGAACCTAAGCAAATGCGACTCACTTTTAACTCAGTATTTCCTAATACGCTATATTTCATACAAACCTCAATGTGTTGATATCACGGTAATGTGTAGGCGATACGATGCCTACGCCATCTTCACTCAGGCGCACATTACCGACCTCACTGCCTCATCCTTCGGGGTTGTTAACGGTTATCAGTGCATTGTAATGCAACATCACATAATTGCGCTGTTTTTTCCCCGTTAGCGGTCATTTTTTTATTAATTCCTTAGTGTAACCTGATTTTCAGTCGATGAGCGCATCTATTCAACACAATTAACCTTAGCATAAAGTTTACAACTGTTTACAGTGTTTAGCGACGCTTTACGTCATATTCCTGCAAGAAACAAGCTGCACAATGCAGTATTTTAATCAGCGTACAGTGGACAGATGTAGAACATAAATCGGGGGAGTCTGTCTTACGGCGTTGCTCAATACATGCAAGCTATCACTTGAGGCCCAATTCAGTTATGAAGTATGAAGCCGTAGAACCGCGTTATACCTTAACCGCCAACCACACGCAGCCACTCCATTTTCATCCTAGCCAACCGGTGACACCTTCACCGTCTAGCAATGCACCGACTCGGCATAACCCATTGCTTTCATGGAAAAACTGGCAAGCGTTATTGCGCGGTCGCTTACCGGCACAAGTGGTGATTCAGTTTACTGATCAATGCAACGCCTCTTGCGTGCAATGTGGCATGCGGCGTGAAAGCAAGTTTGAGCGCTCAACCTTAGCCATCGATGATGTTAAACGGATGTTAGACAGCATGGCGGTGCAAGGAGTAGAAGCAGTGTCTTTTACTGGCGGCGAGCCATTGTTGTATTTAAAACAGATTGATGAGTGTATCCGTCACGCGCACGCGGCGGGTATTCGTTACATCCGCACTGGCACGAATGGTTTTATGTTCCGCAATTCGCATAAGCCTGATTTTGAAGGCCGTATGCACCAGTTAGCGGAAACGCTGGCTAGCTCTGGTTTATACACTTTCTGGGTGAGCGTCGATTCAGCGGATATTGAAGTACATGAACGTAATCGCGGTTTAGAAGGCTGTATTGCAGGCATCGAAAAAGCCTTGCCGATTTTTCATCAATATGGCTTACATCCAGCAGCGAACTTAGGCATTAACCGCTACATGGGCAGTTTTGCGCCACCGCCTGAAGTGAAAGAAGCTGCTGATCAAGCTGCGTTTTATGACTATTTCCGTGAGGCGTTCCAAAAGTTTTACGGTTTTATCGATAACTTAGGCTTTACTATCGTAAATGCTTGTTATCCAATGGACTTTGATGATGCGGGCGAGCATGCTGTGTACACCGCAACTTCAGTGGATAACTTTATTAAGTTCAGCCCTGAAGAAAAGTTACCGTTATTTAAAGCCATGTATGACACTATTCCTGAATTCCGTCATCGCCTACGCATTTTCACCCCGCGTAGTGCTTTGCGCGCCTTAATTCGTCATTATGGCGGCGAAACTGACGACAGTTATGCTTGCCGTGGTGGTTTAGATTTCTTCTTCGTCGATGCGCGGGATATGAACACTTATCCATGCGGTTTCCGTGGCGAGGAAAATTTAGGCCGATTCTGGGAATTAGATTTAAGCCAAATCAAAGGCGATGCATGGTGTAAACAATGTGATTGGGAGTGTTTCCGTGACCCATCAGAATTATCAGGCCCTGTTTTGGACTTACGGCAACGGCCTTTAAGCGTTATCAAACGCTTATGGAAAGATCGCGAATATGCAGGTTTGTGGTTAGAAGATTTGCGCTATTACCGTGCGTGTAATTATTTTAACGCGATGACCGCCCCGAATTATCAGCAGTTAGCGCGTTTTACCCAGTCGTAGCAACAGCACTTGATTTAAAATGGCTTAAGCTTAACTGTATCGGCGCTCATATGGTCAACATTTCTTTGTAGGGCGGATAAGGCGCAGCCGTCATCCGCCGCAAATGTCGCATGACGCTACGCTTATGCGACCTACAAATGTTGACTATACAACGGTTATGGCAGACCGTTCGCAAGGTAACACGGATGTGTTTACATGGTTTACTGAGGTGAACAAGCAATATGAAACGCTGGATACAGCTTTGCTTAAGCCGTTTAAAACGGCAATTTATATTGGTCATTGGCTGGCTGCTAATCGTGCTCGGTCTGATTACCTTGCCCTTACCCATTCCCTTGGGTATGCCCTTATTAGTCATTTCAGCGGTGTTATTGCTCAGCTATTCTGTCTGGGTGAAACGCCGTTATATCCACTTGCGCCGTCAAGCTCATCGTGGGGGCGGTTGGATGTCCGCATTTTTAGCCCGTTTTGAACGCTCATTACGCTATAAAAAATTTAAACGCATGCACGCCCGAAAACTGCGACAATCAAAGCTATTTTTTCCATTAGGGTGATTAAATGGCATGCAGAAAAGGGTTTCCTTAGTCTTAGGCAGCGGTGGTGCTAGAGGCTATGCGCATATTGGTGTTATCAAAGCATTAGAACAAGCAAATTATCAAATTCACGCCATCGCGGGTTCGTCTATGGGGGCTTTAGTTGGTGGCTTGTATGCCAATGGCACTTTAGATGAGTATGCGGAATGGGTGCAGCGGTTAGATTTTATGGCGGTGATGCGCTTGCTAGACTTTTCTTTTGTCAACGCAGGCATGTTTAAAGGGGATCGCATTTTTGAACGTCTACATGACTTTATCGGCGACCGCTTAATTGAAGATTTACCGCTGCACTATACCGCCGTCGCGGTTGATTTAAGCAATCGTAAAGAATTCTGGTTTCAACGTGGCAGCTTACGCGATGCCATCCGCGCCTCAATTGCCGTGCCGATGATTTTCACCCCTGCGGAAATCAACGGGCGCTTTTTTATCGACGGTGGCATTTTGAACCCCCTGCCTTTATCGGTGACGGTTGCCCACGATATTGACATTGTGATCGCCGTCAACGTCAACGCACAAACCAAAAAGCCGCCGCCTGCCTTTGAAGTTGCATCGGAAACGGACACCGCCATGCAACCGCGCAGTTTATTAGGCAAAGCCTTAACTTTTCTGAAATTTCAAAGTGCTTTGGAGTTACGCATGTTAGACGTGATGAACCGCTCGTTTGAAATGATGCAGGAATCCTTGTCTAACTACAAAATCGCCGGTTATCCACCGGATTTAGAAATCAGTATTCCGGTGGATTTATGCAATGGTTACGACTTTCATAAAGCGGCGCAAGTGATTGAGGCAGGCTTTGTTGCTACGGAAAAAGCCTTAGCTGAATTTATGCCTACTGACTTGTCTTAAATCATTCACGTTACGCAGAATGTTGATGTAGGGTGTGCGAAACGCCGCCGAGAAGTTTCTCGTTCCCAAATGTCATTTCACTGCCATTAAGTTAAGCGATGTTGTAGGTCGGATAAGGCGGCAGCCGTCATCCGACATAACACAGTTGAAACTTGAACCAAGCCACTTGCGGCGGATGACGGCTAACGCCTTATCCGCCCTACAAGACTATGCAAAGCCTTAACTTAATGCCGCCCTACAAGACTATGCAAAGCCTTAACTTAATGGCAGTGATACAGCGTGTGGGAACGAGGAACTGCTTGTTTTTATAGAGTATTTAAAAAAGGTGGACTTATTCCTCGTCCTCATCCGCCCAAACAATCTCGCCAAACAAATCATGCTCGTCTGCATTAACTAAAGTCACTTCGATAAAATCACCCACTTCCAACTCATCCACGGGCATTTCTAACGGAATCACCACCACGCCATCGACTTCAGGCGCTTCGCCATAACTGCGGGCGATAATATGATCTTCCTCAATTTCATCGATTAAGACTGGCAAGGTTTGCCCTAAACGATCTTTTAAGCGATCTGCACTGATTTGACTTTGCAACTCCATAAAACGTTCTAAGCGTTCTTGTTTTAACGATTCTGGCACTGGCTCGGCTAAACTGTTTGCCGCTGCACCTTCAACCGCTGAATAAGCAAATGCGCCCACGCGATCCAGTTGCGCCGCTTCTAAGAAATTCAGCAACTGTTGAAAATCTTCCTCTGTCTCACCTGGGAAACCGACGATAAAAGTGCTGCGTAAAATCAATTCTGGGCAGGTATTGCGCCATTGCTCAATACGTTTTAAGGCATTTTCACTGTCTGCCGGACGGCGCATGGCTTTTAAAATACGTGGGCTGGCGTGTTGTAACGGCACATCTAAATAAGGCAACACAAAGCCTTCCGCCATCAATTCGACTAATTGATCTACATGCGGATATGGATACACGTAGTGCAAACGTGTCCATGCCTCTAATTCGCCTAATGCTTTTGCTAACTCGCGAATACGGGTTTTTAACGGACGACCTTGCCAAAAATCTAATTTATAACGGGTATCCACGCCATAGGCTGCGGTATCTTGCGACACAATCAACAACTCACGCACGCCTGCCTCAACCAATTTTTCTGCCTCAGTCATCACTTCGCCAATTGGACGACTGTGCAAGGCACCGCGCATGCTGGGAATAATGCAAAACGTGCATTGCTGATTACAGCCTTCGGCAATTTTGATATAGGCGTAATGTCTAGGTGTGAGCTTAATGCCCCCTTCTGGCACTAAATCAAAAAAGGGATCATGTTGTGGCGGCAATACGCTATGTACAGCACTAATCACTTCATCTAAAGAATCAGGGCCTGTCACCGCTAATACTTGTGGATGTGTTTGCTGTACTAAATCGCCTTTTGCACCTAAGCAACCGGTGACGATCACACGACCATTTTCTTGTAATGCTTCACCAATGGTGCTTAAAGATTCATCAATCGCAGCATCAATAAAACCACAAGTATTTACAATCACCAAGTCCGCATTTTCATAACTGGCACTGAGTTGATAACCCTCAGCGCGTAATTGCGTCAAAATGCGTTCAGAGTCAACGGTGGCTTTAGGACAGCCTAGAGAAATAAAACCAACTTTAGCAGCAGCGTGTGTCATCATAATTCAGTCTTAAGAACAAGGAAGGGTGAATAATAAAATACTGTGTTTAAATATGATTAGAATAAGCATCAATCAGTATTAACTAATGAAAGCTTGAAACTGTTAGTCATCAAGATATTTTTATGCGTATAATAAGTGACAAAGTTGATGTGTAAATGAAAAAATTTATTTTAAATTACCAAAGGGTTTTTATATGAGATTTAAACCACATAATTACTTGTTAGCTGTTGCTTTAGCTCTCGGTGTGCAGAGCACATTACATGCTGAAACTGACACTTTACCTGCAATGGGCGCAGACCCAAATCAAACCTCAATTTCTGGTTTGTCTTCTGGTGGTTTCATGACCACGCAAATTCACACCGCTTACTCAGGGCACTTTATTGGTGCGGGCGTGTTAGCCGGTGGCCCTTACTTCTGTGCAGGCAGTTATGACATTAATACTTTTTTAGAAAATGCTGCAACCACTTGTATGAACCCGTTGACTCAATCGGTAGGGCCAAACGGTAAAAAATTGTTTGAAAAAGCGCAACAGTTTGCAGAAAAAGGTTTAATCGATGATTTAGACAACTTAAAAAATGACCGTGTTTATATGTTTGGCGGTGCTGCTGATGAGACGGTAAAAGCTTTTGTTGTGGGACAGGCGAAAGCTTATTATCAAGCTGCCGGTGTACCGGATGAACAATTAGTTTTCAATGATAAAGTCAACGCAGGTCACGCTATTTTAACCGATAACGTGGACGACAGTGAGTGTGACTTAACACAACCGCCTTACATCAATGATTGTGATTTTTTCCAATCTCACGCTTTGTTAAAACACATTTATGGTGATTTAAACCCACCGGTTAATACAAATGATTTAAGTGGCCACTTTGTCAAATTTGATCAAAAAGAGTTTATTGACTCTGATCGCTCCTCAATGAGCGATATTGCTTATGCCTACATTCCTGAAGTGTGCAACACCGAAGCGTGCCGCGTGCATGTGGTGTTACATGGTTGTGAGCAAGGGGCAAAAGTTATCCGCAATGCTTATTACACCACCACGGGTTACAACGAAATGGCTGACAGTAACCACATGATTGTGTTGTATCCACAAGCACAACCTTCTCCATCTAATCCGTACAATCCTAAAGGGTGTTGGGATTTCTGGGGTTATACCGATAATTACCCAGATAAACCTGTTTTTTACACCAAAGCCGCACCGCAAATGAAAGCTATCATCGGCATGATTGATCGCTTAACTTCAGAGAAAGCAGACAGCACGCAAGAAGCAAAGACTGAAGTAACTGCTGAAGCTGAAACCCAAGCCGAGCCTGAAACCAAGGCTGAAGCTGAAACGCAAGCTGAGCCTGAAACCAAAGCTGAAGCTGAAACGCAAGCTGAGCCTGAAATCAAGGCTGAAGCTGAAACGCAAGCCGAGCCTGAAACCAAAGCTGAAGCCGAAACGCAAGCCGAGCCTGAAACCAAAGCTGAAGCTGAAACGCAAGCTGAGCCTGAAACCAAAGCCGAGCCTGAAGTGCAAGCTGAATAAGCTTAGCATTGATTGTTAGGTTTAGCCGGATTTTTTTCTGGCTCTCACGCGCTTTGCGTGGGAGCAAGTCTCGACGCGCCTGCGTCGCGAATCTGTCTGCTCCCGTATCCAATTGTCTGAATCAGAATTCACAGAATTTAAAAATTTTCAGAATTATAATTAATTGATAATTCAGTTAATTCTATAATTCTGGAAATCCTGATTCAGACAATTCGGCTGTTCTTTTACAGTCTCAAGGCACGGGGGAACGAGCAAAAGCTTAAATCAAGCCACTCACGGCGGATGACGGCTAAAGCCTTATCCATCCTACATTTACTTGGCATTTCGAGAAAATGTCCCAATATGGCTTGAAATGTGTACAATGCAACTGGATAACACCTTACCTGTTTGTGATGGATGTCATGTCATAAGCCGTGTGCTTAGGTTAGTCAAGGTATTGTAATAATTTTCTTTAATAATCAATGGTTGTATAAACTATCACTAGGAGCATGACCCCATGATGAAAAATGACGTAGTTGCACAATGGACAGAAATGAGCAAATCTGCGGTAGAAGCACTGCAACAAATCACCCACGCTAATGCTGAAGCCATGGGCAGCTTGATGCAAAATCAACTGAGCAGCAAAAATTTAGGCGAGTTGCTCAAAACAGCAATGACCTCTGCTAAAGATTTCCGCGAAATGAACACTAATGCGTTCAACACTTTGTTGCAAAAACAATTCAGCATGGTGGACTTAAACGGTTCTGCTGATGCAGTGAAAGAACTGGGCGAAATCGGCAGTAGCACCATGAAGAAGTTTGTTGAACAACAAACTGCGTTGATTACTTTATACATGGAAACCAACGCCACTTACTTAGAAGAAGTGAAAAACGCGAAAAGTGCGGAAGACTTAGTGGGTGCGCAAACTAAGTTATTCGGTGACTTACAAAGCAAAATGAAAGACAACACTTTACAAACCTTGCAAACCTTAGAAGCGTTAAAAACTGCGATTGGTGCATGGTCAGAAAAAGCTGTTGATTCTGCGACAGGTAAATAAAAGCACTTGCTGCTTGGATGCGCCGCGCAAGTGTGCGCATCCCAATCTATTTTATGATTACAGTCGTTTATACCCATTGCCCCGCGCCCTTATCTTCCACTGACTTTCACGCTTTACTGTGTAGGCTTCCACCGTCTCAACAAGCCCGTGTACAACGCTATGTACGTTGGCAAGATCAACATACGTGTTTATTCAGCCGTTTATTAGTACAACACGCATTACGAGAAATTGGTGAAACAGGTGATTTATTCACGACTTGGCAACTTGATGCGCAAGGTCGGCCTTATTTAAATGCCGCTTTGGATTTTAATATTGCACATAGTGAAACCTGTGCAATGTGTGCATTGACAACACAAGGGCGGGTAGGTTTAGATGTAGAATACCAGCGTCCATTAGAATGGCAGGGTTTTCAGCGCATTATGAGCGCCGCGCAGTGGGACACCTTACAAAAAACCGCAGAAGCCTTGCCGCTGTTTTACCGCTGGTGGACATTAAAAGAAAGTGTTGCCAAGGCAGATGGACGTGGCTTAAGTCTTGGTTTAGAACAAATAGAAGAAGCACCCTCAGGTGAAGTCTGGTTAGCACAACAGCGTTGGTTTGTGCAGCCGTTACAACTTGCAATCCCCAATTATCAATGTTATTTAGCCAGTAGTGATGCGTTAGCAGTGACGCTGCAAGAAATCACTGTGGCGGAACATCTTGCCGCTTTCGTTTAATCGACATCTGCTGTATGCCAATAAGGATAAACTATGCTGTTATTGCCAGCTCTAGCAAAACAGGAATTTAGTAAACACATGAATACTCAATTATTTTTAGCTAGCTTACTGACATTGCTCAGCGGGCTAGGCATTCAAAATGCCTATGCACAATATGAGGCAGTTGACGCAGCCGTGCAAGCAGCTAAGGTTGAGATACATCCTGAATATCTACGCTTACCTTTAAAAAACACCGTCACGAAATTTAGCCCCGACCAAGCACAAGATGCTGCCAGTATTGAGGTGACAGGACAATTATTTGTCGGTTTAACTCGCTTCAGCCCCCGCGATTATCGCGCCTTGCCTGCGTTGGCAACAGAGTGGGCAGTGAGCGAAGACGGTTTGCAATATGAATTTCGTCTGCGACCAGATGCGGTTTGGAGTGATGGGCAACCGATCACCGCCGCCGATGTCGTGTGGACATTACGGCATAATGTGCTGCCCTCATCGGCAACCCCCAATGCCCAAGTATTATATGTGTTGAAAAATGCACGAGAAATTCATCAAGGGGAATTGAAAGATACCACGCAATTAGGGGTACGTGCGCTGGATCAAACAACGGTTGTTTTTACCTTAACTGAGCCAACCGCTTATTTTCCAATTTTAACCGGCTTATGGCCTTATATACCTTTGCCCTCTCAATTTGCCGAAACCCGTGGTGATACATGGGCAACTGCGCCGGATTTATTGGCCACTAGTGGGCCTTATCAGCTTAAAACGATACAAGTTGATGGTGGTTTGATATTGGAGAAAAACCAGCGCTATTTTGAAGCGGATAAGGTGCGCATTCCTGAGTTGCATTATCAAATTGTGCCGGATAATGAAGCAGGGGTAAAATTGTACGAGCGCAATGAATTAGATGTGTTAGGCGGTGTGTATTTGCCTTTGCCAAGAAGCCTTGCCAGAGCATTGCATCAAAACCCCAAAATAACGCCTGATTATCAAATCTTGCCGTTGTTATGCACAGAGTTTTATGGTTTTAATACGCAAAATGCGCCTATGGATAACTCTTTAGTGCGTAAAGCGATTTCGGCAGCGATTAAGCGCGCGTTATTAGTTGATTTTGTGTTGCGACAACATTTGCCCGCTTATACTTTCACCCCCTTTCCTATTTGGGGCGCAGTGCCACCAGAGGAAAATATCGGCATTCAGTTCAATATCGCAGAGGCGAAAGTCTGGTTAGCGGATGCCGGTTATCCAAATGGTGAAGGACTGCCGACATTGACATTGGCTGTCAACGATTCAGAACAGCATGTGCAAATCGGTATGGCGATTCAGTTGTTGTTGAAATCTTATTTAAACATTGATTTAGAACTGAAAATTTATCCGTTTGACGAATATCTCGCCAAATTATATGACCCTAGTGCCACTATGCACATGTTCCGCATGGGCTGGTGCGGTGATTATCCAGACCCTGACAGTTGGTTGCATGCTGCATTTCATCCTAGTCAAACGCCACATTTGTTGAATTGGCATAACGAAGAATTTAACGCAACTGTTGAAAAGGCGCGTGCGGAGCCTGATGCTGATAAACGCCGTCAATTGTACTGGTATGCTGAGCATCTTTTAGTGGAGCAAGAAGCAGCAGTATTGCCTTTATATTATGTAACCAGTTCTTATTTGATTAAGCCATGGGTAAAAGGTTGGTATGGAACAGCCTTTGGTGGGCAAGCTGTGCAGGAATGGTCATTTAAATAAAACAAGTATTTTTATTAACCGAATGAGGTGAGCACCTATGACAAGGCAACTTCCAACTCCGCCCAGTGCTGCAATGATGCGCCGCGCAGCGACACAAGTACGCCGCAGTGTACAACTGGCGGTGGCAGCAGGTGTGATTCCTGTACCTGCCGTGGATTTAGTTGTCATTCAACGTGTGCAATTGCGCTTAATTCGGCGATTAAGCCAGATTTTTCAGGTGCCGTATTCAACCCGCGAGGCAAAAGCGATCTTAGTGCAAGTGCCTTTGGTTGCGGGGAGTAATCCATCTGTTGCGGTACAAGGTGCAGGTAGTGTTAGTAAGTGGTTGCCTGCTTATGGGTTAATTGTGGGTACAGGCAGTGTCGCCAGTTTGGCAGGTTTTAGCACGCATCAATTAGGTAAAGTGTTATCACGACATTTAGCAAACGGTGGTTGTTTAGCCGATTTTAAATGGCCTTTAGAGACTGAAAGCACCGAAGAAAAAATGGCAATTGTGGCAGAAGTTGTGCCGCCTGTTGTTGCGTCTGAGCCTGAACCAGAGGTAACAAGTAAAGCACCTGTGCTTGCAGAAACAATATCTGAACCTGTTGCTGTTGTCACAGAAGAGGAAACGAGCAGCGCATCATCTGAAACAGCGGAAAATGCCGAAGTGGTTGCTGAAGTAACTATAACCACTACACCCGAACCTATCGTAGAAGAAAAGACACCGATAATAAATGAGACAACAGAGGCAGAGCTTGTCACAGACATAACACCTTCTGCACCTGCTGATATTGAACCCGCGCCTGTTGCAGAATCAGAACCCAGTGCCGTCGAAATAGATTTGCCTGTTAGCATGCCACTCAAAATGGAAACCATTTCGGTAGAGACGTTAACCGTTGAACTAACGGAAAACACAAAGCCGGAAACTGAAGCGCAAGCCGTTATCTCCGAACCAGAACCAGCCATCGTACCTGTAAGCACACAAACCGAACACAGTGAATCTGAAGTGCTAGCCGTAAGCAGTACGGAAGCACCTGCTCAGCCAACACAACTGTGTCAGAAATGTTTGTTTTGGTGGATTGTTTTACTACTGGTTGCGGTAGGAATTGGCAGTTGGGTGGTATTGTATGAATCACCACCAAAGCAGATAAATGAACCTGCGTTGAGAATGGAGGAGCCTGCCAAGACGGTGTCGGCGACTGACGCAGAGTCACAATAAGGATCGCAGCATTGTAGGGTGGAATAGGCGTAAGCCGTATTCCACCATGCGGCTTATAATCTGTTACCTGAGTTCGACGAAAATTATCATTAAAAACAAAGTTATGCTTCTCGTTCCCAAATGCCATTTCACCGCCATTAAGTTAAGCGTTGTCACGGTCTTGTAGTCAGCTATAGTACAAAAAAAAGAGAACGCCCGAATAGGATAAAGTCCCCAGTCCTACTACAGACAAAACAGGCGTTCTCTCGATGAAGAAAATAAAGTACAAAACAGTTGATGTAAAGCAATTAGATTGGATTAA
>QKBZ01000324.1 GCA_003245895.1 Beggiatoa sp.
GCTTTGCCTGATGACACCTTGCCCAGTTCAAACATTTTCAAGGCTGCCATCAGCAACACTTGTTGTTCCAGCTCTTCCTTAGTCAGATGTACCGCATCTTCAAAACCAGATGGATACTTCACTTTAAACTCTTGCAGGGAAACAACCATCATTTTACCTCATATTTCAATTAACTATGATTTTAGGAGTATATCAGTCAGTTAAGATATAATCCTTATTTATCCACTTTATTTACCCACCCTTCATGCCCACTCTGATTGATGTAAAACGTGTAGAAATCAGCACAACCCCACACTCGATCCCCAAAGGAGTATCGCGATGAATCGCAGCAACCGCTTACTGATGACTGGCTGCTTATCACTATTACTCAGTCATAGCTTAATCGCTTACGCGGCAGATGATGAAAGCGAAGAAGAAGCGAAAAAAAGCTATCAGTGGCAAAGCTTTAGCCTTGAATATCCTGAAACAGGCTGGAAGTTAGAGCAACTGGATAATGATGAACACACGATGAATATGCGGTTGACCGCAGAGCGCAATCCCCAGTTGGGCATTATCTTAACCTTACGCAATGATATGCCGGAGCTTGACGAGGAATATGACGAAAATCCTGCTATGGCCAGCGTTGCCTTTGGTTTACCTATTGCGCTTAATTTGGCAGAAAAACAAGAAGATCGGGTTGCCTTAACTTTTTCACAAATCAATTTTGATGAACATTGGGAACTGGCTGCACGGTTTCAGGTCAGCGATGCCGAAGGCAGCGGTTTTCAATTAGTCGAAGCCTTTCACTATTTTCCTGAAGCAGAGCATGCAGGCGTGTTAGGCGCGGTGATTAGTCGAGGGCAAAAAGGGGATGTGAAAGACGACGCAGCTTATTACAATTACATCTACCAAGCTTACGACATCATTCAAAGCATTAAAGTCAAAGCACCTTAACGCGACAATTAGAACGCTGCGTTTGTGCATACCCACCATCAATACTGAGGAGAGTTTTAACTCATGGCTGAAAAAAAACGACTGTATATCATTGCCTCATCCACCGACACGGCTTATTTAGAGCAAATGATCAATGACAGAATTAAGGAAGGTTATGTGCCACATGGAAATTTAGTGGTGACACAAGAAGAAGGCGTGAGTGGGATTACTTATTTTCAGCCGATGATTTTGAAAAAACCGAGTGCTTAAGTATAAGGTTTGCGCCGCATATATTTGCGGCGCGAATGCGGCAAACTTACGCCTGCGCTTTCTCTTTACGACTTTCAAAAATCCGCTTTAACGAGCCAACCAACTCGCGGCGAATCTCTTTCAAACGCGGACGTTCTTCTTCAGCAAACGGTAATGGACGGCACGCTTGCATGGCTTTCAAGCCAACCCGCGCTGTTAAAATACCACTGCCAATCCCCTGCGCCGCTTGAGCAGAAAACACCGCTAACATGGAATTGCCTAAAGTTTCTGCCAAGCTGTCGGCGACCACTTCACTGACATCGGCATAAATTAAGTTTTGCACCACGCTGACAATTAAGCCAGTAGAGCCGATAAAATCAGGCCGCGCACCGTATAAAGTCGCAATGTCTCGAATCATGCGCACGTTACGCCATAAAGTCAGTACCATATCTAACAAAGCAATAGGACTGACCATCACCATCAAAGCCGTTTCGCGTGAGCGTTGCAGCACTAAACGGTAAGCCTTTTGATCTAACTCTTGCATCACTTGCTGAGAAAACAACGCACACACTTCCCGATCATGATAACTGTCGTTTACCGTGCGTTGAAACGTGTCTAAACGGCGTTTAACGTCTGGACGTTGTGCATAAATCTCAGCCACACGATTTACATATGACCGCGCTTGCCCATAACCATCACGCTGCAAAAGCTGCTCGCCTTCACGTTGTAAGCCAGAAATCGCACGGAAGCGTTTTAACTTCTGCCAAGACCGCCACGACAACACGCCCGCAGCACTGACCACAGATAACACTAATAAAGTAAACAAAGTGCCTAACAAATAACTGCTGGCAAATTGCTCGGCTAAAAATGCCCACGTATCCACTACCAACATGCCGACCAGCAAGGCAGCTAAAGACGCGGTTAACCATAACCAAATTGGTGTATTGGTTTTACTGTCTTGCTCGTTAGTTTCTGGTAATTCGATGCGCTCATTGACCCAAGCAGGCTCTGCTGCAACTTCTTGCGCAGGCGTTGGCTCTGGCTCGTGGGCTAATAACTGTTCATTGGTTTCCAGTGGCACTTCTTCCGGCAATACCACAGGCGGCGTGTACAGTAAATCAACCTGTACTTCTTCGCCATCAACGCTTTTTACTTCTTCCAATTCAAAAAAAACAGGTGCTTGCCATGTAGTTGTATTCATTAAAATTTATCTCCAAGCAAGAATTCTAAGGCGCGATCTAGCCGAATATGCGGCAGACCTCCATGAATATTAGCGAGTCGAGGCGGCTTAAACTCGATAAATTTAAACCGTTCCTGAGTCCAATCCTCCGCCACAGGAATATCAATTGGCACTTCACCAGGGAATAAAGCGACTGGTTGCGCTGCCGCTAGCGGCACCCCTTTAATACAAGGGATTTTACGTCCTTGAAAATTGGCTTCTGCCGCTTGGGTACACTTCACCGAGGCTAAAGCCATGGTTTGCGTTGATACCCCTTCAAAACTGGCATTTTGCTGCGATTTTGCCAGCATTTGTTGCAGAAACTTCTCCATATTCGGTAATTGATCCGGTGTAGCGTGATCCGCTTTGGTGGCTGCGAATAACAAACGGTCAATTTTTAAACCGAATAACCAGCTAAACAAGCCTGATTTTCCATATTCAAAGCTTTTTAACACCATGTTTAAGGCTGAGCGCGTATCGTCAAACGCAGTAGAGCCAATGTTAAACATGCGCAAAATGTCAATTAACACGATTTGCCGATCAAAACTGGCAAAGTGTTCAGTATAAAACTTTTTAACCACATGTTCTTTGTAAGATTCATAGCGTTTTTTCAGCACAGCAAAAAAACTGTCATCGCTATAACGTCCACTCGGCGCGTTTAATACAGGGCAAAATTCTAATAACGGCGCGCCTTTCAAATCACCCGCCATGGTAAAGCGACCGGGTTGCAGCAAGGTCAAGCCGTGCTCTTTGGCTTTGCAACTGAATAAAAAGTCCGTATATAAGGCACTGGCCTCGCGTAAGGTCGTTTCTGAAACCGGTTTATCTAGCGGCGTTTTTTCCATAAATGCCCGCCACTCAGCCGATAAGCTTAAACGCGGCTCCCGCTGGCACGCCTCAGCGATTTGCTGTGACCATTGCTCAAAACTCAGTTCTAACAAGGGCAAATCCAGCAACCATTCCCCCGGATAATCGATAATATCGACATTTAAGGTGCTGATAGGCGAAACGTGTTTAAAAAAGGTGTTATCAGAACGATAGCGGATAGCTAAGCGAATTTCACTAATACCGCTGGTGGGTTCAGGCCAAGCAGGGCTTTGGGCGCATAATTGTGCTACAGATTGGTCATAGCGAAATGCAGGCACATGCAAGTCAGGCTGTTGCATCGCCTTCACACCGCGCAAACGCCCACTGTTTGCCAAGCGAAAAAAAGGCAATTGATTGCTGTCTGTTGCATGTAAAAGCTGATGTATTAAAGACGTAATAAACACTGTTTTACCGCTACGACTTAAACCTGTTACCGCCAATTTCACTTGGCGATCTAGGGAGCGGTTAATATTTTCATCAATTTGGCTGGGCGAAAAACGCGCAAGTAAACCTTTTTTCATGGGCGTGCCGGTCGATAACCGTTGTGAGTTCCTAAGGTGGGTCAAGGTGCTAAGGCTAGCGGTTGTTGCCTCATATTTTACGCTGTTATGAGAATTCCGTCACGAACTGTGCTTTTTATAACAGCTTGGTGATTGAATTTTCACTGTTTTGTAAGCAGCTTGATGCCAAGGTAAATATTTTGATCATACATTTGCACATAAAAATACCTTATTATGGAAACAAACCGCCATTTGCTCTCAACAGCAATTGTTTATCCCAGTAAGGCCACTGAATTGCAAGACGCATCAGAAGACTGAAAATAAACAGTATTGCATTACTGGTATTTATAGCGAGTCGTTTTGGATGTTACATCACCCAGCACTTATAATGAGATAATCGATAATGAAAGTTCTGCTTGCTGAAGATGATTTTATTAATCAAGAAGTTGAACGCAGTTTATTAGAGAAGTTAGGCTGCGAAGTCACCACAGTTGAAAATGGTCGTGAGGTGTTAGAAGCACTTAAAACAACACCTTTTGACATCATATTCATGGATTGCAATATGCCAGAAATGGACGGTTATGCCGCAACGCAAGCTATCCGCCAACAAGAGCAACAAAGTGGCTCACATATTCCAATTATTGCATTAACAGCGAATGCCGCTTATGGCGACAGTGAACATTGCCTAGAAGTGGGCATGGATGCGTATTTAAATAAACCGTTAAAAACTGATTTATTACAAGATGTTTTAAAACGCTTTACCGCTGATGCTGGCGAGCAGGCAGCGCAAACGACTGCTGCCGCCCCACCGTCTCCAAGCAGTGCGCCCGCACCCGCTAGCTCAGCCGCTCCCTTAGAAGCGGCTGAATATCAGAAATATCCTGTGTTAAATGAAAAAACCTTAGCCCGTTTAAAACGGGAAATGCAGGCACAAGGTATTGGCTGGTTATTAGATTTATATTTAAATGAGTTGCCTAATTATTTAAATCAGTTGCAAGGGGCAGTGTTAGTGCAAGATGCTGAGGCATTGCATTTAGCCGCGCATAAATTAAAAGGCAGTAGTCATTCTTTAGGCGCAGATCAAATTATGAATTTGTGCAAATTCATGGAGTCAGCAGCAAAAGAGAGTGATTTTGCACAGGCAGAGCAGTGTTTGACACAGTTAAAAGCAGCGACAGAAGAGGCTAAGACGGCGTTGATTGCTTTGCGTGAGGAGAAATAAGCAGATTGGCGATGTGCGTCAGCTATTCAGGGCATTACATTGTAATGCCCTAAATGTTCTATTTTTTAACGAGATGTTTTATGTTAACAAAAGATTTCTATCAAATTATTGATCAAGAGCTGATTAATATTTTAGAAAAATATGAAACTGATGCCTATTTGCAAAAACATAAAGCACAGTCTGCGCAGCAAAAGTCTTATGCTTTTTTGATTTGGTTTTTAGAGTTTTACGGTAAAACCCGTAATTATGCTGATTATATTACCGATGCTGAAAATGATGGCTCGTGTGATATTGTGTTTGATAGTTTTGATAATCAGGGTAACAAGAAATTTTATGTTGTGCAGTCAAAGTGGTGCAATGAAAAGAATGCAGAAAAAGAGGCGGATAATGATGAGATTAAGAAAGCGTTGAGCGATTTTGAAACGATTTTGCGTGGTAGTAAGAAAAAAGTTAATGATAAGTTAAAAGTTAAATTAGATGAGTTAGATCAACATTTAAAGTCAAATGGTGAAGTTAAATTTATTTTTCTCTCATTATCAAATTATTTAGGTAAGTCAGATGATAATATTCGTGGTTTCACTAACCATGATGATAACATTAGTTGTGAAGTGATTGATATTAATCGTATCAAGTCAGATTATATTGATAGAAAATTTAAAGAAATTACGCCTATTAATCCATTAGAGAGCTATTTTAACCCTGAAGAAAGTAAAATTACCTTGCATATTGAGCGTTTAGAGCAAGCAACAGGTAATTTTATCAAGCTTGAAAAACCTTTTGAAGCGTATGTGTTTTTACTGCGCCCTAAAACGATTTTTGATTTATTTGAGAAATATGGGTTTGCTTTATTTTATAAGAATGTTCGCAATCCGTTATTAGAGTCACAATTTAATGAAGATATAGAAAAAACTGCATTAGATAACCCTTCTTTTTTCTGGTACTACAATAATGGTCTTACTGCAATTACTTACTTGTTACCAAAAAAACTTGGTAAGTCTGCATTAAGCTTTGAATTGACGGGTTTGCAAATCATTAATGGTGCACAAACGGTTTATTCGATTTATAAAGCCTATAAATCAGCTTCTGCTGTTAAACGGGAGCAAATGGATAGTGAAGCCTTGGTTACATTGCGCTTATTAAAATCTGGTGGTAAAGATTTTGATTTGAATGTAACGCGCTTCACTAACTCACAGAATCCGATTAATGATCGGGATTTTTGTGCAAATGATGATGTTCAGATTAGATTGCAGCAAGCTTTTTATCAGACTAATATTTGGTATGAAAAAAGACGTGGTGAGTTTAGACAAGATGCAGAATTCTTAAAAAACATAGGGATTCAAGTTATTTCAAATACTGTGTTTGCTAATGTTTACTTAGCCTATCAATTACAAGACCCAATTTCTGCTATCAAAAACTATCAATAT
>QKBZ01000193.1 GCA_003245895.1 Beggiatoa sp.
CATTGAGATTATTGCATTGAATGATAACTCTCTATCGGATAACTTTGTTTGAAATGGGTATGACATATCTTATTAATTCTAACAACAAGCGTGTTTATCATATAACCATTCTAACTGTATGGTCTTAAATTGAGAATTGCTGCTAAACGACGGGTTTAGCTCGATCTTAGAACAAACCCGCGACGCAGTGCGTCGTGACTGCATTCCCACACGGCGTGTCACGGCCATTAAGTTAAGGCGACAAGATGTCGTAGGATGGGCTGACGAAGGAAGCCCATCGTTTACCGAGCCATTGTAGGTTATCAAAAAATTTCTTGTCTGAATCAGAATTAGAAAATTAACTTAATTATCAATTATTTATAATTCTAAAAAATTCTTAAATTCTGATTCAGACACAGGCGGTTCTTTGACAGCCTCCCTTAATTTAATTGGTTGGCACGACTGATGGGCTTCCTTCGTCAGCCCATCCTACGATGCTTTGTCATCCTTAATTTAATGGCCGTGACACGGCATGTGGGAACGAGAAACCAATTGTTTTTACAACAAATATTTCGTCGAACTCAGGTAAGGGGGGACAAAAAACCGACACAAAAAAATAGCCCTACGTTAAAACGAGGGCTATTCGTAAGCTTACAACACTCAGGCTAATACCAATCGCTTTTAACTCAAGACTTCAATTAAACGAGAATGAATAATCTTTTCTTGAGCAACTTCAGGGCTACGCACGTCTAAAAAAGCGGCGGTACAGATATAGGCCACAATCAAACCAATAAGTGCCACGCCAGTAATCCAAACAGCACGATTCTGGCAAGGACGGTTATGAGGCGTTGTTGGGCGTAAATCTGCCTGAAACAGGTTTACATTCTGCTTCATGCTAATCTAACTCATCTTCACGCAAGGCAGCACCCAGTGTCAGTAGGCAATCTGCCTGCGGCTGCTTTGGCAGCGACATTGGCAAGGACAATAGCGAATCTAGTTGTAACGCGCTGGTGGGAACGCCCAACACTTGTGTTAAATACGCGGGAAGCTGTGGCAAATCATTAGGCACAGGGGCAATCACCAAACGGCTAATTGGTGGCATGGCAAAATGCTGCATGTAATCACACAATGCCTGCTGCAAGGCTGCCACCAAGGGTTGTACTATCAAATGCAGGGCATCTACTGACATCTGATCAATTTCACTAAAAATAACCTGTGTTTTCTTCAGATGCAAGAGATGTGTGCTACCAATGTCAATTTGTTGCGTTAAACAAATCGCATGGTGCTGTGCCAAGACTAATACGCTTTGGTTTGCTCCCAGCCATAACACGCCACTGCCATACTCGGCAGGCGGTAGTAAAGTCAGTAAATTGCGTAACGCCATTTCCGCAATGTCTACCGCTTGCAGGTTAAAACCCGCTTTTAACAACGGTTGTGTGTAGCGACGGATCATGGCTTTTTCCGTCACCACGACATACACCCAGCGGGTGCGCGTATCGCAAAAGCTGTCAGGCGGTTCAAAAAAATCAAACACCACGTCATCTAAGTTATCTGACAGTTGTGCAGAGACTTGTTCTGTGACCAAAGCCTGCACTTCGTCTTCACTACAGGCTTTCGGCACGTCTATGCGCAGTAAGTGGTAATTCTCCGGTGACATCACCAATACACACGGCGGTTTAGTCAACTCTGGGCGTTTCGCCAGTTGTTGTAACTGTGTGTCAAGTTCAGTCGAAGCACACGAAATACTGTCAAGATGCTCTAAATAAGTGCCTTTGCCATCACGGGAAATTTGTGCGAAACAAATGCCGGAAGCTAAGACACCGATGCTGACTTGTGGCTGTTTACGTTGAAAGTGAAGTCCTATAGCTGGGATACGCATGCGTTAGCTGGCTTTTATGACCCGACTAATCGAATATTGGTTGCAACAGGGTCTTTATTATTGCTTTTAGATTCTTCTAACCGAAATTCAAAAATCAGGTCACGGTTGGGTAAATGATTGGTATTGACTTCTTCTGGAAGGTTAGAGCTGTGGAAAAAAGCGGAATTATAAGGCGAGTCGTCGTTACGGGAATCCGTAATCCACAAGCCTGGTGCAATACGCTCCATATACCGCATAAAGCCAAACCCTCTATCCTCGTAATAATGAGAACAATACCCGCGAACAATGGAGCCAATCTCGCCCCAGTTGATGTTGGTCTCTACATTGCGTTTGATAGGGAGTAAATTGGGGATCAGGTACCCAGAAATAAACATATCGGCTTCACGTTTTAACTCAGAAGAAATATTTTCAAAGGCAACCACCTCAACCCGACAGCCATTATTTTGTAACGCCCTGACTACTTGGACAAAATCGCCGTCGCCTGTGATCATGATCACGCGGTCTAAGTTCTGCGATTGCAATAAAGCATCGACCGCCATGTCTAAATCAGCGTTGGCTTTACCGTAGCGCGTACCTTTTTCATCTTCATACCATTTGACATTTTTTTGAATGACTTTGAAGCCATATTCGCGTAACACGGAGAAGTAACCGTTAATGCCTTTGCGGTATGCCAAGTCGTCACGGGCGCGTTCCGTGTCAAAACTGACATAAGCATTTAAACGAATCGGCTCTGCACCATCGCGACAGGCAAACTCTCGTAAAATATCGTATTGCATTCCATAACCGCCGTTGCGGTTCACGTTAGCAACATCTACATAAACCCCTAATTTGGTGTGAGAACGTTCTTGCTGAGACAAATTTCTACCTTCCATACAAAATATTGTGTAATGAGACTACTGCGCAGGCTACCGTCAAAAATTAATCCCCTCGGCGAGACTCTATCGACTCTGTCGTTTGAACCCATTTTTCGCCGTACTCTCCCACGCTGTCAAAAATATAAATAACATTCAGTGATAACTTTTGATAATACGCTTTTTATTTATTAGACATGCCTTCCATCAAGGCAATATCTATTTCTGGCCTCCTTGCAATGGCACACAACGTAACCACTGTCATTAAAGTTAAGGCAAACTAGACTGAGACAGTCACATAACAATGATGACACAGTGTGGCTGAAATCATAAGCAAATAAAACACATGCGAGATGTGTGCTCCTTTGGTGAACAAAGCTGTTTGCATAATTGCAAACCCCAAGCAAATACGCCTTATTCAGTTGTATAACACCTTGAGCAACACCTAAATAAATGACAAATAGTCATCGGTGTTCTGTAATTAGAGCACTTAAGTACAGCCATGTAGTAGGGGTAAGCTTCAACAGGGGTGCTGTGAGAGAACCATGTAAAACAACAAGGACGGCACTAAGCCAACTGCGGCGGTATTTTTGCGCACAATAGCGTAATAAACGCTTTGCTGCAATGGGGGATTTACAACAAAGCGTTTGCACAAAAAAAGACGGAAACCATATGTAAAACAATTGCTGGAATTGTTGAGGGTCTTTAGCTTTTCACTAATAAATACTGATCAAAAAATTCGGTGATCGCGGTTTCAAACTCTGCCGGATGCTGTTTACTAAACGCGACATGTTCTAGCGCAGAATCATACCAATAGCGACGTGGCTCGCCTGCTGCCTCAAATAAACGAATACCGCCATCAGGATTTACAAAAGAATCTTGCCCACCCATCATGATGAAAACAGGACGCGGGCTTAATTTGCGAATCACGTTAATAGGTGCAAATTGTTCGTTTGTCGAACCTAATTTACGTTCTGCAAAAAATACGGTCATTGGGCCAAATGGGTAATTGGGTAAACCTGCAAATTTGCGTAAAATTTTGCCGATTGCTTCATCTACTGAGTCATAAGGACTTTGTGCAATCACCGCTTTAATATTTAAATTGCGTTCAGCGGCATATAAAATTGCTAAAGAACCGCCCATCGAATTACCCAAAATACCAATCTGATTCGGATTGACTTCATTGCGGGTCAATAAATAATGATACGCCGCATCTAAGTCATTCATTTCATAATGACCGAAACTAATTAAATTACCTTCACTGTCACCGTGTGCGCGTAATTCAGTCAAAATCACCCCATAACCATGACGTACTAACATCGCGGTAATCGGGATCATGTGCATTAAGGTATCGGTGTAACCATGTTGCACCATCACCGCCGCGCCGTTTTGACTGGGAAAATACATCGCAGCTAACTCAAAGCCATCAACGGTACTCAAGGTCAAACGCTGATAATCAGTTAATTGATATTCTTCTAAAACTTCTTGCGGCGGGCGATTTAACAATAAAGCGACATCTGGCGTGCCGATGCGTTGTTCTGCGGGGCGTTGCGTTAAAATATTGGCTAATTGATATGACACCGCAATGGTGCTAATGGGAATTAAGACTAAAATTGATGCAAACACTGCTACTGTCAGTTTCTGCCATTTTTTTTTCATGTTGAGTGTCCCTGTCGAACCCACTCTCCTAAAATGAATAAAAAAACAGCCGCCGTCGCGGATGATGACTAAAGGCCGCTTTCAGCTATAAACGCACATTGAGGAAGGTGACAGGCTGCGAGAAAAGTTTGCCCTAGTGGAGAGCTGACTAAAGGAAAAACTTTACAGTATAGAATAATCAAAAATGGATTATATGACAATTAGATGACGGCAGAAATATGAAATTAATACAGCTAGATAAGACAAGATTTCTGCGAGGAGGGTGAAGAAGGGAAAAGAGAAAGCGAGCTGCATTATTCACTCACGTTACGCAGTTGCAAATTAGCTTATGCTATTGTGATGAATCCAAGAGGTTGTAACGAATAAGAAGAATAGGTTTACACCTATTCCACTGCAATAATCACATTCCCTGCCTTAAAAATCCCACACACTTGATCGCCTTCTTTAAAGCCTAAATCTGTCACGGAATCTTCTGTTACCACAGACTTTAACTCTTGGCCACTGCTTAACTTAACTCGTACCAAGTCGTTTACCACACCTTTGCTGATGCTGCTAATCGTGCCGCATAAACGGTTACGCGCACTAAATTTCAAACCACAATTGGCTTTTGCCAATAATACATGTGGTGCTTTGACTAAAACTTGCACTGTTTTGCCATCGGTTAAGCCTAAACGCTCAATACTCGCATTGGTAATGCCTGCCACCACTTCATCGCCACCGCCAAGCGCAATCACGACTTCGGCATTGACCGCACCTTTGATAATACTGCTAATCGTCCCTGTTAATTGATTTCTTGCACTGGTTTGCATGTTGGTATGCCTATTAATGTGGGAGTTACGCAGTTTAAAACATTTTCGTAGGGCGGATAAGGCGTTAGCCGTCATCCGCCGATATGTCGTATGACGCTACGCTTATACGACCTACAACCGTTCTTATCACTAACTGCGTAACTTCTGTCTTGTTATAAACTCGTTGCCTTAAACGTATCGCAACTGCTTAATTTACCGCTGTCTAAACCTTTGCGGAACCAGCGTACCCGTTGCGCGGAGGAGCCATGTGTGAAGGAATCCGGTGTCACATAACCACGCGATTGTTTTTGCAAGCGGTCGTCGCCAATGGCACTAGCCGCCGTCAAGGCTTCTTCAACATCACCTGTTTCTAAAATTTGTCGGGCTTTATTGGCATGGTGCGCCCATAAACCGGCAAAGCAGTCGGCTTGTAGCTCTTGACGCACTGACAATTGATTCGCTTGAACTTTGTCAACTTTTTGTTTCAGTTTGTGCACCTGACTGGAAATGCCCAGCAAGGTTTGTACATGGTGCCCAACTTCATGAGCAATGACGTAAGCCTGAGCAAAATCCCCAGGTGCTTGGTGACGCTGCTTTAAGTCCTGATAAAAGCCTAAATCAATATAGACTTTTTGATCTGCGGGACAGTAAAACGGCCCAGTAGCAGACTGTGCAAGACCACAAGCGGACTCCACTCTATCGGTAAATAACACCAATTTGGGTTCCTGATATTGTTTCTTACTAGACGCAAACAGTGCGCCCCACGTATCTTCCGTATCAGCCAATACGACCGAAACAAAATCCGCAAGCTGGTTTTCTTCTGGCGAACGCGGTGCACTTGATGTCGATAACACTGCGCCCCCGCCACCACCGATTTGATTAAGAATAACGGAAGGATCGACACCAAAATACATGGCTACCAAAGCGATGATGATGGTGATAATACCGCCACCTGCGGCTTTGCCTTTCAGCGAACCACCACGGCGATCTTCGACATTACTACTACGACGACTGTTTTTCCAACGCATAATTTAGTTCCTTCATCCATGCTCAACATAAAAACGTGTTGTAGTGTGGGCTTGCGAGTCAACATCGCTTAATTTTTAATTGTATTGTAATGCCGCTGAGTATATCACCCAGCCCATTAGCAGACTATTGAACATCACTGAAATAGACGTTGTGCACAAAACGAATGAGTTAGT
>QKBZ01000166.1 GCA_003245895.1 Beggiatoa sp.
ATCATGGTGTCCGGCTTAAGCGGCAGCGGTAAATCGTCTTTTGTTTATGCGGGTTTATTGCCTTTATTTTCACAATTACAAATTCCGTATCAAGTGTTTCGCCCCTCTGTTATTGGCGCAGCGATGCTCATACCGGCGTTACAACACACCATTAGTACCATTGATACCAACCCGAAAAATACGCACCCACAAGCGGCCTTAGTCATTGAGCAATTTGAAGAAATTTTTACTTTACCTGATATTACAGAAGAAGACCGCCAGCAATTTATTGAAGTTTTAGTACAAACAGCAACGCAAATAGATAAAGAGACGGGACAGCCAGAAATTTGGATTTTGGCCACGATTCGCAGCGAATTATTATACCGTTGCTATGAATATGGCAATTTAGCGCGTTTATTACATGCGCAAGGCTGTTATGAACTGTTACCGCCCACGCCTAGCGAATTGCGGCAAATCATTGAAGAACCGGCTGAAGCGGCGGGTTTGGTGTTTGAACATCCTGAGCGGCAAACACCTTTAAATGAGCTTATTTTCGATGAAATGGCGGATCACACCACCAATCTAGCCTTATTACAATTTACCTTACAGCGTTTATACGAGCACCGACGAGAAGACACCTTAACCTATCAAGCCTATCAAGAGATGGGCGGCTTGACGGGGGCACTGGCACAACATGCAGAAAATGTATTTGAACAGCTTAGCCCACCTGCAAAAGAAGCGTTTCCGCTGTTAATGCGGACTTTAGTCACGGTTGATAAACACAAGGGAGAGCCGGTTTTAGGGCGGCGCATTTTATCCGATATGATTGTGTCGGGTGGACGTGAATTAATCCGCGCCTTAACACAAGCCCGATTATTAATTACCGATAAAAACGAGCATGGGCAAGCGGTTGCGCGTTTGGCACATGAAGCCTTGTTAGTACATTGGCCACGTATGCAAACATGGTGGCAAGAAAACCGTGAGTTATTACAAATTCGGCTGCGCGTCTCAGATGCTGCGAGTTATTGGCAGGCCGAGGGCAGACCGCCCAATTTATTATTGCGTGAGGGCAAAGCCTTAAATGATGCGCGGCGTTTAGTGGAGTTATGGCCTAACGCCATCATGCAAGAAACGCGGGATTACGTGCACTTATCGCAACATCAAGTTGAGCAGCAACATCAAATTGAAATGGCGCGTACCCGCAATAAACTGCGTCAATCACAGCAATTCACTGCTTTGCTGGGGATTTTGATGATCAGTGCCGTGATCAGCAGTTATTACGGTTATGTGGGGCAAGAGCAAGCCGAGCATCAAACCGTTATCGCCCGCCAACAAGCGGAAGCGGCTGAAGAAGCGCGTCGTGAAGCAGAACATGCAGCGAAAAAGGCGTTGCGCAACCAGTCTTTATTTTTAGCACAACGGGCTGAAGCTGAGTTAAACCAAGGCAACGCAACCAAAGCGACTTTATTAGCCTTGGAAGCTTTACCTCATGACATGACACAGCCTGACCGTCCTTATTTACCCGCAGCAGAAGAGTCTTTGTATTATTCGTTGATGCAATTACGCGAGCAGAAGGTATTAACCGGACACACTGGCACCGTACATACCATTATCTATAGTCATGATGCACAACAGTTTTTAACGCTTTCTAACAATGATGCGACAGTGCGGGTGTGGACGGGAGAAGGTGAACCCGCGTTTACCTTAGAAGGGCATCAACGTGATGTAATTGCTGCCGCTTATAGTGTTGATGATCAATACATTGCCACCATTGCCAACGACCGCTTTTTAAATCTGTGGTCAGCTACAGACGGCACTTTATTACAACAACGATTGTTAAGCCCGCACTCGATTAATTTTGCGGTGTTAAGCCGTGATGCCAGTTTGGCCTTAATCGTCACCAATAACACACGCCACGATGTGCAATTGTGGGATGTGGCACAAGCCCGCTTAGTGCGCCAATTTTCTCGCAAACCGGCGACAGTAACCGCCTTGGCAATCAGTCCTGATGAAAAGCGTTTTGCCACCGCAGATGAAGATTTAGTGGTGCAACTGTGGAATATTGCGGATAACCAACCGTATACAGTGATGCAAGGTCATATTGGCGATATTCAAACCTTATTATGGAATCACGACGGCAGTCGCTTATTGAGTTTATCGGACGATGGCAGCGCGTTGTTATGGGATACAAAAACGGGCGAGCAATTGCTGCGCTTAGCAGGTCACACCGAGCCGTTATTACATGCAGCGTTTAGCTCTGATGGTAAATGGATTGCCACCAGTGGACGCGATGGGCGTATTTTTGTTTGGAATGCAGAAACCGGCGAGATTAAAGCTCATTGGGATGATGTGGGCATAAGTTATTACTTGAGCTTTAGCCCGAATGACCGTTATTTACTGGGCAGCTTGTCGGATACGGGCAAGCATATCAACATGATTTGTGCATGGGATTATGCAGATAACAGTGTGGTCGCGCGTTTAGGGGGGCATGAACAAACCGCGAGAGTGTTGAGCTTTAGTCCTGACGGTAAAAACTTTGTTTCGGGAGGCAGCGATCACACGGCACGTTTATGGAAATTACACGCACAATTGCAATTATTGGCGTTAAATGGACATGATGGCGCGTTAAACCGTTCTCGATTTAGCCCTGATGGTAAGTTGATTGCCACCGCCAGCACAGATCATGCGGTCAAATTGTGGTCGGCGCAAAGTGGAGACTTGTTATATGCCTTAACGGATCATCAACGCAGTGTGAATGATCTGGCCTTCAGCCCTGATGGGCAATTCTTGGCCACGGCGGCTTCAGATAAAACCGTGAAACTGTGGCGTATATCAGATGGTACATTGTTAAAAACCTTTGACGGTCATGAGACATGGGTGATTTCGGTGCACTTCAGCCCTGATGGTCGTTATTTATTAAGCGGCGATTGGAATGGCTTAGTACAGGTTTGGGATTTGATGGAAGAGCGTTTGCAATGGCAAGTGTATACACAAACCAACGACTTATTACAAAGTGTGCAGTGGAGTCCTGACGGTCGTTGGTTTCTCAGCCATACTCGCCAAGCTGTCACCTTGTGGTCGATGGCAACAGGCGCAGTACAGCAACGCTTTAAATTCTCTAATTTGTCAGAAATTAACAGCGTCGTGTTTAGCGCGGACAGCCAGTGGTTAGCCTTTGCTGTGGGTCATGAGGCTTCGGTGTGGTCGGTGGCAACGGGTGAGCAATATGCGAATTTTAAAGGACATCGCAAAGAAATCATGCAAGTGCGCTTTAGTCCTGATCAACAGCTTTTAGCCACCGCCTCGCAAGATAACAGCTTGCGTTTGTGGTCATTGCCTAAACGCAGTTTACATTCAGTATTAGAGGGGCATACCGGTTGGGTGACAGATGTGAATTTTGCTAGCAACAGCCAGCGTTTAGCCAGTGTGTCTTGGGATGGTAGCGTCAGATTGTGGGATGCAATCAGCGGTCAAAGTTTAGGAACATGGAAAGATGCCAGTGATCCTTTGTTAGAGGTTAGTTTTAGCCCCACAGATCGGCAAATATTGGTGTCTGGTAATTTAGATACCGCGTTTGTTTGGCCTATTTTCCCTTCTACTCAAGCCATTATTAACTTTGCGCAAACGCATTTGCCGCGTCAATTGTCTGTTGAGGAACGGCAGCAGTTGTTGTTGGATTGAGGTTCCCGCCTTATTAAGCAGGCCGTGCTTTGTAGGGTTTGCGCCGCGTCCTTTTGCGGTGCGAACGCGGAGAATTGCCATTAAATTAAGGTCTGTATGCTTGTAGGGTGTGCGAAATCCCACAGAGTATGCCGTTTGATAATCCGTTGTCGTTGAGGTGGGATTTTGCCCACCAAACTCCGCACGGTGGGCAAAACGCCGATGAAGCTCGGAACCACCCCTGACTTCTCGGCGGCGTTTCGCACACCCTACAAGAAAGCTCTTTTCTCGTTCCCAAATGCCATTTGGGAATGCAGTTGTGACGTGCTACGTCACGAGTGAACTAAACGACGGATTTAGTTTGATCTTGGAACAAACCCGCGACGCAGCGCGTCGTGACTGCATTCCCACGCAAAGCGCGTGGGAACGAGAAACCAATACACGGCGGATGACGGCTTACGCCTTATCCGCCCTACAAGAAAGCCCTTGAAACTAAAGCCCCAACCACTGCGGAACCCACAGCGATAAACTGGGGAAGGCAATCACCAATAATAAAGCCAACAACATAGCTAAGATAAAAGGAATCACTTCGCGGAAAGTAGATTCAATATTAATATTAGCTAAGTGAGTGGTGATGTATAAATTCACCGCCACAGGCGGCGTGAACTGACCAATTGCTAAATTTAAGGTCATCATGATGCCAAACCAAATTGGATCCCAGCCGAATTGGAGTACCAAAGGCCATAAAATAGGCAGCACGATGTAATAAATCGAGATAGTGTCGATTAACATCGCGGCGAGAAATAGCAGCACATTAATAATCAATAAGATAACGAACGGATTGCTGCTAATGGACAACATGCTTTGTGAGATGTGATCCAAAGTGCCGATAGTGCTGGCTGTCCACGAGAATAAACCCGCCAAGGTGACAATTAACATCACTACGGCAGAGGCCATGCTGGCTTCAACTAAAATGTTATACAGTTGGCGAAAGGTCAAACTGCGATACACCACAAAGCCTAAGAATAAGCCGTAAAATACGGCGACGACTGCGGCTTCTGTCGGCGTGAAGACCCCACCATATAAACCACCTAAAATAATCGCAGGGGCTAATAATCCCCATGACGCATCAAGAAACGCTTTCCAAACGCTGACTTGTTCTTCTTCTGTGTGTAATCGCGCCAAACCGTAGCCGCGTTTGCGAGAAATCCACCAGATAGGGATTAATAAAGACATCCCCGCTAAGAAACCAGGGATAGCTCCTGCGGCAAATAAGGCAACTACAGAGGTATTGGTTAATGCACCGTATAAAATTAAGCCAATGCTAGGCGGGACAATGATTGCGGTTGAGCCTGCCGCCGCAATTAAAGCCGCAGAAAACCCTCGGCTGTAACCTTCGGCAATCATGGCAGGAATTAAAATCGCGCCAATAGCCGCCGCATCCGCAGGCCCTGAACCGGAAATACCACCGAAAAACACACAGACCGCGACTGCAACAATGGCTAAGCCACCGGGACGCGCACCGATCAAGACGCGAGCAAAGTTCACCAAGCGTTCAGAAATGCCGCAACGCTCTAAAATATAGCCCGCTAAAATAAAAAACGGGATGGCTAATAAGGGGAATTTAGCGATACCGGAATAGAAATTAGGCGAGATAATAAATAAGCCTAAGTCTGCTTGCCAAATCACGATAATCGAGGCCAAACCAATGGCGACGGCAATCGGCACGCCCAGCAATAACAACACCATAAAGGCAGCAAATAATAATAACCCTGTCATTGCTTAGCCCCTTGACCTTGCATTGATTTAAAAATTTGTTCGAGTAAGCGTAAATTAATCAGTGCACAGCCTGTCGGTATCGCTAATACATACCACCATTCGGGCAACTCTAAGGCTTCCGTGGTCACTTCTAATTCAATTAAATCATTAACATGCTCAAGGCTGAGGTAGCCTAAGATAGAGAATAAGGCAATGCTACTGAGGATCATTAAGCCGTATAAGGCTTTTTTGACGAGGGGAGAAGCAAAGTCATCTAAATACATTAAGCGCAAATGCACGTTATGTTTAAACGCTGCGGCAGTACCAATCATGGTCAACCAAACCATGCCACTGACTTCTAGTTCTTCGGTAAACGCGAAAGAGTAATCGAGTAAATAGCGCATTACTACATTCGCAAAAGCTAAAGAAACCATGCTAAACAGTAATAATGCCCCTGCAACTTCTTCAAAATTTTGAATAAACCAAATAAGTTTTTGCTTCATTGATAAATCACAAACAGTGCCTGAAAAAAAGCGACAAGCTTAAAACAGTTCTGTCATAAGGCGCAAGTTAAGTTGTTTTTTTGTTTTGTTGTACGGTTGTAGGTCGCATAAGCGTAGCCTCATGCGACATTACGGCGGATGACGGCTAACGCCTTATCCGCCCTACAACCATTTGTATCACACCTTACTGCACCAACAAGGTCACCAAATACTCAATATTAAACACATAAGTATTGGTCGCTAAAATGCGGTAGCCAAACAACATTTGTGTTAAGCCCAAAAACGGAAACGCGCCCGTGTACACGTCATATAACATGCCTGCACTTAAAGTCGCTCCAGCATCAAAGGCTTGAATACTGTCAACGCCTTGCGTGGCATCCCATTCCATCAAGCCGTCTGGCGTAAGCATGTATAAGTAACTCACGCCGCTGTCTAATGGTTCTGGCGTATAAGCAATTAACACAAATAAATCAGCGGCTAAACCGACATGTGCAGGGTCTACATTAACCGAGCCTTGGAAATGCACATTGCTTGCGGTGGAACTGATCACGCTTTCTTGTTGGAAAGTGCCGCCATTGACAGACACGCCGCCGCTAAAGGTTGCGCTGGTGACAGACGCGAGTGGAGTCAAAGTGTTATCAGTCATTAAACCAAAGCCTAAACTGGGCAACCCCGGTAAGGCTTCTTGCACGGTAATCGTTGCAGTGCCGATAACATTTGATTTACCGGCTAAGGTGGCACGCAATTCATAGTCGCCTAAAATTTCGGGCGCGGTAAAACTGGTGCTGACTTCGCCTGCACTATTGCTGGTGGCGGAGAGGAACGTTAAACCGCTGGTAGTGGTAGAACCAGAAGGCGTGATGACGGTGAAATTCACCGTTTGATTGGCGCGATTAGTGGCTAAATTGCCGAATACATCTTGCAATTCAAACACGACTGATTCAGATAAACGCCCTGCGGTGATTTGCTGATCATCACCGCTAATTGGTACTAACATACCCGGTTCTGCGGCTTCTACGGTGATGGGCGTGCTTGCGGTGTAGGTGAGAGCCGTTTGTGCCGTCGCATGTACGGAAAATTCGCCTGCCAAAGTGCTGACAACGGTGGTTTGTACTTTACCATCACCATCGGTAGTGCCACTTAAGGCTAATAAACCGTCAAAAGTAGAGCCATCCGCTTTTTGAATGTTAAACGTAACATCGATTAAGGAGCGCGGATCGCCGCTGCTGTCGAGCAGTTGAAAGGTGATTAAGGAGGATGCCTGATTGGCACTAATGGTTTGACATTGGCCTTGGCTAACAAATAAGGCATTGTTTTGTGTCACCACTAAGTTGGTGCTGACGGTTTGTTGTACTGCATCGATGCGGTAAGCAGTGAGTTGATAAGGCCCTGTTGTGATCAGGCTGGCCGCCGCATTTAAGCGCAATTGCACAATCCCATCAGCATCACTGACTGCATTATCAATCAAATCTAAGGCCGCTGTGCCCACTGACTCACAACTAGGGCCAATTAATTCAAAGCCTAATTGCACGCCCGATTCCACTACACCGCTGTCATTGGTGACACGAATACTTAGAAAATCAGACACATTCCCTTTGCTGACTTGTAAATTTGCCCCTGAAGTCAGTGTCAAAGCGGCAAAGCTGGGCAGGCTGAAGGCTGCCAACAGTAAAAAGCCGGTTAACCTCAGCCAAAAAGTGCGCGTTGCAAAATGCCATATCATCATGATCAATATCCTAAAAATACAGTTGTTGGACAGAATCACACTAACATAGCAACAAACAGGGGGCGTTGTCATGCCAGACGCGCTAACTTAGCTAACTTAAGTGCTGGCGGGATGAATCGCGTTATACAGTGCGGAGTAATCTAAATCTTGTAAGCCTTGGTCTAAGGTTTTTTCTACAATTTCCACTAAGGCATGTACACCAACCGTTTCTAAACCGGCTGCCTTTGCCACTTGCTCCATTAAGCGCACATCTTTTAATAAATGCTGCGTCGGGAAATTGGGCTGGCTAAAGTCGCGCTCTAACATGCGTGGCAGTTTTTTATCAAATGTTGGCGCGTATAAAGCACTGTCGCGCACCACTTCCATAAATGGTTCAACCGGCAATTGTGCTTGTCGGATTAACGCTAAGCTGAGCGAGAAAGTGGCGGTTAAACCTGCAATCAAATGATTTAACGCTAATTTTTGCGTTGCTGCGGCACCGACTTCACCGACACGCACTAACTTGGCGGCTAAAGTTTGCAATAAAGGTGTGTATTGGCTGAATTGTGCTTCTGTGCTGCCTACCATGACGATTAACGTGCCATTGCGCGACTCTGCAATGCTGCCCAACACGGGCGCTTCTAAATACTCGCCGCCTGCTTGCTGTATTTTCGCTGCAAGAGTGCAACTTTCTGCGGGCGCAATGGTGCCCATTTGAATAATGGTGCGACCTTGTAACGCGGCTTGCGTTTCTTCGTCGCTAAATAATACCGCTTCAATCGCCTTAATATCGGTCAACATCAGTATAATGCTGCGCACATTGTGCAACAGCGCAGCAGGACTGGCCGCGACTTGCGCACCCTCTGCTTGTAAGGCTTGCGCTTTTTCGGCACTGCGATTGTAGACTTGCACCGCAAAACCTTGTGCCAGTAAACGTGTGGTCATGGCACCACCCATCAGGCCAGTACCGATTAAACCAATAGTATCCATGTTTTACCCTTTTATTTGACTTGATAAAGGTTGCTTTATGTCGCTTGATAATACGCCCAGTGAAACAGCACTGTCATCCCCGAAGAGTACGAAGCCGTTGCTAGTGCGTGGTTTTGAATGGTTTTTATGGCAAACACGCTTTTTAGTGTTGCTCGGTGTGCTGTCGGGCTTATTAGCCTCTTTGGCCTTGTTTGCCATTGGCACATTAGATGTGTTGCATGTGTTGCAGCAGGTGTGGGGTTATTACTTTCTGCACATAGCAGAGATTGATATACACGGCGCGGTGATTGGTGAGTTAATTGGCGCAGTCGATATTTTTCTAATCGCGGTCGTGTTGCTGATTTTTAGCTTTGGTTTATATGAGTTGTTTATCAGTGATTTAGAGCCTGCACAGCGTAGTAATGTCTCTAGCTCACTGCAAATCAAATCCTTAGAAAGCTTAAAAGATAAGTTAGCGCAAGTGATTGTAATGGCGTTAATTGTTAAGTTTTTTCAAGTGGTGTTAAACACCCACTTTAGCACCATTTTAGATATGCTTTACCTAGCAGTATCCATTGCTGCATTAGTTTTATCTTTATTTTTCTTATACCGTTCTAAGAAACATTAAGCTAAACAACTAAGCTGCTCATGACCCGTTTGTTTTGCCTGCAATCATGAGCAGCAACACGTCAAATTTTAAGCTAGTGCAAATATGGCTCACGCATGCCTAATTGCAAAGTATCACTGACCAAGTGATAAACCTCTTGCCAACTGGCTTCTAAGTCAGGGGTAAAGTGAGTACCCAGTTTTTGTTTTAACGCCCATAAAAAGGCTTGTTCCCCCACTTCATCATCTGCTAGCACCATGCCGTAACATTGGTGGCGTTGTCCTAAATGTAATAATACCGGCAGCACTAAACGGTTAACGCCTTCTAAGCCCGCTACCGTAATGCTAAATAATTCAATCATTTTTTGCCCTTGGCTGTCCATATCGCCTGTCAGCAAATGGCGCGACTCAGGGGCTAATTCAAATAAACGATGATAAAACAAGTGCGCAACTTCATCATAGTCAGCCGTTAATTGCTGCCAAGAAGCTCTAACTAACGCAATTTGCGCAGTGTGCATTATGTCTCTCCTCATGGTTTCTGATGATAACTATCAGAACAAGTTAGCGTTTGGCTCGTGATATTAAGCTATGTAACTTAATGAAACTTGCTCATATCAAAACGCTGTGATGATTATTGACATGCTAAAAGAGGGGTAAACCAAAACACTGTGCTATCAATCAGCACAGAGCCGTCTGCCTTGGTTCACAAATTAAAATATTTAATAGAACAATGGAAAGTGATAGACGTGTTAAGTCGTTAAAGCCGTAGTCAAAACCCGCCTTCAAATACGCTTCCCACCAAGGCTTATCCTATGTAAGCAAAAACTTAAAGCGTTTTAAGTTGCTGTATTTGTAGTATATCTAACTGTCAGCTTTTTTTCATCGACACATTTTTTGTGGTTTTTACGTTCAAGTCTAGTGAAATCTGTCTGCCGGTAAGCAGCAAATTAAAATAAGCAAAATTAAGTACACGATAAGCAAGGGTAATCGTTAGGATAATATATTGTTATATAGTCGTGCTTATCAGAGGTAGTTGCTCAAACGATGCGTGGTATCGCTTGGTTAAAGTAATTTTTATTGAGCTGGCTAAAAAACTGAGCAAGGCATGATTTCAAGTAGTATTTGAATAACGTGAGCAAATTCGCTATCATTTATTTATTCAAGTTGCAAATAGCATCATTAATCGATTGCTGTTGCTTGCTTGAAGCTTTCCATATCATAAAGTAATGTTAATTTTTCTTATACAGATAGTAACATAAAATTAAGGTTATACAACAAAATTCTTATGTCGATTAAGAATACCTTAAAAAGAAAAGTGGTATTAGTTAATTAACAGCCTTATGTTGAGAAAGTGTATTAGTTACAATTAAATAAAAATAACAGCTTTGCTTTAAATCAGCAGCATCTCCCCCACTATTACTTTAAAGGACAGCAGTTGCCTATAAAACAACTGTTTAGGTGAATTCTGTTGCTTACAGAATTTGATTACGGTTATCACGAGGACTCCATTCAATGGATAAAGACAATTTGCTTAAACAGTTTGAGACATTACCACTATCAGAATTAGTGACAGTTGATGGTATGGTAAAAGAACTCATTCGTCAAAAACAAAGAGCCGAGCAGAAAACTTTAGAAGAACAAATTAAAGGTTTGGCTAAAGAACACGGCTTGGTTTTGGACACAGTGGTCTGGCAAGAGAAAAATGGGCGGCCAAAACGCAAAAAACATTATGCGCCTAAATTCCAAAATCCAGATGATCCTGCTGAGACTTGGACAGGCCAAGGTAAACGCCCCAACTGGTTAAAAGCACAATTGGCTAAAGGCCGTTCTTTAGATGAAATGAAAGTCGCTAACTAAGCGGCTAATACCTGACAGGTGTTAGCCCACCTGTTAGGTAGCTGTTCAGCCTTGTTGTTGCCCACATCTCAGCATATAAGGTAAGGCTTAAATACTTATAAATGAAATAATAAAAAGCCGCCTTTTATCACAAAGCATTTGAATCTTAAACACTTCGTTACTATAACGGGATGTAAGTTGTATCCGTCTGCTATCAGCAGCAGGCGGCATGCACAATTCATCATTTCGAGCGTTAGGAGTGTAAGATGAGCAATACCTATGATCACGAGGCACAAAATCCCGATTATGCCTATCAAAAACCCAATGAACCGGCGTGGAAAAAACACGTAACGTCTATTCATACGTGGCAACGTGCCTTGTTTATGGTGGTGTTTTTGGTGATTTACTTTCTACTGCGCTTTGCTGTGGCAGGGATTGCCTTATTTCAATTAGGCTCTTTATTGCTCATGGGACACGTCAACGAGCGCTTGCAAGGTTTTGCACAAAGCTTGTGTACTTACAGTTATCAAGTGGCGAGCTTTATCACCTTCACCAGTGACAACAAACCGTTTCCGTTTAGCAGTTGGCCTCAAGACTAACCGCCTAAACTCAATCCTGCCCCCTGCTGCTGAACGCGCTACAATACTTGCACATCCTTCCTTTTTTTGACTGGTCTTGGAGTGCAGCATGGCGCGTTTTGTCCATTTACACTGTCACAGCGAATATTCTTTAATCGATGGCCTCGTGCGGATAAAACCGCTGGTCAAAACCGTGGCAGAACAGGGCATGGCAGCCTGTGCGCTGACTGATCATCACAACCTGTTTGCCCTCGTCAAGTTTTACCAAGCCGCACAAGGCGCAGGCATAAAACCTATCATCGGCGTTGATATGTGGTTATATCAAGCTGATGCGCCGCCAACGCAACTACTTTTGCTCTGCCAAAACGAGGAAGGCTATCGCAACTTAACCCGTCTCGTCTCGCGCAGTTACATGGAAGGCCAAGTCAAAGGGCGACCTTTTTTGCGTGCAGAATGGTTAGACGGTGCGACTGAAGGTTTAATTGCCTTAATCGCCGGTCGCCAAAGTGACATCGGCATGGCTTTGGTCAAAGGTCATCCTGATCAAGCCGCCAATCATTTGCGCACTTATCAGCACTTATTTCCACAACGGCATTATTTAGAATTAGTGCGTACCGGACGCGCCGAAGAAGAAGACTATTTACACGCAGCAGTCGAATTTGCCACCCAGCATCAAGTGCCTGTGGTTGCGACTAATGACGTGCGTTTTTTAAAAAGCAGCGACTTTGAGGCACATGAAGTGCGGGTGTCTATTCACGACGGTTATGTGTTGGCTGATCCGAATCGCCCGCGCTTATACAGCGAGCAACAATACCTGCGCAGTCCTGAAGAAATGGCGGAATTATTCGCCGACATTCCCGAAGCTTTAGAAAACACATGGCATATTGCCCAGCGCTGCAACGTCACCTTAACCCTAGGCAAAAACTACTTACCGAATTTCCCCATCCCCGACGGCAAAACCGTAGAAGACTATTTCCGCGAGCAATGCCGCCTTGGTTTAGAAGACCGTCTCGCCGATTTATTCGACACTGACGCGCCAGAATTTGCCCAGCAGCGCAAGCCTTACGATGAGCGTTTAGAAATCGAATTAAACGTGATTTTGCAAATGGGTTTCCCTGGTTACTTTTTGATTGTGGCGGACTTCATCCAATGGGCAAAAGATAACGGCATTCCGGTCGGCCCCGGTCGTGGTTCGGGTGCCGGTTCGCTGGTGGCTTACGCGCTGAAAATCACCGACTTAGACCCTCTACCTTATGACTTACTGTTCGAGCGTTTCTTAAATCCTGAGCGGGTCTCCATGCCTGACTTTGACATTGATTTCTGTATGGAACGCCGAGACGAGGTGATCAGCTATGTGGCGGATTACTACGGACGGGATAAGGTGTCGCAGATCATCACTTACGGCTCGATGGCGGCGAAGGCGGTGGTGCGCGATGTGGGGCGGGTGTTGGATCATCCTTATGGTTTCGTCGATAAACTCGCCAAATTAATTCCGTTTGAAATAGGCATTACTTTAGATAAAGCCTTGGCAGCGGAAGAAGCCTTACGCACCCGCTACGAGCAGGAAGAAGACGTGCGCGAATTGCTCGACATGGCGCGCAAATTAGAAGGCTTAACTCGTAACGTGGGCAAACACGCGGGGGGCGTAGTGATCTCGCCTTCGGTGTTGACTGATTTTAGCCCGCTGTATTGTGAGGAAGACGGCAGCAACTTAGTCACCCAATTTGACAAAGGCGACGTGGAATCAGTCGGCTTAGTCAAATTCGACTTTTTAGGCTTGCGCACGCTGACCATTATTCGCTGGGCATTAGACATCATCAACCAATTTCGCGATGAACCGTTGGACATCAACACTTTACCGCTAGATGACCCGCTGAGCTACGAGTTATTTCAAAAAGCGAATACGACTGCTGTGTTTCAGTTGGAATCGCGCGGCATGAAGGAGTTGTTGAAAAAACTTAAGCCCACTTGTTTTGAAGACATCATCGCTTTGCTCGCGCTATATCGCCCCGGCCCAATTGAATCCGGCATGGTAGACGATTTCATCACGCGCAAAAACGACCCCAACAGCCAATTCGACTATTTACACGAAGAATTAAACAGTAATGCCGCTTTGGTGGCGGTGTTAAAACCGACTTATGGTGTGATTGCCTATCAAGAACAGGTAATGCAGATCGCGCAGGTGTTAGCTGGTTACAGTTTAGGCGGTGCAGATTTACTCCGCCGTGCGATGGGTAAGAAAAAACCGGAGGAGATGGCAAAACAGCGTTCGACTTTTGTCGATGGCTCGGTGGCGAATGGGATTCAGGCGGAGACTGCTGGCTATGTGTTTGATTTAGTTGAGAAATTTGCTGGGTATGGTTTTAACAAAAGTGTGGGCAAAGACACAAAAGTCTTTACAAGCAATGGTATAAAGCCCATAAAAGACTGTGTAGCAGGTGATCAAGTGTTAAGTCGCACCCCAGCAGGGGAATCGGTTTACAGCACTGTGGTTGCCTTACACGACCACGGACTGACACCACTTTGGGAGATTGAGTTCGATGACGGCACACGCGAAAGATGTACCCTTGATCACAAATGGCTCACCGAAGACGGACAACAACCGCTGTGGAAAATCCTACAAATGGGAGGCAAGGTGTGGGGCTGTGCTGCCTACACAACGGGCGATGAAGGCGCATCAGAAAACTTGTCAAGCCTGCGAGGATTGCAAACCGAAATATCAGTGGGTGGCAAAATGTGGCGCGGTGCAAGCTCGCAAGCGCGATCTGCATGCTCATCAGAAGGAATGCCCCGTGTGTATGAGCATGATTCACACGGGGCCTTCTGCGGGCAAAGACAGGACTATGTATTGTGGGATAGTTGTGAAAACCCGCAAAGCGGCCAGCGCACACTTTCAGCAGTGCGAAGCCTGCCAACAGATTCGCCAAGACATTCGAGCGCAAACCTGCAAAGATTTAGAACACACGCAGGAAATGCGCGAGAAATATTCTCAGACAGCCAAGCAAACCTCGGCACGTCCCGAAATACAAGCCGAACGTGCCCAGCGTTTGAAAGTGTGGCGCGACAACCATCCAGAGGAGTTTCAAGCGATTCAGGCCAAAGCGCATGCAGCGACGAAACCCTCGAAAATGGAAATGTGGTTAGAACCGCATTTAGCGGCATTGGGGTTCATCCGCAATACACGAATACGCTGTCAACAAGCACGCAAACAAGTCGATTTTTTGAATCGGCAACAGAAAACGGTGATCGAAGTGGATGGCCCGTGGCATTTTATGCCGATCCAATCGGAGCAACATTTGCAGACCGTACAAGCGAGAGATCGTCTACTGGATCGGGAGATTCTTCGTCGATCTTGGCGCTTAATCCGACTTTCGATGCCTTGTTTCAAAAGTGGCTCTGGCGAACTTATTTATCCCGAACTGACGGAACTGCTCGCCCTAATCAACGATGGCAGTTGGACGGGGATACGGTGTTACGGCAGCCTATACGCGCAACTTTCTTGGGATGGCATCAAAGTTACGATCTTGAAGTAGATCACCCAGAACATAACTTTTTGCTGGCCTCTGGTTTATGCTGCTCTAACTCTCACTCCGCCGCCTATGCCCTAGTCTCCTACCAAACCGCATGGCTAAAAGCCCACCACCCCGCCGCATTCATGGCAGCAGTTTTATCCTCTGATATGGATAACACCGATAAAGTGGTGAACTTGATCGACGAATGTCGGCAAATGCAGTTAAAAGTGTTGCCGCCAGATGTCAACGTCAGTGACTATAAATTCACGGTGAACGATGACCAAAACACTGGCATTCGCTACGGTTTAGGCGCGATCAAAGGCGTGGGCGAAGGTGCAATTTTAGGCATTATCGAAGAACGCAAAGCAAACGGCATTTATGACGATTTATTTGAATTCTGTCGCCGCATCGATTTGCGCAAGGCAAACCGGCGCGTATTAGAAGCACTGATCAAAGCGGGGGCGTTAGATGGGTTAGGGCCAGAACGCGGTGTGATGATGGCTTCTTTAGACACAGCGATAAAGCTGGCGGAAAAACACGCTGCTGATCAAAATACCGGACAAAACGATTTATTCGGCTTATTAGGCGGTGGCGGCGGTGCGCAACATGCAGTGCAAGAGGATAAAACGCCGTTTAGTTCTGGTGGTTCATGGACAGAAGAACAGCGTTTAAGCGGTGAAAAAGATAGTTTAGGGCTATATTTAACCGGTCATCCGATTAACCGATTTTTAACTGAATTGGAAAAATTAGCGCCGACCCGCTTAAAAAATGTACGCCCAACGGAAAAATTCAAAACCACTAAAGTCGCAGGTTTAGTGCTGAATATGCGGACGTTAAACAGTCGGCGCGGGCGCATGGCCTCGCTGGTGTTAGACGACAACACGGCGCGTTTAGAAGTTATGGTGTACTCAGACCGCTTTGAAGAACACAAAGCCTTGTTAATCAAAGACAGTTTGTTAATTATCGAAGGCGAAATCCGCGAAGATGAATTCAGCGGCGGCGGTTACAGCATGGTGGCTACTAACATTTCTAGTTTAGAAATGGCGCGTGAACGCCAAGCGAAGCAATTAGTGGTTAAAGTTGAAGCACCACGCGAAGGCTGGGTGGACGATTTCTTACACGCCTTGCAAAACTACCGCACGGGTAGCTGTCCAATAGCGATACATTACCGACGCGAAGATGCGGTAGTGGAATTGGTATTAGGGGCAGATTGGCAGGTTAGACCGGAAGATGCGCTGTTGGCGCAGTTGAGTTTGTTGGTGGGTTTGGGACGGGTTGAGGTTCGGTATTAGCGTATTGTAGGGCGGATAAGGCGTAAGCCGTCATCCGCCGTATGTTTGTTAATTCGTTGTCAGAATCAGGATTTACAAGATTAAGAGATTTTCAGGATTACAATTATAGGAGTTACATAGCTGACAGCCCTTAGTGAAGAAAGGCAATGCATGTAGGATGGGCTGAGGCACGAAGCCCATCAATCGCGCCAACATCGCGGTAAACGATGGGCTTCCTTCGTCAGCCCATCCTACTGATTATCCTGTTAATTCTATAATCCTGAAAATCCTGATTCAGACAATCGGCGGATGACGGCTGTCGCCTTATCCGCCCTACATCGTTCTTAAAACGACCACTTAGCATTTAACCAAAACGACCGCCCTTCCTGCGGAATTAACGAGTTTTGGTAATCTAAAGAACGCTGGCTAAAGTCATCACCTGCGCTGGCAGCTTCAGAACCAGGATGATAATACTCAGCATCTAAGGCATTTAACACTTTAAAGGTAACAGTAAACGGTTGATAGTAATAACTTAAAGCTGTATTTACGGTGTAATAATCATCAATTTTGCGATGACCGCGTAAGGCGTTGCGCAAGTATGGTTCACGCACACCGACATAATTTAGCCGCAAATTAAAATTCCAGTTTTTAGGCAATGGCATATTAATGCCTGCATTCCATTTGTGAGGCGCAATATCGCCTAATTCTGCTTCACCAATTAACCAATCATCGGTTACAAAGTCATAATATAATGAGCTTTGTGCATGGGTATAGCTATAGTTGAAATAAATATCTATATCTTCTGCATCAAAGAAATTATTAAATGTACTTTGTAGACGATATTCTATGCCGTAAATATCGCGTTGTCCGGCATTCTCAGATTCTTCTTTAATAACATCGGTGTAATGCGCGTTATAAATCGATACTTCATGAAAGATATTATCCCACTGATGCATGATGACACCTTCTAAATTTCGTACATGCTCAGGTTTTAATTCTTCATTAGCCAGCCGACCACTCCAACCGCCCCACAATTGCACCCCAGCCGGTTCTTGGAAGGCATGACCGTATAATAATTTGAATGTCCAAGCCTTATTATGCTTGTAAATGGCGGCTATACGCGGGCTAATTTCTTGCCCATACATTGAGTTTCTATCGTAACGTAAGCCTAGATTGAAGCGAAAAGGTGCAACATCGATAATGCCTTGCACATAACCACCCACGTCATAAGTATGCGTTAAGTTTGAAGCTGGCATCTCGTCGGCGGGTGTAGCGGGCGTGGTATAACTTGCGTCTGTACTGTGACCTATGCCGCTGCTAACTTCAGCAGTAGAACTCACCGAAGGTGGCCAATAACCCGGGATGTCATAGGCTTTAGTTAAATGTTTGCGTTGATATTTCAAACCTGAAGACAGTAAAAAAGTTTCGCTTAATTGGTATTCAAAATCTTGTTTAAATAACCAGCTTTCATTGACAGAATTCCATTGCGTTAAACTGATATAAGAATAACCGGTATCGCCATCAGGGTCTGCTTCACCCCAAGTACCATAATAACGACTGGTGTGATAGCTAATAAAGCTTTTAGAACGTAACTTTTCGCTGAGTGTTGTGTCGTATTTTGCATAGTATTGCGCATTGGCTCTATTCCAAAACAAGTTATTTTGCACGCGGTCAGCAGCATAGTAAGTGCCATAGCCTTCTTTTGTTCGCCAATTAATTAAGCCTAATTCTAAGTCTTTATAATTCAGCTCAGCCATTACGCCATAATCTTCTGTTGGGTCGTAATAATGATTAAGCTGTTGCCCTTCATGTTCAAAATCTAAAATTGCACCCCAAATATCGGAGTTGCTATATTGTTCATTAGAACTAAAGCCCCAGCGATCACTTAAATCCGCTTCATTGCTGTTAAATACTTTAGCTGCAATCGAAAAGGATAAATCATCAAAAGGTTTGCCTTGCACGGTGGCATCTAGCCCACGCGATTGAAAACTACCCACTAAAGTATTAACTTCGCCAGTATATTCGCCGGTTTCTAAATCACGCCCATTTTTGGTAATGACATTAATAATCCCTAAAAAAGCATTAGGGCCATAAACGGCACTGGCGGGGCCATATAACACTTCAATTTGTTGAATGTTTGAGATTGGATATTGTCGCGAGATGGCTGCTTCATCAGACCACAACAAGTTGTCCGTAATGCCATTAAACATCAACAAGGTACGGCTCATTTGCGGCAAGCGATAACCACGCTGATAACTGTTGGTGTAAACAGGCCCATTTGGAATGGTGACATCAAAGCCGGGTAAGTCTTGCAACACTTCCACAAGATTTTGATAACCACGTTGTGCAATTTGCTTTTGCGTGATAATCACCATACTGGCCGGTGCATCAATGAGGCTTTCTTCAGTACCAGAAGCGGTTTCTACCACTACATCGAGCAGGCTTGCGAGGTCTAAACCTTGTAGTTGATCAATTGTCAAACTTTTGGCTGATAATTGAGCACAAAAGCAAGAGAGCGTTAAAAAGGCAATAAAAGGGTAATCGCGCATAGGGGCGTACTCTTAAAAAATTTGCAATCTATGACATACATGATTGCATATTATTGAAGACGAGAAGAAATTTAAAATGATTCGGTTGTTAATAACGCTAAGTTGCTAGCAGTAATAAGATATTGTGCTATCTATGTCAATTTTGATTTAAATACTCACCTTACGCGGCACAAGCTTTTGAGAACCAACAATCAATGACTTACGAAAAAAGCTGATTTTGTAAGTTATTGATTCTTCATCCTGAGAGTTTCCGACCGCGTAAGGTGAGTTAAATATTAGCAATATCTAAAATTGCCATTGCACATTTAACCAAAACGACCGCCCATCTTGGGGGATAAGTGAGTTTTGATAACCTAAAGAACGTTGTGTAAAGTCATCACCTGCGCTGGCGGCTTCCGCACCGGGGTGATAATACTCAGCATCTAAGGCATTCAATATCTTTAATGTGACGCTAAAAGGTTCGTAATGATAAGTTAATGCTGTGTTAAGCGTGACATAGTCATCAATCTTACGTTGACCACGTAGCGGATTGCGCAAATACGGTTCGCGTACCCCAACATAATTGAGGCGTAGATTAAAATTCCAGTTTTCAGACAAGGGCATGTTAATGCCTGCATTCCATTTATGAGGCGCAATGTCTCCTAATATTGCCTCACCGACTAACCATTCTGCACTGTCAAAGTCATAATATAATGAGCTTTTAGCATGGGTATAGCTGTAATTGAAATAAACATCAATATCGGCTGCGTCTAAAAAGTTATCAAAGGAACTTTGTAACCGGTATTCTAACCCATAAATATCACGTTGTCCGGCGTTTTCTGCTTCTTCCTTAATCACATCAGTATAATGTGCTTTATAAAGCGAGACTTCATGGAAAATATTATCCCATTGGTGCATGACAACGGCTTCTAAATTTTGCACATGCTCAGGTCGTAAATCTTCATTGGCTTGCCGTCCATTCCAACCACCCCATAATTGCGTGGGTGCAGGTTCTTGAAATGCACGACCATATAATAATTTAAATGTCCACGCTGGACTGTGTTTATAAATAGCTGCTAAACGTGGGCTTAATACTTGTCCATAGATCGAGTTTTTATCGTAACGTAAACCCAAATTAAAACGAAAAGGTTCAACGTCGATAATGCCTTGCACATAAGTGCCAATATCATAAGTGTGAATTAAATTTGATTCTAACATCTCTCGATTAGGTGGCGGCGGTGCGGTGTAACTAGCATCGCTGCTATGCCCAATACCACTACCTACCTCAGTGGTAGAACTCACCGCAGGTGCCCAATAACCAGGGATGTCATAGGCTTTGGTTAATTCTTTACGTTGGTATTTCACACCTGAAGAAAGCAAAAAAATATCGCTTAATTGGTATTCAAAATCTTGTTTAAATAACCAACTTTCGTTAATTGAATTCCATTGCGTTAAACTAATATAAGAGTAACCTGTATCACCATCAGGTTCAGCCTCACCCCAGTAACCATAGTGTCGAGAGCTTTGGTAACTTAAAAAACTTTTAGAACGTAAGTTTTCAGTTAAGCTTGTATTGTATTTAAGATAATACTGTGCATTCGCTTTATTCCAAAATAAATTATTTTGTACCCGATCAGAAGCATAATAACCACCATAAGCCTCTTTAGTACGCCAGTTGATTAAACCTAATTGTAAGTCCTTATAATTCAGGTTCGCCATTACGCCATAATCTTGAGTTGGATCGTAATAATGATTTAATGTTTGCCCTTCGTGATCAAAGTCTAAAATACCGCCCCAAAGTGTTGAGCTACTGTAGTGCGCATTGGAAGCAAATCCCCAGCGGTCGGCTAAATCAGCTTCATTGCTATCAAATAACTTTGCTGCAATGGAAAATGATAAGTCTTCAAACGGTTTGCCCAATACTGTGGCATCTAAACCACGCGATTGAAAACTGCCCGCCAGTAAATCCACTTTACCGCTATAAGTGCCGACATCCAGTTCACTACCATCATAAGTGATGACATTGATCACGCCTAAAAACGCATTAGGACCATACACAGCACTGGCAGGGCCATATAAGATTTCGATGTGCTTAATATTGGAGAGGGGATATTGCCGAGAGACTGCGCCTTCATCTGACCACAATAAGTTATCCACGATGCCATTAAACATGAGCAAAGTACGGCTCATAAAAGGCAATCGATAGCCACGTTGATAACTATTGGCATACATCGGCCCATTTTGAATAGTGACATCAAAACCGGGCACATCTTGCAACACTTCCACAAGACTGTGATAGCCGCGCTGTGCGATTTGTTCTGCGCTAATGATGACCATGCTAGCCGGTGCATCGATCAGGCTTTCCTCGGTGCCTGAAGCGGTGTGAACTTTGACATCTAGCAACGCAGCGAGGTCTAAGCCTTGCAGGTCTTCAATAGAAAGGTTTTTAGCCCATGATTCGGAACAACAACTTGCAAGAAAAAAAGTGATGAGAATGGCGTAATCACGCATTGGAGAGTACTCTGAACAAAGCTTGATAATAGGCGATTGTTTATAGTCGCCTATTTTACGCAATAACACACTGCTGTTGTTAAACTTTAGTTAGCTTGCTCAAAGAAAAACTAATGATGACAAATTTGTGACATTAAGAAAGCATACTTAAAAGCACAGTTTACTAACATAATGAATCGTCACTAAAACAGATAATGAACTTATTATTGTGCTAAAAACTGCTGTACTTTTTGCCGTCGCACATTGATTAATTGTGGCAATACGCTTTCGTAAGCTTGAATTTTTTGCAGAATAGCGGGATTTTGTCGGTAATAATCTTTGATAAAGGGTAACGGGTCTGTACTGACATCATTGATTTTCACCTCTAAATGCAACTGTGCCTCCACTGCATTCCCCGCAGGGCCTTTGACAGTACCAATCACTTGACCTTGTTTCACATATTGCCCCTCTTTAACAAAAGACTCATGCAAATGGATATACAAGGTATAAAGCTGATTGCCATGATGTAATTTAATATACAACCCCGCCAAACTGCCACCACTGATGCGCGTCACCACGCCATCTGCCATCGCTAACACATTGCGATTATCAACATAAATGTCATAGCCCAAATGTTTGCGGGCTTGGCCTTGCCAGTCATCGCGTAAAGAACCGAAGTGCGGCAAGCCATCACGCACCACATCGCGTGGCACATAGCCGATAGAACGATCTAAAAATTGCTCAATGCTGACATTCTCTAGCGGAATAATGAAGTTTTTATTATTTAAGGTGAACAATACAGGGGCTGATTTAAGCTCCATGTCTTCTCCACTGGTTAAGGCGTTTAAAGCCTGTTGCTGCAATAAGTGACCACAATGTGGGAAACAGATTTGATATTGATTCGGCTGGGTATTGACTTGAAATGGATAGGCTTGCGCTAAGGTGACGACTATCCACACCTCTTGCGGTGCATGTTGCGCCCAATGAATTTTTTGCACTGCATTGTCAGTAACAGGCAATTGTCCACTATTACTAATGCATTGATAAAAGGGCAAAATAATTTTGTTTGGCTCGCGAATAGGCTGCCCTGCTTCACATCCTGAATGCGCGACTGTGACCCGTGCATTGTTAAAGCTAATGCGTTGAATTTCGCCCGCCCATGTTAAACAAGGCAAGCAAAGCCCGAGCAACACCGTAAAAAATAATACCCTCATAAATTTTTATCTTCTTGTTCCGGTTCCGGTGGCTGACAATTTGGATTTTCGTTTAAATAAGCAGAATGCACCCAACCAGCAACCCCTTGATATTTCACCATGACCCAAAGCTGAGCTTTGCCTCGTTTCCTGACAAAGTGTAGTCGATCTAAGTACGGGACACAGTGTGCATCGGGCGGAATCACACCTAATAAAGTGCCTAAATCACCAGGAAAGGGGCGAATATTTAACACATCGTTTATCGCCACATTGGTAATGTCGTAATATTTATTAAACGCCGATTCAGTGTGATTTTTTTCAAAGCGGCCTTGTTCAATAGCAATTGTTTGGTCAGCAAAGCGCAACACCTGCTCCAACATGCCCTCATTATTAATATTCTTTTCCGCTAAGCTTTTATAACGGGTTTCGCTTTCGTTAAGCTGCTGTTGTAATTCTTTAATTTGCTTATCTTGCTGCGCACTCAGTTGCTCGCTAGCTTGTAGTTTTTCATTTAAATGCAGTAAGGCACTGATACTTGAGGCTAATAAGGCAATGCCTAATAAGCCAGAAATCGGTAATAACCAGCGTTGGCTAGGGGAAACAGGGAGAGGCGCAGACATGCGCGGGCGTGCTTCTGTCGCCGTGTCGCTATGAACTGGACTGAATTTAGCGCGCCAAGCGTCTACCGATTGCGGGCGATCTTTCTCGCTTAATTCCATTGCCCAATCGATGGCGATCAACAGATTTTTGTTATAACTGCCTTGACCTAGTTTCACCGCAGGTACTAAGGGGTCTTTCATCACCCGCCGCGTTGCCGCCGCAGGTGGTTCGCCGCTGATCATGAAATAGCTAACCGCGCCCATGGCATAAATATCTGTCCACGGCCCTTGCTCCTCGCGCTCATTGTCGTATTGTTCCAACGGCGCATAACCGGGGCTGACGATGCTGGTCACGCTGCGGCTTTTTTGACTGATGGCATAACGTGCCGAGCCGAAATCTAGTAAAACAGGCGTTTCATCTTGGCGAATATAAATATTATTCGGCTTAATATCGCGGTGTAATAAGCCATATTCGTGAATTTGTTTTAAGCCATCTAATAAAGGCAACAATACGCGCAATACCTCAGCCTCGTTTAAGGTCGGGCCTTTGCGCTTGATATATTCGGTTAAACTCTCGCCCTCTTGGTATTCCATCACCATATACGCGGTGCCATTGCTTTCAAAAAAGCGCAGCACGCGCACAATATTAGGATGATGGAATTTAGCCAACACGCGGGCTTCTTCCATAAAACACTCTAAGCCCCAGCGGAACGACGCTTCATCTGAAGTCGAGCGCATATGCACCGTGCTAATCCCTTCACGCACGGCGAAATCCCCCGGTAAGTATTCCTTAATGGCGACATATTGTTGCAAATGACTGTCGGTCGCCAAATAAGTGATACCAAAGCCGCCGGGTTTGCCTAACACACGCTCTATTTGGTATTCATTTAACCAAAAGCCATGCGGCAAGGCATGACGATGTTGTGGTTCCTGCTGAGTCAAGGCTTTTCTGTCTTCCTGTTGCCAAACCATGAGGGAAATCAGTATAACGTGATGTTGAAAAAGTGTCGAAACTTGCTTATTTAAATCTTGAGTTTATGTAGGATGGGCTGACGAAGGAAGCCCATCGTTTACCGCGAATGTAGGGCGGATAAGGCGCAAGCCGTCATCCGCCGTGAACCGCTGCACATTATTTAATTTTTATACCGTTCATCCTGAAAATTCTTAAATTCTGCTAATTCTGATTCAGACCACAAGCGTCGCGGCGGATGACGGCTTGCGCCTTATCCGCCCTACAATAAAACCCCATACAAAACAATGATACACACCATTAAACACACCTTAACCACCGCCGCCCAAACCTTAAACGATAGCGACAGCCCACGCATCGATGCAGAGGTTTTATTGCGCCATGTGTTGCACTGCTCGCGCACTCACTTAATCGCCTACGCAGAACAAGCATTAACCGACACGCAATACCAAGACTTTCAACAACTCTTGCAACAACGCCAAGCCGGTGTGCCAATTGCCTATTTAGTCGGCGAGCGCGAATTCTGGTCGTTACCTTTGCGCGTCACCGAAGCCACCTTAATTCCGCGTGCCGACACAGAATTAATCGTCGAATTGGCCTTGCAGCGTTTACCCACCACTGGCACGGCAACTGTGTTTGATTTAGGCACAGGCAGCGGTGCTATCGCCTTAGCCATCGCCCACGAATGTCCACACTGTCACGTCATCGCCAGCGACCGCTCGCCGGAAGCCTTAGCCGTTGCACAACATAACGCGCAGCAATTGCAACTTACACAAGTGCAATTTCGCCAAGGTGATTGGTTTCAAGCTTTCCACGATGAACAAGCTCACCTTATTGTTTCTAATCCACCGTATATCGCACCAGATGACCCGCATTTACAGCAAGGTGATGTGCGCTATGAACCTCACACAGCCTTAGTTGCTGAAACGGAAGGGCTAGACGATTTGCGTCAAATCATTCAACACGCACCCGCCCATTTACAGCCACAAGGCTGGCTATTAGTCGAGCATGGTTATCAGCAAGCCACAGCGGTGCAAACTTTATTTACCGCCGCCCATTTTCAACAGGTCGAAACGTACCAAGATTTAAACGGACAAGATCGTGTGACAGTGGGGCAAAGGCCATAGCCATTGTGCGCGATTTATTCGTATACTGATATACACTTTAAAAAAGATGCAAGCAAGCGTGGTAGGATGAGCAAAGGCAGTCAAGTCGTCAAGTGCGGGCTAAACCGTGTGACGCATGATTGACCTCACTCATTGCGCTTAGCACTGCCCTACCACGCGCGTTGTTGTCGCTTTACATGCACTTAGCACCATGCGGAGATTAGGGAGCATTCCATGCTTAGACAACTCTTAACGCAGTGTCTGATCGTAAGCAGCAGCTTACTCGCCAGCCCTGCCCATGCCCTCGACCCCGCGCAGCTCGCGGCGAATGTCGAACGCTTATTAACCACTAACGCTTGCCCCAATTGTGACTTGCAAGGCGCGAATTTTTACCGCTCGCATTTAGTGGGTGCGCAGTTACACGGGGCAAATTTGTCGGGCGCGAATTTAGAACGGGTTAATCTAAAAGGTGCCGATTTAAGCCAAACGATTTTAGAGCGCACCCGTTTAAGCAATGCACATTTAAAAGGTGCAAATTTGCAAGGCGCGAATTTAACCGGCACTCAATTACAAGATAGCAACTTAAAAGGCGCGAACTTGTCTCAAGTAGAAGCCGCACGAGCCGGTTTAGAAAACACCAATTTAAAAGGGGCAAATCTGTCCGGTGCAAACTTAGAACGCGCCAACCTCAGTCAAGCACAATTAGAAGGCTGTAATTTACAAAAAGCCAATTTACACAGCGCGAACTTATCTGAAGCAGTGTTAGAAACCGCTGATTTAACCGATGCAGATTTGAGTGGTGCGGTTTTAAGCCGTGCTAATTTACGCGGTACTTTATTAGCAGGGGCTAAGTTGACCCGCGCGGATTTACGCGATACTGATTTTAAACGGTCACGAGTATCATGGCCGCAGTTAGAGAAAACACAATTAGATAACACTTTATTCAATGAAGCAAACTTAGAAGATTCGCCTGAGCAATCGACTTTCCATACTGAATTGCAAGCCCGTAATATTTGTAATCAATGCCGCTTAATGGGGGCTGTGTTGTCATGGGCAAACTTAGAGGGCGCAAATTTGTCATGGGCGAATTTAGAAGGCACTGAGTTGGAAGGGGCTAATTTCAGTTATGCGGTGTTAGATGATATTTTATTAACTCGCAGTAATTTGAAATGGGCAAGCTTGCAAGAAGCCAGCGTGTTAGGTGTGGATTTATCGTATAGCAACTTATTGTG
>QKBZ01000316.1 GCA_003245895.1 Beggiatoa sp.
ATCATTACATTCATTAACCAAACCTTTGATAATGATAAACAAAGACTCAGGCACAACACCTGCTTCGATCAATACATCACCTTCTTTGAAATAGGCAATGTCTACCGATTGCGCGACGCGCTCTAAATCAGCATCTAATAAACGATCAAAAGGAGGAATTCCGGCAATAAAGGCTTTTTGTTCTAGTACGCTCAAGGTGACACCTATTAAGTTAGCAATGTAGGAAAAAAAGATACGTCACGAGCTAATGTGGCTAGGTATTATAACGTGTGTTGGGCGGAAGCTATAGCAAGTGAGCATGCAGCGGACGGGTATAAACATCATAAAAAAAGCCACGAATCGCACGAATGGTCGTACAATTCGTGGCTTTCAAACCACGGGCGGGGGGAAGCCCCGCCTAACGGTTATGATTAGTGGCTAACAGCACCTTCTGCACCGATACCAGTTTGGCAACGAATATCTTGTGCTTCAAAGGCTGCGATGTCTGTTCTTGCACGTTCGCTCTTATCAGTGATAGAGAAGAACCAGATGCCGAAGAAGGCAACAGAAACAGAGATTAACGCAGGGTATTTAGAAGGGAAGATTGCTTCTTCAAAGCCGATAATAGCAACCCAAACGGTTGGGCCTAAAATCACTAAGGTTAAAGCAGTTAATAAGCCAACTAAACCACCTAAGAATGCGCCACGAGTAGTCAGTTTTGACCAGAACATAGACATGAACAACACAGGGAAGTTAGCACTTGCAGCAATTGCGAACGCTAAGCCCACCATGAAGGCAATGTTTTGTTTCTCGAACAAAATACCTAACACGATAGCAATTACACCTAAGCAAATAGTTGCGATTTTAGAAATGCGCATTTCTTTCGCTTCGTTTTGTACGCCTTTGCTTAATACGCTAGCGTATAAATCGTGAGAAATTGCAGACGCACCGGCTAAAGTTAAACCAGATACTACCGCTAAGATGGTTGCGAAGGCTACCGCAGAGATAAAGCCTAAGAACACGTCACCACCCACTGCTTTCGCTAAGTGAATCGCAGCCATGTTACCGCCACCGATTAAGCCACCTTCAGGTGCCATAAACTCTGGTTTGTTCAATAATACAATCGCACCGAAACCAATAATGAAGGTTAAGATGTAGAAGTAACCGATGAAGCCAGTTGCGTAGAATACTGATTTACGTGCTTCTTTTGCGTCAGATACGGTGAAGAAACGCATTAAGATGTGTGGTAAGCCAGCAGTACCGAACATTAACGCAATACCTAAAGAAATTGCAGAGAATGGGTCAGAAACTAAACCACCTGGTTCCATGATAGCGATGCCTTTAGCATGGGTATCAGTGGCTTGTTTAAACATTTCTTCAGGGCTGAAGCCAAAATGATTTAAGGCCATTAATGCCATGAAGGTAGCACCAGACAGTAACAATACTGCTTTAATGATTTGTACCCAAGTGGTTGCTAACATACCACCGAAGGTTACATATAAAATCATTAATACGCCAACTAAGACAACAGCGGCTTCGTAAGGTAAACCAAATAAGATTTGGATTAATTTACCTGAACCTACCATTTGGGCAATCAGGTATAAAATAACAGTGGCTAAAGAACCGAAAGCAGCTAAAGCACGAATAGGTGCTTGTGCTAAGCGGTAAGAAGCTACGTCAGCAAAGGTGTATTTACCTAAGTTACGCAATCTTTCAGCCACTAAGAATAAGATAATCGGCCAGCCGACTAAGAAACCAATAGAGTAAATCAGACCGTCAAAGCCAGAGCCATATACTAAGCCTGAAATCCCTAAGAAAGATGCGGCAGACATATAGTCACCCGCAATCGCTAAGCCGTTTTGGAAGCCTGTAATGCCACCACCGGCAGTGTAGAAATCTTTGGCAGTTTTAGTTTTTTGCGCTGCCCAGTAAGTAATGCCTAAGGTACCTGCTACGAATAACAGGAACATCACGATAGCCGTAATATTTAAGTCACTTTTGCCTTCAACACTAACCGCATCAGCGAATGCGCCTGAAGCCATAAAAACTGTAAGAATACCAGCCCAGATAATAAAATTCTTGACCATTACTTCAACTCCTCCTTGATTTCTTTGGTCAGACGGTCGAATTCACCGTTAGCACGGAATACATAAATACCGGTAATGACGAATGCGAATAGAATAATAGCGATACCGACAGGGATACCCACTGTCATCACGCTACCTGCGCTGAGTGGAGCACCTAAGGTTTTAGGCGCGAAGGCAATAACTAGGATGAAAGTGTAGTAAACCGCCAACATAACGACGGCGAGGATCCAAGCAAAACTGGTACGTTTAGAAACGAGTTCTTTGTACTTTGGATTGTTTTTAACCTTATCAATGACATCTTGTTGCATTAATATCTCCTATGGTTGGTTTGTGTTGGTTAACTAGTAGTATTAATTTTTCTAACCAAACTTATAAATAGACTTGACGAGGTGATGTTATCGTGAAAAAACACATTTAGCAACGATTATTTGTGCCAACTCTAGTCATAATGGATGTATAAATTCAAAGAATTGGCCAGTGTACTTGATTGATAATACAGGATAAATCAGGCATATTACTTATTTCTGAGTTTAATAGTCAGAAAATAGCTAATAATCTCCAATATTGCTAATACCGTGAGTTTTCAATAATTTATCTTTGTCCTACTTTCCTCAAGTCTTAAATTCCACTGTTATTTGAAAACTTAGCGAAACTAATTAACTTGTTTTTAATAGGGGATTTCCCGTATTTACTTTTTTAATTTAATATTTTCTTAAGCCATAACTGCTTGGTTACACTACTGACTTTAAATAAATGACTTCCGTGCCATGAGACAGTTAAATAGCCTTAATAAACAAATGTCTATAAAATACGACAGCATTCAAAACTGCAACAAGGTTTGAGTAAAATACCACAATGCTTTAAGATGCGAGACCTAAGTCCTTTATTACACAAGACGTTTAGAGCTTGATGTGAGCATAACTGCTTGATTTAATGCTCTGATTGAACATCATGGAATGCAAGCCAAGTATGGCTAAACCGTCTTTTTGTCAACACTTAAACACATGTAGAGACAATGACCTATAGCAAATACGTCCACGCTTCCGCGCAAGCGACGGTGCGCAACACTCATACAGTTAAAAAAACTGGGTTATTGCCGCAGCGTCGTCAGACGCAAGTGTCACCTTTATTAGCCAAACATCAATACAGCATCGAGCATGGTTTCTCTCAACCCACTCGCCGCCGTTCTTTGCATGCATGGATTGTCGCCATTAGCCTATTTACTGCATTGCCTTTAGGTTGGTGGTTAAGCACTTCTAATGCTTCTTTATATGAGCCGGAGCCAACGGCCTTAATCAGTCCTCAGCCAAGCTTAATTGATGTCACACCGGTTACACCCTTAGCCTCGATTGCTGCACCGACGACTGCGACGAAAACGCCTGAACCAGTGGTTGCAGAGCCTGAGTCTAATCCTGATTGGATTGAAGAACGTATCCAAGCAGGTGACACTTTATCCTCTATTTTTGAGCGACATCGCCTCAGCCGCGCCCATATGCACGCTATTCTGGCGTTGCCGGAACATCGCTTAAAATTCCGCCAAATGCGGCCGGGTCAGTATTTGACGATCCACAGTGATGAAAATGGGCAAGTCAATGAATTAATGCTGGAATTAAGCTTTGATGAGGAGCTTTATGTCAGCCGTGAAACGGGCGGTTTTAAAGCCAAAGTGCAAACACGCCTGATTACTGAACATGTTGTGACTACACGCGGTGTGGTGGAAAGCTCTTTATATTCTGCTGCACAGAAAAACGGTATGCCTAGCCAATTGATCCTTGATATGGTCAAGATTTTCCGCTGGGACATCGATTTTGCACAGAATATTCAAGCGGGCGACAAATTCAGTGTGGTTTACCGTGAAGAACGCAACGATACTGGACAACGCCGCGCTGGCGAGATTTTAGCGGTTGAATTTATCAACCAAGGTCATGAATACCGCGCCGTGCGCTATGAAGACAGCACTGGTTTTGTCAGTTATTACACGCCAGAAGGCAACAGCTTACGCAAAGCCTTTTTACGCACACCTGTTGAATATGGTACGTTAACCTCAACTTTTGGTTATCGCCGTCATCCCATCTTAAACCGTATTCGCCAACATAAAGGTGTTGATTACGCAGCACCTACAGGCACGCCTATTATGGCTTCAGGCGATGCCGTGATTAAAACCATGCAACGTCAACGCGGTTATGGCAACGTGGTCATCTTGTCACATGATGATCACTATGAAACCTTGTATGCCCATATGTCAGGTTTTGCCTCTGGCTTAAAAGAGGGGCAACGGGTACGCCAAGGCACTATTATCGGTTATGTAGGGCAAAGTGGTTTAGCGACAGGGCCGCATTTGCATTATGAGTTTCATATTGATGGCGTGCATCACGATCCTTTAACGGTAAAATTGCCTAATAGCATGCCGTTGCCGAAAGAAGAACGCACTGCCTTTAAAAAGCAAACTCAGCCGTTAATGGCACAGTTAGCCGGTGAAACGCCAGAAGTAGCGGAGCAAGAGACACCAGAGACAGAAGCCAGTAAAGCGACAGCTATCCCACCCGTCTCTGCCTTGCAAAAAGAAGCACAAATCAAACAGCAATTGGTGGCCAGTCGCAATCACTAACCGCCTGACTGTTTTTGATGAAAAAGCCTAATAGCAAAACACTATTAGGCTTTTTTTATGCGAGGATGTGTCAGCGTTGTAAAATGGTGCGATGAGCAGCCTACTACCGTGTCTTTCTGACATGGTTTAAGCTATGTTACTTACATTACAGAGTCTTTATTAAAAAAACGCCGAGTCGTTCTGGAGTTTTCATGCAAACAAGTTTAGCTGACTTTATTAAAAGTACCCCGCAAGGGATAGAAGCCGATGAAATTCTACGTCGTTGTGTTCACTGTGGTTTTTGTACAGCGACTTGTCCTACTTATCAATTGCTAGGAGATGAATTAGACAGTCCTCGCGGGCGGATTTATCTGATTAAGCAAATTGTGGAAGGGGAACAACCTACGGCGAAAACCCAATTGCATTTGGATCGGTGTTTAACCTGTCGTACGTGTGAAAACACTTGTCCTTCTGGGGTGCAATATGGTCGTTTGCTAGACATTGGTCGGCAGTTAGTTGAAAAGCATGTGCCGCGTCCATTGTTTGCACGTTTAAAACGTCAAGGTTTGCGTAAAGTCTTGCCATATGCGGATCGTTTTAATGCGTTGTTAAAACTGGGGCGTGCGGTTAAACCAGTATTGCCGAGTCATTTAAAGAAAAGTATTCCGCCACGTTATCAAGCGGGTGAATGGCCTGCACCACGTCATGCACGCAAGATGTTAGCTTTACAAGGCTGTGTGCAAACGGGTTTAGCACCGCATTTTAATAGCATTACTGCGCAGGTTTTAGATCGCTTAGGCATTAGTTTAATTACCGCACCTAAAGCGGGTTGTTGTGGCGCGGTGAGTTATCACATGGCAGCAGATGAGGAAGGCAAAGCCTTTATGCGTGCCAATATCGATGCTTGGTGGCCTTATGTGGAACAAGGCGTGGAAGCGATTGTGATGACGGCAAGCGGTTGTGGTGCGATGACTAAAGAGTATGCACACATTTTCCGCAATGAACCTGAGTATGCTGAAAAAGCGGCAAAAATCAGTGCTTTGACACGGGACTTAAGCGAAGTGTTAGCGGCTGAAGATTTAACACCATTAGGTCAACCAGGGGCGGAACATGCGCCCGTTGCTTATCATCCACCGTGTACCTTGCAACATGCTCAGCGTTTATACGGTCAAGTGGAAGGTGTGTTAAAGCAGTTAGGGTTTACGTTAACGCCTGTTGCGGATAGTTATTTGTGCTGTGGCTCAGCGGGCACATATTCAATTCTGCAAGCGGATTTATCTCAACAGTTGTTAGAGAAAAAGGTAACAACTTTGCAGGCAGGCGAGCCTTCTTGTATTGCGACAGCGAATATCGGTTGCTGGAGTCATTTAGCCAGTGAAGCGAAAGTGCCGGTTAAGCATTGGGTGGAGTTGTTGCAGAGTTAGCAGTACATCATCAATTAGGGGGGCATAAGGCATAAAGTGCCTCAATCCTCCTAATTGTGTAATGTTGTAATGGTCTAATAATCTTGAAGAGAAATATAGCCAACAAAAGTTGGTCATTTAGGAGAAATTAGATGAATCAGACAAATCGCAAACCTCGTCAGACATACACAGCAGAGCAGAAGCTGGAATATGCCAAGTTGATGGT
>QKBZ01000308.1 GCA_003245895.1 Beggiatoa sp.
TAAACTGATGGAAACTCAGTGGCTTATCTACGTCACAGACTCGATGGTCTCAGGGTTTGCTCAGCCTCTCTGATTTCCTATTCATGGTAGCTAATCATGAATGCTTATAAGATACAAGGGTTTGCGCCGCGTCCTTTTGCGGTGTGAAACGCCGCCGAGCGGTTTGGTTTTGTCTTTGAGCTTCATCGGCGTTTTGCCCACCGGACGGGGCTTGGTGGGCAAAATCCCACTGTAATGGCAAGTGATTATCGCGCTATGTACTGCGTGGGATTTCGCACACCCTACGACTGTGTATGCCTTAAATTAATGACAGTGACCACTGAGCGTTTTATAAATGAGCAAAACCGATAAACTTTTACTTAAACTGCTAAGTGGAATATCAGATACAAACATCCAATTTAGTGAACTATGCTCGTTACTGCGACACTTTGGCTTTGAAGAGCGAGTTAAAGGTAGTCATCATATCTTTACACGAGCAGATATTGAAGAAATTCTGAATATACAAGCCAAAGAAGCAAAGGCAAAACCATATCAAGTTAAACAAGTTAGAGACATTTTTGTGAAATATGAAATACAAGGTAATGAGTAATGCTACAATACGAAATCATTTTATATTGGAGTGATAAAGATAACGCAATTATTGCTGAAGTGCCGGAGCTTGCAGGCTGCATGGCTGATGGTGAAACCTATCAAGAAGCTTTAGCAAATATTGAGGTTATTATTCAAGAATGGATTGATACCGCCAAAGAATTAGGGCGGGTTATTCCTGAACCTAAAGGAAAGCTAATGTACGCCTAGCTCGGCACTACAGTTTAACTCATAGCGTAGCTGTTAAATTCAATAGTGACCAAGCGATGGTATGTTATACATCAATAGGAGTTGAAATGCGGTCACTATTATTTTTTATTGTCATACTTATTATTCCATCAATTGCCAACGCATCTGACACCGAAACAAGCTACCGCGTGAAATGGAAAGAAAGCGAAGGAAAAATCATTTATTCAAGCGTTTGTTATAACTATAAAAAAGGTAGCATTGATTTTCGTGGTTGTCGGAAGCAAGCACTACGCTATTTCAAACAAAAATGTGCAGGAACAGGTGAATATAAGTTTTGTGCAGCTACTAGAGAGTATAAACCTGTTATTTAAGCATTAGCGTAAGCGATAATTTAAGCTGTATCATTTTTACTTGCTACCGCGTAGATTGGTAGCAAGTACACTAAATCATTTAAAATTAATGTTCTGTAGAATGGCAAACTGCTTTTAAATCAAAGTGCAAAGCCTTAAGCACTTTCATAATACTATCAAATGGCGGATGTGATCCCACTCGCAAGGTATTATACAATCCCTCTTGCCCAAGCCCGCTTTCTTTTGCAAGCTGCATCATCCCTCGTGCCTTAGCAATATGACCCAATGCACGAATTAATTCATCCGTATCGCCATCCTGCAAAACCAGCGACAAATATTCAGCAATATCTTCATCATTGCGTAAATGCTCCGCCATATCAAATTCAGATAATTGCTGAACATGAATTGAGTTAGACATTGCCTAATCCTCTAAATATTTTGCTCGCTGTTGAGCAATTTTAATATCTTGTTGCTGGGTTGACTTGTCACCACCACCTAACATGACAATTAGGACATCACCTTGCTGCACATAATACATACGCCAGCCTGAACCAAAATGTTCTCGCATCTCCATGACACCTTCACCCACAGACTTTACATCACCCAACAAACCTCGCTCAGCTTTATCTAATCTACGCGCCAAACGGATACGGGCTTTATTATCGCGTAGGCCATCTAGCCAAATTTTAAAGTCATCCAGTTGCTTGATGATATACATAGATGAAAGCATCTTTTTCTGTCAAGAAACGCGACAGATGGGCTTCCTAACGTCAGCCCATCCTACACACTACCCCAACTTACGCTGCTGCACCGGCTCCAACAACTTACTCATCACCGTAATCAACAAGCGGCGGCGATCCTCTAAAATCACCCGACTCACCATTAATTGTGCATCGAATAACTGTCCGGCGCGTGTCTGCTCAGTACGTTGGCGGATTAAGGTTGGTGTCTCATGTGTCATCAACAAGCTGTAATATTCGCGCACCGCATCACTGTGTAAGGCAGAGGGCAGCACAGCCGTAAATGGCTCGCCGACTAACTCATCCACGCGATAACCATACATATCAGCAAAAGCGCGATTCACCTGTAAGAAACGACCACGGTCATCGCTTAAGGAAATACCGATTTTGCACGACTCTAACACGGCGGCTAACAACTGCTCATTAGAACGTGAGCTAATTTGTGACTGGCGTTGCTCGGTGACATCTTGCCCTATCAGCCAATACTCCCAGCCATCGATAGGATAACGCTTGCTGACGCTATACCATGCAATACTGCGAATTTCGCCGCCTTTACAAGTTAAATGTGTCTCCCAGCGGTTTTCGCCTTGCTCTTCTCCTTTCCGCCATTGATTGATCATCGAATAGCGTTCTTCATCGTCAGGGTAGAGCAATTCTAAGGCTCGCGGATTGCCAATAATCTCGTCGGCACGATAACCGCTCACATCCTCGCACATGCGATTCCAAACCAGAATTTGCGCACTGTCATCAAAAGCATTCAGCAAAAATGGCATGTTTTCCACCACTTGATACATCTGCTCCTCGCTGTCTTTTAACGACACCTCGGTTTGCTTGTATTCAGTGATGTCAAAGGCAAAAATAATCACACCTGAAATATTGCCTTGCGCGTCGCGGTACGGGATTTTATCGATCTGCAACCAGCGTTCATCATGGCTTTTATTGCGATAAGTCTGCAAACTGCTGTACTCAGCGCGGCCTAACTGAATCACCGCCTCGCAATCCGTCATCTGACGCACAAAAGTATTTTCGTTCCCGAAAGTTTCCGTGGCTAAACGATTGCTACGCACCGGCTTATTATCTTTATCTCGATACCAAATCATCGCCGGTACGTTGTTAAAGATGGTTTGATGTTCTTCCCATTGCTTGCGCAAGGTTTCCCACATCCGTTTACGCTCGCTAATATCGTGTAACAAGCTAAAGTTAAACAGAATATTGCCACGGGAATCGCGCACCGAATCCACCCGCTTCCACACAGGAAACACAGCACCCTCGCTGTCTTTCATCTCCATCTCACCTTCCCAACTTTCACCGCGTTCTAACGCAGGCAAGACATCTAACTTCCATGTCTCTGCGGCTATTTCGGTGAAATAATCTTGGAATGCCGTGTTGCGAGAATCTTTCAACGAGAAGTTAATCAAACGCTCATAAGCAGGGTTGACGTACACTAATTGACCATCAGGATTACCGATGGCAATCGCTTCTGAAGACGATTCGATAATGGATTTAAATAAGCGTAAATGGCCTTGGGCTTTCTTACGCTCAGTAACATCAATGCCTACACCGAAGAAATAATCCAGCGAGCCGTCCGCCTTCACAATCGCCCGACTGTGCCACTCGACTAATAATGGCTTGCCTGACTTGCTCAAGACATGGCTTTCCATCATCGATGGCTGCATGGACTTGCTTAAGGTTTCAAACTCAGTCGCCACCATAGTGCGCTCGTTTTCCGGCACAAACATGGTGAGGAAATCTTGTTCGGTAACGTCTTCCGCTTCGTATTCCAATGAGCTAAGCATGGCCTTGTTGATCATGCGCACCCGACCATCAGGATTGACCGCAAAGAAGAAAGCAGGCGAGGCTTGTACCAAGGTGTTAATAAAATCGCGTTCTTTGCGTAAGGCTTCTTCCGCCGCTTTACGCTCAGTAATATCGCGTAAGGTGGCGCAAATCAGCGAACGGCCTTGGAACAAATAAGTATTGCCGGTGGAAATTTCGACCGGAAACACCGTGCCATCTTTCTTTTTATGCCAGCGTAGCGGAATGGTTTGCACTTTCTTATTGCTAGAGGTGAACGCGGCGCGATTGCGTGACGGCTCGGCGGACACGTCCATAGTGGTCATGTGCAAGAATTCTTCTTTGGTATAACCGTATAAATCCACCGCCGTGTGATTCACATCGAAAACCTGTTGTGTGTTGGCATCAAACACAATGGTCGGATTAGAAGCCGCTTCAAATAACTGGCGGTATTTAGACTCGTTTTCCCATAACGCGGTTTCAATTTGCTGCCGCTCGCTGATGTCACGCACCGTGACCATTAACACTTGCTTACCTTTCCAGACAAACGGTGCCAGCGTCATTTCCACAGGGAACACGGTTTCATTTTGCCGGTGGTGATATTGCTGAGAAAGCTGTTTGCTTGCGCGTTTTAACACATTGGCGGTTTTATCTGGTTGTGCGGATAAATCCAGCAATTTCATTTTTGATAATTGATTGCGGCTATATTCATACATCCGCACCACCGCCTTGTTATGCTCTAAAATTTCATAACTGTCGGCATCAATTAAAAAAATGGCATCGGTTTCTAATTCCATCACTTGCTGATACTTTTTCTCAGTATCTTGCAATTCGTCTTCGATGCGGCGCGGCTCAGTAATATCGACATGGGTGCCGACTACGCGATGCGGTTTATTATTGGCATCGCGCACCAATACCGCACGGCTTAAAATCCAGCGATAAGTACCGTCTCGATGTTGCACCCGATGCGTGTCTTCGCAGACTTCAGTTGCACCATCTAATAAATTCTGAATATCCGCCATCACCCGTTTGTAATCAGCAGGGTGAATGCGTTGATGCCAAGCGTCTACCGTATTGGGCAATTGCTCAGGACTAAAGCCCAGCATTTTTTTCCAACGCGGTGAAAAATGCGCTTCGTTGCTTTCGACATCCCAATCCCACAAATCATAACTTTGTTCAGGGATCATGCCACCACTGCGCTGCTCGCTAGCTCGGCGTAATTCGGCTTCTGTGGTTTTATATAAGGTGATGTCAGAGAAGGAAATCACGACGGCATAAGGTGTAGTGACATCATCGCGCCATAGCGGATAGGAATTGATGCGAATCCAGATGATTGTTTCATCTGTTTTCACCACCCCCATCACTACATCAGAGTAAGATTGCCCTGTGCGTAAGGTGCAAATCGCGGGATGTGTCTCGGTTGGGAAAGGTGAGCCATCTTCATGAATTGCACGCCAATCAGGATCGATTAACGTCCAGCCCATCATTTGCTCAGCGGACAAGCCTAAAATGCGCTCGGCACTGGGATTGCACGCGCCAATAGTACCGTTGGCATATTGCAACACCACGCCTTCATTCAATACGCTAATCATCTCATCCGAGATCATGGGCTGTTCACGTCCAGTGATGTCCATGCCGACAAGGTAATAAGCGTAATCCACTGAGGCCGCGTTATTGATTGTCCATAAAATATTTCTATAACTGCTATCGTTATGACGCACGCGAGCCGAGAAGGTTACTGTGGGTAAACCTTTACTCAGTTGGTCGATGTAATATTCAGTAGAGGGCTGGTCTTCAATATGAATAAAGTCCAGAAACGGCTTAGCCAATAACTGACCTGTTGATAACCCTAGGATTTGCTCCCATGCGGCGTTAACCTCTTTGAACTGGCGTTGGTCGTCCAAAATGCAAAACATTGCAGAAGAACGCCAGAAAAATCGAGAATGTCGGGGATTATGAACAGCCATAGTGCTACCTAAAACGAATCCGTGATCAGTAACTGAGATTACCCTGCAATATGTCAATGTGTCAGCTTATGTAGCGGGGCTGAAACAATCAACGCAACGACTGGGAAGCGTCTTAGGCGCAAAAACTTCCACAGCGTGGGCAACGATGGATGCAACCGCCGCTCGAAAGACTCCGTTCGAGGCGATACGGTTGGGTAAAACTCATGCTAGTTGTTAGCAAGCCTAGCAGATATAAGTTTAATGTGTGATGAAACTGCAATCTCTATACCTTTTAACCCAGTAGTATAAAGAACACAAGCGACATCAGTCATTAAGAAACTTTAGCCCCCTGCTTTGTTTTGGGCTATTTGTTTATATTTTACGATCTTACTTGCCTTATACGCGAATAGTAGGGCGGATAAGGTGTTAAGCCGTCATCCGCCGTTAATGTCGCATGACGCTACGCTTATGCGACCTACAATCATCCATTTTCAGGTCAATCGCCGCTAATGACCTTATTTTACACTGACCCCGCTAACATTATTCATGGTGGGTCAACTTAAAAAACACCAGAGGACGCTATGACAAGATTGCAGACCACAACACACC
>QKBZ01000031.1 GCA_003245895.1 Beggiatoa sp.
TGACTCTACTTGTTTTACAGATGAATTTTCAGAGTATATTTGCGCTTGTCATGGTGACTTGAGCAATAAAAAGCAGTTACTCAAAAACTAAAGTCATTAAAAATCAATTTGTTATCAAAAAAAATAACGTTGCACACGGCGTGATACAGACGAATTTATATGGCTGAGTACTGTTTCCCAGATTCCTTTCTGATTCCAGTTGCGAAAATGGTCATAAACCGTTTTCCAAGGAGGGAAATCATTGGGAAGCATCCGCCATGTGATGCCTCCTTTAATAACGTACAATATCGCGTCAACAATATGTTTCCTATCGTGTTTACAAGCTCTTCCTCGTTTTTGCTTCGGTTGTAAATAAAGTTCCAATAGTGTCTACTCTGCTTCGCTTAAGTCGCTTGGGTAACTCATTATCCTGCCTTTTACAAAGGCTTGAGTTTACTCAATAAGTTTTTACCAGACAGCTTCTTAGAATGGAATATAATCAGTACGATCAATATACAAATAACCCTCTTTAATCAGTGTATTAAAATCACTAATGCCATAAGGAAATTTCATAATTTATTCCACGTTAGTTTAAGCAGTTGTAATGGTTTGCCAGACAATACGCTCAAAACCTAATGCGACAACTGCCGTCATTTGCAAACGCAACACTTCACCATATTGCTGTGCTAAAGGTGGCTGATAGCGTTGCAATTGATTGCTGGCATCGGCAAAGGCTTGCTGCACGGCTGGCAATGCGTGGATTTGCTCATGGGATAATGTGCGCACTTCAGCCGCAGTTAAACCGACGCTTTTTAGAGATAGAAATTTAAACTCTAATAAATGGTCTAACAACTCATATTGTCGTGCATCAGGGCGCACGATCATCACTAAATCTGCATAATGGTGGTTTAGTTCAGGTTCTGAATCGATGACATATAAACGGTCATCGAATAGCAACATTAAAAAAGCAGTTTTAACAGCGACTTCTACATTCCAGCGGTAATCTCGGTTGCTGAAGACATTAAAGCGTGGTTCGATTAAATCACATAACGGTTGTAAATTGCCTTCTGATAAAAACTGTCTTTTAGCTAATAAATAATCAGCAGGCTGTAAATCAGGCAGTAATAATTGCTGTAATTTTTCAAAATATAAACTGCGAATGACTAAATTAGGAATTCTTAGTTTTAACTCACCGAATGCACTTTTACCATTTAATGTTAAAGCCCCTAAATAATATAACAGGGAGGCCAGCTCATTCTCGCCTTGTTTTTGCTTTAACATATCTTCAACCCCAAATCGTTCATGTAATTTGGGTACAGTTAAAGTACCTGCCTCGTCCAAAGCATTTTCAATCACTTCTCTGCCATGAGGTATTTGCGCAATATAATTTAACCGATTGCGATCCATAGCCAAATTATGATCCAGCAAGTTTTCTGGATATTGGCATTCCTGCGCCAGTGCCTTGAGAAAATATAAGGCTAAGGTTGGATTATAAACGCTGGTTTGATTACGCGAGCTAAAGCAATAACCATTATAAAATTGCTTCATCACGATGAATGCTTGCTGTTGCTGTGCTTCGGTAAATTGGCATTTTTGAGAAATTTGCTTTAATAACTGTTCAATTTCTTGCTCTTGAAAACCGCATAAATCATTAAACCATGCGAGATGGTAAATATTTTCAACAACATTGTAACCACTGCTCATATCTGCCATTACTACTGGCGAAACACCTGTGATAAAAACCCGATCTAAACCATTACCTGTCGCAGCAATTTTAATATTTTTAAAAACGCTTTTTAATAAGCCTTCGCCATAGACTAATTCAGTATAACGCTGATTCTCTCGCACCTGTGCTGCCATGACTTCATTGGCAAAGTTATCATATTCATCAATGAACAAATACAATTTGTGATCTGTTGTTTGAATTAAACCCATTAATTCAGTAAAGCTTGCAATGGCATCTTCTTGTGGTGTAAATGGGTGCTGAAAGTAGGTTTGATAAGTACGGTAAAAGCTTTGCATTTTTGCATTCATATAATTATACAAAGCGAGTCTTAACTCTTGGGTGCTGCCCATTGGTAATACAGCAGAAAAATCCCATGTCATGACAAAATATTGATTATGTTTCTTGGTTGGATTTTGCCCTATTTTCAATTGCCCAAATAAATTTTCAAACTGTTCTGTCTTTGCCAAATCATAATAATTTGACAACATATTTAATAATAAGCTTTTACCGAAACGACGCGGGCGCAGTAACAGCAACTGTTTGCCTGCATCCTCTATTAATGGAATGCGATCAGTACGGTCAATATATAAATATTCTTCTTCAATAAGTGCATTAAAATCACTGATACCATAAGGAATTTTCATAACCACTTCCAATATTAATGTTGTAATGCTTTAAGTTGCTGCAACAAGCTATTAATATTTTTATTGCTCATAGGCTGGCCAGCAAAAAACTTTAATTTTTTAATCGCATTTGCGTCAGGTAATAAAAAGCCTGTTTTGATTAACTGTTTTACTTCTGCTATGCGTTCTTCAGTGCTTTTTAGTGTAGCTAACTTAGATTTATGATCAGCCGTTAGTGTTTTAACCGCTGGCGGATTAGGCTTTTTGGGTGCAGGTGCAGGTTTATTATTATTGGGTTGAATCGTCGTAGTTGCAGCTTGTATTAAGCTTGCGGGACACACTAGCTGATTTTGCCAAGCCATTAAGGTACTTAATTTATATTTAGGTGCTGCATTGGCAAATAATTGATTAATCGCTTGGCAACATACCACTAAATTATCTTCGTTGCTGCTGCCACCCATACTTTGTGGAATCACATGATCTATCGTTGCATCTGCTAGATTCAGTCGCTTACCACAGTAAAAACATTTACCACCTTGCTGATAATAAAGCACTTGCTTAATACGCACAGGCTCCTCCTTGAGTGTAGTGCATCATTTAACCCAGCACATTCGCTGGGCTAAATGCAGTCATCCATACCTAAAAAGCATAACGAACTTCTGTAAACCAATTACGGCCTGCTAACGGCAAATCATAAGTGATACCAGACCCCATAGTGGTAGGTTCGCGGGCATCTGTATCAAACACATTTCGCACACCAACAGCAAAATTCCAGCGATCATCGTGTACAACTTTGCGCCGCAAGGTTAAATTCACTACGCTGTAGTCATCGATTGGATCACGTGAATCTATTTCAACACGCTCTCGATCCCCAACCCATTGTAAGGTGGTGTCTAAATACCAATTAGGTTGCACCATCCAATCCCAACGCACGAAAAATAACTGATTGGCAACATTGGCTACCGCTCTACCATAGTCATCTTCAGTTTGTGTCAATGAGTAGTTGGCTAATAAACTGCTGCGTGAGGATACTTTCCAACGCAATTCGGTTTCAAAGCCTTTGCCCACCACCTTTTTCATATTGATTGGATAACGGCTTCCATCAGGATAGACAATTTGATTATCGATATTATAACGAAACACATTAAAGCTTAAATAAGCCTGTTCATTAATCAAATAATCAAACGCTAATTCTAAAGAGGTTAATTTCTCTGGTTCTAAATCGGGGTTGCCAATACCCATGATAGAATTTTTTAAAAACAGCTCTGCAAGCGAAGGTGCTCTAAAGGCTTTACCATATAATAACTTGCTGGTTAAACGATCATTGGTTTGCCACACTAATGCCAATCGTGGATTAGTGGTACTGCCAAAATCAGAATAGTTGTCATAACGTACCCCTGCCGTTAATTCCCAATCTTTCATTACTTTCCAGCTATCTTGCAATACTGCATACCAGTTTTCTCGATCATCGACTTGTAAAATTTCTAAGTCTGATGGCATTTCCTGTACTGAGGGCAAAGGAATGGGGGCACTTTGATCAGGGTGATACATAAAATTTTGATAGGTTTTCAAATCAGATAATTCACCCATATCATAACCAAGCCCTACTAAAAATGTATGCTTATCAAAACCGTGGTAAAAACCAGATACATTTAATTTTGTTTGATTTTCTTCGCTAGTGGTATATGAAATAAACCCATCAGGAAATAAGCCTGCGTAAGCACCTGCGGGATAGAAATGATAATCATCAGGACGTGATTTATACTGTAAGTAATTAATGTTTGCCGTAATATCAAAGTCAGGCACAATATTTTCACGTTGATAGCTTAAACTGGCCGTTAACCATTCTCCATCAGAGCTACCTTCTGGGTCTAAAGCACCTGTATAACCTGCCGCAGTACCGACATCATCATGCCGGATGTAACCTAATTGTGCGCGAAAATCTTTGTAAGAAGCATCAATGCGCGCATTGGTGGCATGAGCATGGTTATTCAATTCACCAGGGGCTAACGATGCACTGGTGCCATAAGTTTTATCCAGTTGTGTTTGAGCATCTTCTTCAACAATCGCTTCATACCCTTCTGTGCGATTTGTTTCCAGCATTGCCGCAATTTCAAAACCGTTATAAGTGTCGCCATGTGCTGCCCAAACACCTTGTGTGTTAAAACTGGCTAAGTAAGCACCAAGCTCTGTGCCTTTAATATCATGCCCTTGGCGTGTGATGACATTAATGACACCAGAAAAAGCATCTGCACCATATAACGCGGAACCAGGCCCTCGTATCACTTCAATGCGCTCAATACTTTGCACAGGCAAACCGTTCCAATCCATGCCTCTGTTACCCGACATTAAGGATTTGAGCGAAACACCGTTGATCATAAACAAGATGTCTGTGTTCAATGAGGATGTGTAAATACCTCTGATAATATAAGTTGACATGCCACCGACAGAGGTTCGCCCCACATGCAGACCCGGTACTTGTTCTAAAATCTCATCAATATTACGCGCCCCAATGGCTTCAATGTCTTGGCGAGTCAATACGCTGGTGACGGCAGGGGCTTGTTGACGGGATTGGCTTACGCCAGTTGCAACAGAGACTTTCTCAGCTTTTATCAAACCATCAAAGACATCAAAGACATCATCTAAACTCACTTCAATTTCCAGCATTTGCTCGAAATCTAAGTCTTTTAAATACTCAGCCATTATGTCGTCATCTGACTGTTGTGCTAATACTAAAGTGCTCACACTGCATAACACTAGGCTAGTTAAATAGTGTAATGTAGCCATTTTTTTTCTAAAAAAAACAAAATACATCTTTATTTTTTTCCTTCATTCTTATTATTGAACGACATCGCCAACGCGCAGCAAGTTTGCATTAACTGATAAATTCACATCACGAATTGTTTGTGGATCAATCATGAAACGCACTTTGTTATTGCGTAAATAAAACTCAATCATGCCACCACGATTAACAAAATTCGCAATATTGCTTACCGTTAAAATTGGAAAATTTGCAGAGGCTTCCATAATTTGCTCTAAGCGATAAATCTCCGACTCAGAAACAAATAAAATATGACACTGTGGAAGGCTTTCAAGTTCTGATAAATATAAGGCATTTACTTTTCGCTCATTATATTTTTCATCTTTAATAACCGAATTAAAAAAATCACCAAAAGGATTATTACCTACAATACAAATATTCAAACTGTTTTCAGTGTTATCAAATGCAGAATCTGGCCAATGCACAAATAAGCCAAAACGTAATAAGAAAACTGCTTGTAATTGCGATTCACTAGGCATTTTAGGTAAAGCCTGTATTGCCTGTGTAGGTATTGCATAAAACAGCAAGCTCATTATTAATAACTTGCTGAGTAGTTTTTTAGCATAGTGTATGCTGAATAAGTAATTAATGTAATACATGATTCCAAAAACCTGACTAACATGATCTGACTTAACATTCATTAAGTGCTAACCGTACCAAAGCATATTATTATTTTTGTTTAAATACGTTATTAAATAATGCATAAGTTTTGTATAGATTTTAATAACGCAACTATCATACAGTTTGAATACTAAAATAATCATATTTTAAAACGGCATAATAAGTAGTTTGCTTTACGTTTATAAACGTATGCAAGGGAAGCAATATACTACATATTGTGTTATAAGTCGTCATTTTATAAGACAATCAGTCAAGCTAACTTGTCTAGTTTTGTGCGCCGCAGCAATAAGTTTTCTTAAATTACAATATGTTATAAGTGATAAACAATCTGACATTCAATGCTCATCTCATAGCTGTTTACAAAGTTTGTATAGGAAAATAATCGACAGCTAAATGCGGACTAATCGTATTTTTAGCTTAGGGAGAAAGGAGTGCGCATAT
>QKBZ01000257.1 GCA_003245895.1 Beggiatoa sp.
GGATAAGGCGTGAGCCGTCATCCGCCGTTAGGCTTTTGTTCTGACTTAAGATTGCCCTCACCCAAACCCTCTCCCAGAGGGAGAGGGCTTTAAGAGGAAGCTGAAAGTCATTGTTTGAAAATTTTTTTATCTTTGCCGTTAAAGTCCTCGCCCTCTGGGAGAGGATTTAGGTGAGGGTAATCAAAACCCTAATGTCGGATGATGGCTCATGCCTTATCCGACCTACAACACAACAATTCGCCCCACAGACTTGAGAAAAATCACAGTCAAAACGTAGTGTCTACTGTCGCGCAATGGGACACGCAACCAGAAAAGGGATGCAACAGTGAGTACTGTGCAAAAGAAAATCTGTATGATTGGGGACTTCTCGGTGGGTAAAACCAGCTTAGTCGCTCAATTTGTTCGGCAAACATTCTCTGATAAATATTTAACCACTGTCGGCGTAAAAATTGATACCAAAATGGTCGCAATTGAAGCAGATAAAAATGTTAAATTAATTTTATGGGATATTGCCGGTAATGATGGCTTAACCACGACCACTGCATCTTATTTAAGAGGTGCGGCAGGCTTCTTATTGGTGGTGGATAGCACACGCCGTCCGACATGGGACAGTGCCGTCAAATTACAACAATCAGTGCAAGAGAAAATAGGTGACAAACCCTTTATTGTCTTGTTGAACAAATCGGATTTGGAACAAGAATGGGAATTAGATAATGCCGTCATTGAGCAGCACCGTGCAAAAGGTTGGACATTATTAAATACCAGTGCGAAAACAGGACTTAATGTTGAGCACGCATTCTTACAATTGGCTACCGCCGTTACGCAAGCTTAAAGGATTGTGTCATGCCGGAAGAATCTTCACCTTCGCCTAACCCAGAGCAGGAGGTTATGCGTATGACTTCTATTCCGCTCAGTATCGTCAAGTACATCCGTTCATTATGGATGTCAGAGATGATCTTGACTTACTTTCATCTCGATCCAGAAGGCTTATTAGTGCGCTGGGGCGGTCATCCTTGGCATTATGGCTTGCGTAGTTTAAACACCGGACGCTTAGCCAGTGAGCAAATTGCCTTTTTAGAAGGCTTATTGCCCGTCACCCATACCCAAGTGCTGGAATTTGTCACCATTGAACAAGGCAAAGTCGCACACGTACATTTAATTCCCTTCGATGCCGGTACATGGGTGTTGATGTTTGATGCCACCGCAGAACATGAACGCCAGCAAAAAATGCAGCAACGCGCTAACGAGTTGAGCATTTTGACTTATCGCCAAACCCGTTTATTACAAGATTTGGAAGAAACGCGGGTGGCTTTATTAGCTGAGAAACAGTTATTAGAGCAAGCCGGTCAGCAAAAAAGTGATTTAATTGCGAGCTTATCGCACGAATTGCGCAGCCCGTTAACCTCGTTAATTGGCTACACCGATTTACTGGCGCAAATGAAAGCCGCAGACACCGAAGAAAAACAATATTTAAATGGTGTGCGTAGCAATGTCAGTCATTTATTGCACTTGGTGGATAATGTCTTAAATCAAGCCAGTTTAGAAACTGAGCAATTGCAGTTGCATTCTGTCACCTGTGACATGCGCTACTTTGTGCAAGAGTTAAATAGCTTATTTTTGCCCACCGCAAAAGAAAAAGACTTAGCCTTAATCATTAAACTAGCCCCCTCAGTGCCACCACGCCTGCGTTTTGATGAATTACGTTTTCGACAAGTGCTGATTAATTTAATCGCCAATGCACTGAAGTTCACTGATCACGGTTCAATTAACGTGCAATTGCAGTGGGAAAGCGACTACTTGCAATTCACCGTCACCGACACAGGGCCGGGCATTGATTCAGCCGCACGCGAGAAAATTTTTCATCCCTTCCACCGCGAAGAGAACACTGCACAGCAAGTGGGCAACGGTTTAGGCTTAAGCATTACGCGCCAATTGGTGGAATTAATGGGCGGTTTTGTCAGCGTATGTGAAGCACCTAACCCACCAGGATCGCAATTTTCAGGACAAATTCTTGCCCCTATGGTGCAAATGACGCATGCCTTGCCGACGGACATGCCATCAAACACTGCACAAGGTACGATTTTAGTGGCAGAAGATTGCGCCATGATTCATACCTTAATCGAGTTGTATTTAACTGAAGCAGGTTATTCAGTGCTCAGTGCCAATGATGGGGATGAAGCCTTAGCCTTAGCACAACAACATACTGACATAGATTTAATGTTGGTGGATTTACACATGCCAAAACAAGATGGTGATGTGGTGGTCAAACAACTGCGTGAAGACAATTTCACTAAGCCGATCATTGCCATGTCCGCATCTGAGTTTTCCCAAGATCGCTTATATGCCTTATCTTGTGGCTGTGATGATTACTTAACTAAGCCTATTGATATGCCAACCTTATTGGCAGCAATCATGCGCCATTTACCACCCACGCCCGCCGTCGCAGAACAGCAATAAAACACTGTTATCGACGGTAAATACGTTTTCTGACAGCCAAGCGCGAGGATTGATCATGGAATTGTCCCCCCGTGAAAAAGACAAACTGTTGATTTTTACTGCGGCTTTATTGGCAGAACGTCGCAAAGCCAAAGGTTTAAAATTAAATTACCCCGAAGCCATCGCCTACATTTCTGCGGCGATTATGGAGGGGGCACGCGAAGGTAAAACCGTTGCTGAATTAATGGGCGAAGGTACGCGCTTGTTAAGCCGTGATGAAGTAATGGAAGGCGTGCCGGAAATGATTCACGAAGTACAAGTTGAAGCCACCTTTCCCGATGGCACCAAGTTAGTCACGGTTCATCATCCTATCGTGTAAGCCACCACAAGGAGTTGCCCATGATCCCCGGCGAAATTCAAGTCGCAGCGGGCGAGTTGCCGCTGAATTCAGACCGTCAAACCCTGATTGTCACCGTTGCCAATACCGGCGACCGGCCAATACAAGTTGGCTCGCATTACCATTTTTACGAAACCAACGCCGCATTACGCTTTGAACGTGAGGTGACAAAAGGCTTTCGCTTAAATATTCCCGCAGGCACTGCCGTGCGTTTTGAGCCGGGGCAAGAGCGGGTGGTGGAGTTAGTCGCCTATGGCGGTGTGCGCAAAGTGTATGGTTTTAACGCTAAAGTCATGGGGGCATTATGAGCAGCATCACACGTCAAGCTTATGCTGATATGTATGGCCCTACTGTGGGCGATAGAGTGCGTTTAGCCGATACCGAATTGTGGATTGAAGTCGAAGGCGATTACACCTTATACGGGGAAGAAGTTAAATTTGGCGGCGGCAAGGTGATTCGCGATGGCATGGGACAAGGCCAAGCACCTGCGGCAGAAGTGGCTGATACCGTGATCACCAATGCCTTAATCGTCGATCATTGGGGCATTGTCAAAGCAGATATTGGGCTGAAAAACGGGCGTATTTCCGGTATTGGCAAAGCAGGCAATCCCGATATTCAATCAGGGGTCACTATTATATTGGGCGCAGGCACCGAAGTGATTGCCGGTGAAGGTATGATCGTCACTGCTGGCGGTATTGATAGCCACATTCATTTTATTTGCCCTCAGCAAATTGAAGAAGCTTTGATGTCTGGTGTCACCACCATGATCGGCGGTGGCACTGGCCCTGCGGCAGGAACCAACGCCACGACGTGTACACCCGGCCCTTGGCATTTGCACCGCATGTTGCAAGCGGCGGAAGCCTTCCCGATGAATTTAGGTTTTTTGGGTAAAGGTAATGCCAGTTTGCCGTTGCCGCTGAATGAGCAAATCGAAGCGGGGGCGATGGGCTTAAAACTGCATGAAGATTGGGGCACTACGCCTGCCGCGATTGATAATTGCTTAAGCGTGGCAGAGCAATACGATATTCAGGTGGCGATTCATACTGACACTTTGAATGAATCGGGTTTTGTCGAAGATACCTTAGCCGCCTTTAAAGGCCGCACCATTCACGCTTATCACACTGAGGGCGCGGGCGGTGGACATGCGCCGGACATTATTAAAGCTTGCGGTGAAGCCAATGTGTTGCCCTCGTCAACCAATCCGACGCGGCCTTATACCCATAACACCATTGATGAACATTTAGATATGTTGATGGTGTGCCATCATTTAGACCCAGCCATTCCTGAAGATGTCGCTTTTGCTGAATCACGGATTCGGCGCGAGACCATTGCTGCCGAGGACATTTTGCACGATTTAGGCGCGTTTTCCATGATTGCCTCTGATTCGCAGGCGATGGGGCGCGTTGGTGAGGTGATTTGTCGCACTTGGCAGACTGCGCATAAGATGAAAGTGCAGCGCGGTGCATTAGTAGAAGATAATGATCGCCGCGATAATTTCCGCGTGAAGCGTTACATTGCGAAATATACGATTAATCCAGCCTTAGCACATGGTATCGCGCATGAAGTTGGCTCGATTGAGCAAGGCAAATTGGCGGATTTAGTGTTATGGCGACCGGCCTTTTTTGGTGTTAAACCGTCGATGATTATTAAAGGTGGCATGATTGCCGCTGCGCCGATGGGTGATCCTAATGCCTCAATTCCAACTCCACAGCCAGTGCATTATCGCCCGATGTTTGGCGCGTATGGCAGTGCATTAGCTGCAACCAGTGTTAGCTTTTTATCTCAAGCGGCAGTGGACTCCGGTTTGGCGGCACAATTAGGTTTGAATCGGCGCGTGGTGGATGTGCAAGGTTGCCGTCAAGTGCGTAAGGCGAACATGGTGCATAACCATTATCAGCCTTTGATGGAAGTGGATTCGCAGACTTATGAAGTGCGTGCGGATGGCATATTGCTCACTTGTGAACCGGCAACGGTGTTGCCTTTGGCGCAGCGTTATTTCTTGTTTTAAGCGAAATCAGCGAACATTCTTCGGCGGATGACGGCTTGCGCCTTATCCGCCCTACAAAAATTACGGCCTTAATGCCTCCACATAAGCAAAGCTCATGAGTCAAAAAATACTCGTCACTTACGCCAGTCGCGGCGGCTCTACCCAAGGGGTTGCACATACCATCGGTGCAGAATTGGTCAAGCAAGGCTTTGATTTAGACTTGCGCTATATCTTAGATGTGAAAGATGTTAAACCGTATCAAGCGGTGATATTAGGCGCACCCATTCGCATGGGACGTTGGCTGCCTGAGGCACAACATTTTTTATCTGTGCATGAGAAGGTGTTAGCACAAAAACAAGTCGCCTTCTTTGTTGTCTCCATGACCATGCACGAAGATACGCAAGCGAATCGCAAAAAAGTGTTAGAAATGATCGCGCCTAGCCTGAACTTAATCACGCCAATGGACATTGGTTTATTCGCGGGTGCAGTAAAGCCTTCAAAGTTAAAATTTTTCTGGCGGATGATAGTTAAATTAATGCACGTACCGGAAGGTGATTTCCGAGATTATGAGGCAATACGGATGTGGGCAGAGCAGTTGGCGGGGCAGATTACGGTGGTGACGACGGAGGATGTGGAGTAGGCGCATTGTTTTGTAGGGTTTGCGCCGCGTCCTTTTGCGGTGCGAACGCGGAGAAGTTTGAACAGGGTTTTTCTCGTTCCCACTATTTTGGTGGGAATGCGTACCGCGTCGCTCCAGCGGCGCGAGTCGTGGTGATGAGCGGAATCATATTGCTATTCGTGCCGCTGGAGCGACACGGCATGCATTCCCATCAGGACGATGGGAACGAGAAAAAACGAAGCGTTAGGCACGCTGTAAAATCTCCGCCGCCTGCTTAGCAAAATACGTCAAAATCCCATCTGCACCCGCACGGCGAATACACAACAAAGCTTCCATAATCACCGCTTCTTCACTTAACCAGCCATTTTGAATCGCCGCTTGTAACATGGCGTATTCACCGCTGACTTGATAAACAAAGGTCGGTACTTGCAATTCTGTTTTCACCCGACGCACGATGTCTAAATAAGGCATACCCGGTTTCACCATCACCATGTCCGCGCCTTCTTGTAAATCTAAGGCCACTTCGCGGATTGCCTCGTCACTGTTGGCGGGGTCCATTTGATAGCTAAATTTATTGCTTTTGCCTAACGCACCGGCTGAACCCACTGCGTCGCGGAAAGGGCCATAAAAGCTAGAAGCGTATTTAGCGGAATAAGCCATGATGCGGGTATTAATATGACCGTGTGATTCTAACGCGCTACGAATTTGCCCGATGCGACCATCCATCATGTCAGATGGTGCCACTACTTCAGCTCCTGCGTCGGCATGCGATAAAGCTTGTTTCACTAATACCGCTACCGTGTCCTCATTTAACACATAACCCGATTCATCGATTAAACCATCTTGGCCATGAGTGGTGAATGGGTCTAAGGCAACATCGGTAATCACGCCTAATTCTGGACAAGCTTGTTTCACCGCACGCACAGCGCGTTGTGCAAGACCGTCAGGGTTCCACGCTTCCCGCGCATCTAAGGATTTTTTCTCAACAGGCACTACCGGAAATAAGGCAATCGCCGGAATACCTAAACGGGTTAATACTTCAGCCTCTTTTACCAATTCGTCAACGCTTAAACGGAATTGCTTAGGCATAGAGCTAATAGGCTCACGCTGACCAGTGCCTTCAGTGACAAATAAGGGATAAATCAAATTGTCTACGCTAAGCTGATTTTCGCGCATTAAGCGGCGGGAAAAATCATCTCGGCGCATACGGCGCATGCGTAAGGCAGGAAAAGGGGCAGTATTATTCGCCACAGAGGAACTCCTTATTAAAACAAAAAATGGTTGCGGGTATTGAGACACTGCCATTAAGTTAACGCAATTTTGTAGGTCGGATAAGGCGTAGCCGTCATCCGACATCGTGTGCTTGAAGCTTGAACCAAGCCAATGACGGCGGATGACGGCTTACGCCTTATCCGCCCTACAAGCTGGTGCAAAGTTAAGCGGCAGGTTTACGTGCGTAAAAATAAGACAGCGGTGCGCCTAAGTAGCCATAAAAGGATGACCAGTACAAGCATAAGCCGACATCTTGAAAGCCAACACTTTGCATCTCGCCCACAAAATCCCAGCCGAAGTCATTAAACACTAATGAACCATCTTCCGACATGGGATTGCCATGATACATCTCCGGTAAATAATGTGTCAGTTTGCCATTGACCAATTCCGCACGGCGCACGTTTTCATCTCGATCCGCATGAAAAGGAATGGTTAAGAATAAGTTGCCATTGGGTTTTAGTACGCGGAAAATCTCGCGCAAGCTTTGCAGTGGTTGGTTGACGTGTTCTAACACATCGTTAGAAGTAATTAAGTCAATACTGTTATCGGCAAAACTTAAAGCTTCGGCATCTTCATGTCGAATACCGTCAACCACTGCGCCGCTTTGATGTTCTGGCCCCACGTATTCACTGCCGATGCAGTGCGCGTGCGGGAATATCTGTTGTAAAGCGTGGAATAAAGGGGTGACTTGTTCCATTGCATAAATAGTTGGCGACTCACTGTGTTCTTGTTCTGCTAAGGCCGCTTGAATTTGATGCAAAATAGCACGCTGGCGATTATTAAGCTGACAAGACTCACATAATAAACGCTCTCGCCAATTGGGTAAGCTTAAGCCGTCTTCGGTTTGCTGATAACTAGAGATTGCATCAACTTGAAATAAGGTTGGCTTTGCGCACACTTTGCAATAACCATCTAAATGATAAACCGCTTCATCTTGATGACGACGCACAATCGCAAGCTCATACTCGCGCTGTTCTCTAAATTCAGGGACATTTTGTAAATAATCGAAAAACGCTTGACGGTTGGTAAACGTGAGGGTGTGCATGAAGTTGATAACCTTTGGCTGAAAGCTAAGCGCGTATTATAGCTAAGGTGTTATAAAAAGCATAAACCGTGCGTTTTTTCTACGCACTTGCTGCCTCACTATGGTTTCGCTTGTGCTTAAAACGCTTTACCTGTTGCTGGAGGTAATCTTGATTTAGAACAAAGGCTTGACGACAGACTATTTACTCACTATCTGAAAAGATGGCACAAATCCTATGTAAAAAATGGCAATATTCTGTCAATTTTAGAGTTTATCCCTTTAATTGATTAATAATGGACAAAAATATAGTTTGCCTCACACATATCTGTGCTAAGATTGCCGCAGCTATGGAGAGAGTCTTTTATTTAAGTCGCTATTAATTAAACCTGCATGTCCACCTCTGTTGAATTTAGCACCAATCCTGCGATCCAATTACCTCATTATCAATTAAATACTGCCGGTGTCAGCACAACTGCGCAAGCGGTTGATGTCATCGTATGTGTGCATAATGCCTTAGCAGATGTACAACAGTGTTTAAGTTCAGTGCGGCAATATAGTAGTGTGCCGTATCGTTTGATTTTGGTAGATGATGGTAGCCAAGCGGAAACCGCTGCATTTTTGCAGCAAGACGCAGCACAACACGTAGAAAATACGCTATTAATCCGTAACGAGCAGGCACGCGGTTACACTTGTGCAGCCAACCAAGGTTTGCAAGCCAGCCAGCACGCGCATGTTATCTTATTAAATAGTGATACTATTGTGACGGCGTTTTGGTTAGAGCGTTTAACAGCGTGTGCAGACTCTGACACAAGCATTGGTTTAGTAGGGCCTCTCAGCAATACTGCCTCATGGCAGTCCATTCCGAATATTGAAGATCACGGTGATTGGGCAACCAATCCTTTACCTGTCGATTTCACCGTGGCACAAATGGGCGCACGTGTGGGTGCAACCGCTGCGCGTTTATATCCGCGCATTCCTTTTTTAAATGGTTTCTGCTTACTCATCAAACGCGCCGTGCTAGAGGCATTAGGCTATTTTGATGAAGAAAATTTTGCCAAAGGCTATGGCGAAGAAAATGACTATTGTCTACGCGCTCGCGCTGCGGGTTGGCAATTAGCCGTCGCGGATGATGTGTATATTTATCATGCACAGTCGCGTAGTTATTCTCATGATCGTCGCAAACAATTATCTGATCGTGCCGGTGTTGTCTTAGCACAGAAACACGGACAAGCTATTATTGATGCAGGCGTGTCTTTTTGTCTGCACAGCCGTGTACTGCACAGCATCCGTTTACGGGCACAATATTTATTAGAGCGTTGGCATTACGTGGCGCAGGCACAATATCGTTGGTCAGGTAAACGCATTGTCTTTGTATTGCCTGTGATGGAAGTTGGCGGTGGTGCCAATGTTGTCATCACTGAGGCTAGAGTATTACGGCGCATGGGTATTGATGCACAGATTTTAAATTTTGAGCATCACCGTGAGACTTTTGAACGCAGCTACCCCGACTTAGATGTACCGGTGATTTATTCACCAACCGATTTTGGTATTCCTGATCTGTGTCAAGATTTTGACGCAGTGGTGGCTACGGCAAATTATTCGATTGACTGGATTGCGCCCTTAGCGGAGCGACCAAACGCACCTAAGATCGCGTATTATATTCAGGATTTTGAACCGTATTTTTATGTAGATAAGGCAGCACGCTCGCGTCGGTTTTGGCAATCGGCATGGTTGCGACGACGTTGGGCTTCTTATTATTTCCGCCGTCACCCTGAGTTTCGGCGGGCATGGCTGTCTTATTTGCGCATTCCGCAGGCGACTTTTGTCACCAAAACGGAATGGACACAACAAGAAGTGGAGCGGCAACTGGCGCGGCCTTGTCATGTGATTGGTGCGGCGGTTGATTTAGATTTGTTTTGGCCGAGAACAGAACGGCCTGCTGAGCCAGAACCTGTTGTCATCACTGCGATGGTACGTCCGTCTAGCATTCGGCGTGGTGCATTACGCACTATGCAAGTGTTACGTGCAATTCAGCAGCAATATGGCGAGCGTGTGCGTATTGTGATTTTCGGTGCCAATGACGCAGAACTGACTGCGGCGGGTTTGCCACAAGATTTTACCTTTGAAAATCGTGGTGTCTGTCCACCACAAACGATTGCCGAACTGTTTGGACAAGCTGACATCTTTGTCGATTTTTCAACTTTTCAAGCAATGGGCTTAACGGCAATGGAAGCGATGGCGTGTGGCCTCGCGGTTGTCGTGCCTCAGTTTGGTGGGACAAATAGCTTTGCGTGTCATGAAAACAACGCTTTAGTGATTGATACCACATCTTATCCAGCTTGTTACAATGCTGTGCAACGTTTGCTGACAGACAGTGCGTTACGTGTTTCATTGATGACACAGGCACGTCAACAGATCGTGCGATTTGCACCGGAACGTGCGGCTTATCACCTACTTGCTCAATTATTTAGTGTGTGAGAGGTATGAGATAAAACAGGTAGCTGTGATAGGGTAAATGACATTGCTGCTGACAAGGCAGTGCTATCACTTATACCTACAATACCTGTTTCTTTTTGGGAATGGTTGTTGCTATTGATAACTTAAACTAAGTTAAAAATGTGAATAACCTTAAATCCCTTGCTGTAATAACGCTTAACCGCGTTTAAACAGTCATATTAAGCTAAATTTAATTGGCAGTTTAGTTGAGTATCTGAAAGCTGATTTAAGGTGATACTTAACATTTTTTAGTAACGCTTTTTTTGAATAACGGGTTAACTATTTGAAGTCTGTGTTGTTTAAATACAACATAAATGATAGTGTGTGGCTTTTACGAAAAATTGTTGCACTTATATCTTAACCTTTGTATAGTAGTAACCGGTCACTGTGTTGATTTCGCTTCAAACTTTCACCTTAGACGTGCTTTTGGTGAATGTCAGACAGAATCAACTCTGTTCAATTAAAGATTGCTGTAAGTTTGTGTCTGTGCGTTATCTTGTGTAGACAGCGTAAATTTTGTATGCTTTGGTTCATCGTGCTTTGCTTTATCAAGGTTGATGCGCAGCAAACTATTTTATCCATGCTTTTAAGTTAAGGAGTGGAAATTTAATGAAGAGCATTATGAAGAAAAACCTTCTGTCTTCTGTGATGGCAGCAGCATTAGCAACTGGAGTTGGCTTCAGTGGCAGTGCACAAGCTATTCACTTAGCAGAAGATGGAATCGGTCAAGTGTTAATGGGCCCTATGTACATGGCCAATTACAGAGAAACTGGTTATGACACTTACTTGACTGTTGTCAACACTCGTACTGATGTTGCTGTAAAAGCTAAAGTAGTTTTAAGAAGTGCTACCAACTCTACTGAGGTGTTAGACTTTATTTTATATTTAACTCCTGGTGACGTATGGCGCGGCCGTATCTACCAAGATGGTTTCTACACTGAATCTGATGCCGAAGTTGCTGCAAACTCAAGCTTATTAGGCAAACCTAAAGTTGTTCTGTACTCTGACGACGATTCTATCAAGAGTCCAGTAACTTCAAGCGAAACTTACCCAACTATCTGTGCTTCTGGCTGTACTTACACCTCTCCAGACGGTGCGCGTGCAACTTTTGGCTCAATCAAACCTGTAAAAGTTAACTTATTCACTGACCGCATCATCAACGGTCTGAATGCAGGCACTGAAACTTTACAATTAGGCCACATCGAAGTTATCGGCGTTTATGGTGCTCGTGGTACTGTTCGCGTAACTGAAAGTGAGTCAGTTGTTGTTGAACGTGGCATGTCTAAATTCAGCGTTGCTAAAATTTTCGACACTTCTCGCGCAACTTTAAACAGCTTAAACGGCCGTGAAGTTATCGCTGTGACTCGTGACGAAAGCGGCAACTTAATTGACGTTAACGGTGCACTGTATCCTAATGCTAACTCTGGTAACATCCGTTCTAGTGACCCAACTTGGGTTCGCTTAACTGGTGACGTGAGCTTACGCATCGGCACTGCTGACAGAATGGGTTACCCATTCTACGCATTAGCGGGTGAAGTATGGGATAACGTTCCTTACACTGACCGTATCCGTTACACCACTGCTGATGGTTTCGGTACTATCCGCGCTGGTTTCGTTCGTGAGCCTGTTGCAGTTTCTACTAACTTAGGTTACTACGGTACTACAACTCGTCCTTACTTATTCGACGGTCGTGTATTAGCTAACCCTGACTTTGACGCGATTGGTGGCTTAAACGCACCTGAAACTGCGATTGCGTTCAACTTCGGTGTTGACTTAGTTCGTGACGTGTCAATGGATAACTTGTTAGAAATTGAACACGCGTTAGCAACTCGTAACTTATACGGTTCTTACGAAGCGACTAGCACAGAACAAACTTCTGTAATGGTAACTTTCCCAACACGTTACCGTCACCGTGTAAACGTTGGTGCTACTAACTTAGCAATCGACGAATTCAACAACCCTTGTGCGGTTGCAATCAACGGTGAATCTTCTGTTGCATCAAGTGAGCGTGTTTACAGCCCACCTTTCCGTTGGTCTGGCATTATCTCTCCATCAGTATCTTCATATAACAACTTCGAGCAGTTAATTGTAACTACTGAAGGTTCTGTGTTCTCTGGTGGTGTTGCAGCAGTTGAAACTTTCATCAACTTAGTTGAAGTTAACTATGTAATCGTACCTTGGGCATTTGAGTCTGGTTGGTTTGATATGTCATTCAACCCAGTTAGCAACGCAAGTGCAAACAACGGTTACATCGCTGGCTGTAACTATAACGGTGTTCCTGCTTTAGGGTTATCACACAAATACTTCATTACCTCTACAGGTATTGGTAGCTCATTGGTAACTCCTCTGGCTCACAGCCCAGAAATGGAAAACCGTCAATGGCCATAATGCTATCTAGCATTTAGTCATTAGCGTAAAAAACGCTCCTTCGGGAGCGTTTTTTTTTGTCTATTGATACAAATCCAGCCTATCCGCTCGTCCTTTCTTTTGTAAACATCCGCTATTTTTACATTTGTATTTTTCTTTTATTTTTAACTACTTGTTTTTATATGACAATAGTCTAGGATTTAAACTAACTGGTAATTGACCTGCACTTGCGTATTAGTAATAGCGATACTTTAAGTGTGTTTTTGCATACAGCACTTATTCAATGGACTACAGAAAAATATATGTAATTTATTGAAATAAAAAGTATTTATAAAACTATCCAAGGTATTGTCAACTATATTTTGCCATTAAAGGTAGAGCTTAGCCATTTAACTAGTTGATATTCAAAATGAATGTGATAAATCGAGAGATATTAAACATAGTCATTCTTGAATGAATTCTGGTAGAATGTGGCTATTCTTAAGTGATTAATGCAAAAAACTCTTTTAATTTTAAAGAGTTGTGTTTTGAGGATTTATAAATGATTCGTTTGTTAACCTTGTTAAGATTGGGTTCAGCTTGTTTTCTGTTGCTATTAATGCAACAGGCAAACGCAATGATCTTGCCTTATTATGACTATGACTTTTTACCGTCATCTGCTTATACAGTCGCCACAGAAGGGACGACCTTACATACTTTAAAGGTCACTTATTCTTCTCGCACCACTGGTGGCAGTGTTCCCATTCCTGTTTTATCAACTGGCTCAGTATTACGGATGCGTATTTATATGCCACCTGGTGCTGACACCATTACCATTTCTGGCGAATCAGGTGATTGGCAAGGGGTGAGTGATGGCTCAGGCAGTTTTGCCGTTGGTACTTATCCAGTGATGGGGGGGTCTGAAGAAAACATTCCTTTTTGTAGTGATAACCCATCAGCAACTAATGCAACACCTTGTGGTTCAGGCACTTATATCTACCCTAATCAGTTAGAAGCGGCCACAGGTGGCTTAAATAAAAAAGTATTTGGTAGTGTTATTCCTAACCCTATCCAAACTGAACAATACTTTTACTTTATTATTTATCAACAGCCTAATGCCTTAGGTGGCTTCGAGTTTGATAGCTTGTCTATCTCAATGACCATTGCAGATGTGGCGTTGTATAACAACTGGTGGTATGAAACCAATGGTGGTGTCAACCCTAGTACACCAACTGACAATAACACTTCAAACAGTGGCTCGCTCTCTTTGACGATTACACCTGCAACAGGTGGTTCCATCAGAACATCTGATGCTCAAATTAACTGTAGCACAAGCAACAATACTTGCAGCAGCAGTTATACAACCGGCACAACTATCACCTTAAGTGCAGTGGCGACTACTGGTTATCAATTTACCCGTTGGACCGGTGGTTGCAGTGGTTCTACGGTGACACCCATCAGTCTTACCTTAACTTCTGATATGGCGTGTAGTGCAGTCTTTTCTGTAACGACTACCGTAGTTGATCCAGAACCGGAAGAAGAAGAGGAAGTTGTTGAGGAGGAAGAAGAGGTTGTTGAAACGCCTGCTAATGAATCCAGTTTATCTGTTAATCCAATTGAGTTGAGATTGGGTGATCAAACCGCAACACCTGCAACTAATGTTGGCTTAGTATTCTATGGCAATATTATCCGTGATGCGGCTAGCGAAACCTTAGACATTGATACCGTTAATACATTGGAAGCAGATGATATTATTAACTTAAGTATCAAAATCACACCTAATCCTGCCCATTCTCTAATTGACTTAATTGTAGTGTCTAGTTGGGGTGATCAAAGCAATCCTATGCGCCAAGTTTATGAAAAAGTAGAAGCACAAGACTTCTTTGGTTTCAGTAGCTTAGGCTGGTCACAATGGGATAGCATTACGCCAGAGCGTTTAACCGGTTTAAAAGCTTATAAAAGCTCCTTGGCTGTGGATGATGGTCAAAGTTACTTAATTGATATTGGTCATGGTCAATTAACAGCACCTTCTGGCCTAGAAGCACAAGATCGCACTGTTGCGTTTTATGTTGGCTATCGTTACTTAAACCGTTTAACCGGTAATACTTACTTAGTCATCAATGAAACACCATTGCTCATTCAATTACCTGATGCGCCAGCACCTTCGGTGATTAATGTAGGACAAACCACGTGTGCTTATGGTGCTTCTGATGCTTCTTGCGACTTCGTACGTACCTGTGAAGTAGATGCTGAAGCAGAAGCGTTCTTAGTGGTTAATCGCACTGATTTAGGCGCGGATAAAGTTTTGTGCTCGTTGTATGGTGCTGCTGCAGGGGATGCCACTTTATACATTACGACTACACAAGGTGTGGAGCTTTCATACTTAATTCAGGTTGTCGATCCAAATGCTGACAGCACTACAACCGAGTAACATCATTTAGTTTCAACCTTGAGAAATCCGCTCAGTCTACCACTGAGCGGATTTTCTATTGAAAGTCCACTCGTTATACATTGGAAGTTAAACATGCTAGACAGTACCTTAAGCGCATTGAAAAACTACACACCACCTGAAGGTTGGGGCGGTCATATTTTCTTATTGCCTGAGCAGGCAATGCGCGATATTTACCAATTCATTTTGGATCATAAAATAGAAAACTGTATTGAATTGGGAACCGGCTTTGGTGCCACCAGTTGTGTCATGGTCGCGGCTTTAGAACAACAACAAGCAGGTCAATTGCTCACCATTGATAAATACATTCATGATCCGGTAAATGTGAATGTATTGCGCGAGCATGCAGGTTTGAAACCCGATCGCTTGCAAGCAGTTGGCGATCCTTTAGGTTATAACTGGTATTTAGCCGATTTAGTAGCAAAACAAACGGTTGATGGTGTTTGCCAGCCATTATTTGATTTTTGCTTATTAGACGGCGCACATGAGTGGGAACCGGATGCACTGGCCTTTAATTTAGTAGCAAAATTAATGAAACCCGGTAGTTGGGTTGCCATTGATGATTTAGATTTTTGTTTGCGTATGATTCCAAATTGGCAAGAAAGCCACGGTAATCATACTGATAAAGAGTTAGATGCGTTTCAAATGAAAATGGTGTATGACTTAGTAGTCACACAACATCCAGATTTCACTGATTTCCATATCAGTCACGAAGGCCGTATTGGTTGGGCAAGAAAGAAAGTGCCACAGCCTAAAACATGGTTACAAAAAGCTTTAGGTTGTTAATGTGAAGCTTTTAGTGAGTCTTGTCTGATTGGAAAAATAACCAAGAGCAGACAAGACTATCACTTAAGGTTTGCAGCTTATATTGGCATCTGCCATTGCTAACATAAGTGTACCCCCAGCAGGTACAGCCGCCGCACTCACCGCTAACGCCTGCTCAACCTTCACTGGTATCAACAGACCGCTGGGAATTAAATCGTCACTGCCCACCGTTGATACACCTTCCCGCTCAGCAACTACAAGACTGCTGAGATTTTCGGCTAAACGTGCTGTACATGGTGTCTGCAAGCTATCCTCTGCGGATAAAAAATCACTGGCTAAGATAAGCAAGCTGCCACTCAAGTCAACATCAGGCGCATCAATCGCCACTACCCCATCAACGTTATTTTGAGAAGATGCATCGATAGGTGATGCTGAAAGCGGTAAAAAGCGGAATACGCCATTGGTGATGATACTAATATTACCGCCTGGCCCACTCACTGCCCGTGCAATGACAGGGCTATCAGATAATACTAAGAAAGAAGGGGTTACAGTTAAATTGCCACCACTGCCCACACTGTCACCAACACTGGCAGAGATAGAGCTGTTTTCAGCGTAAATATAACCTGTAGTCTGGATTTGAATATTACCCCCATCGGCAGTATTCGCTTCTGTCGAAATCAATGCCCCATCACGCAAATCTAACTGTGTGGCTTGAATGCTGATATTGCCAGCAACCCCCTCGCCCGCGCTGGTGCTAGTGCCTGAGTCACTGTTCACACCGCTAAAGAAATCTCGTGTGCTGTTTGCGCTGTTTTGTCCAGTTAGTAAAATAGGCCCTGCGATGTTAATCGTAATATCACCAGCACGTGCATTAGTTTCACTGGTACTATTGATTTGCGCGCCACCACTGAGCAGTAACTGCTTGGCTTGGAGTGTGATGTTGCCTGCACTACCGGCAGTGCCTTCATTTGGGGAAAAATAGGTTAAAAAGGTTGTAGAATATTGGCTTAATGCATTGATATTGCTGATATTGCCTGAGCCATCCGCGACTTCTCCAGTGAGTTCCACTGCACCATCAACCACAATATTAATGCTGCCGCCTTGTCCATAGCCACCTGTTGCAGTGGTAATTTGTCCGCCATTACTGACCGTTAACTCACCTGCAAAGATATTGATATTACCACTGTCACCGAGCAGTTCAGCGGTGGTAGAAATTGAACTAAATAGGCTCGCTGCGGCACTACCATCAACGGTTAATGCTTTATCTGCGTATATTAAAATGGTGCCACCGTTGCCTACGGCTGTGGCAAACGAACTGATCAAACCGCCATCTAATACCTGAATCGTATCTGCTTGTAAGGTCACACCACCAGCAGAACCACCTCGAAAGGAAAAGTTATCAGCACCAATTTTGGTCTGATTTCCATCCACATCAGTGCCTTGAATGACGATATCTGGTGCTTGAATCACAATCTGCCCACCATTACCCACACCACTAACCATAGACGCTTCAATCCGTGCACCGTCAGTCAGCGTTAAACTAGGAGTAGTGACATAAATATTCCCACCATTGCCCTCTCGGCTAAAGGTCGAACTGGATAAGCGTGTGTATTGCCGTGAATTATTAATATAGACAACGTCTTGCAAGGTCACTGCTTCCGTTGCATTCACCACAATATCACCTGCTTGCCCACCACTGCCTTCAGAAACATTGAGGATACGGCTTCCTCCAGACATGTTTAATTGATTCACTTTGACATCAATCGCTTGTCCAGAGGTATTGGGGATGACATTGCCAGAGCCTACAAATGAGCCGTCTGACATGACAAAGTTGCCAGCACGAATATAAAACGCTGCGGTGCCGTATTGACGACTGGTGTCCTCAACAAAGTCATCGCCTTCTAAACGTGAATTGCTTAATGTTAAATCGCCACCTTGCGTGCTGGTTTGCACATCATTTGTGGTCATGGTGACAGTGCCTGCACCTTGTGTCGCAGCGATATTAAAACGACCGGCTGCCGTGCGTATCACTGCACCATCTGTCATGCTGATATTGCCGCCAATTAAGGACACTGTTTGCTCAGGTGTAGTCGCTAATTGGCTTCCTTGCAAACGAATATCAGCCGTGCGATCTGATAAAAAACCAAACGCAGATACAGGAGCAGTGCTTAAAGTGCTGGTTTGGCCTAAGTCCGTATTAAACTGGCTGCCGTCACTGAAAATCACTTGTTCTGCGGTACTGGCGTGAAAACCACCTTGTACATCTAAACTGGCGTTTTCACCAAACATAATCCCTGCTGGGTTAACTAAATATAAGTCTGCATTGGGAATAGTGGTTTTCAGTTGACCATCGATATTAGAAGCAGTGCCCCCTGTGACACGACCGATAATATTACTCACAGAATCAGGGCCATTAAAACTGGCTGACTCTCCTTGCTGCACAGTAAATGTCTGAAAGCTATGGAATAAGTTACTACCTTGTTGCTGTCCTAAACTGGCATCAATTTGATAATCAGGCCCAGTTAAAGCACCGCTCTGGCCTAAGCTACCATCTAACGCAATTTGCGCCATGCTTAAGCCAGCGACAGTGCTCAAATATGTACCGATAGCCCATTGCCAATATCGGTTTTTCATAATGATTCCTTAGGGTGAATGCGTTTCTGCCAGTGTTTTATCATAAACTGCAACTTTAGGCATAGCGACTTGTTCTGATAATGCAGCACGGGCAAATCGAAAAACACTCTCATCATTCGCTGCTTGTGTAATCGCTTGCGACAACTCAGCAATTGCATCATACCAATATCCCGCTTCTGCATAGATTTGATACTGTTGATCGCCTGCTGTGTGTGCTAACTGGCTTTTTACTGAAGCTGGTAACGCTTGATAACGTAAGGTGCCGCTGGCGACCAAATCAGCAGAACGTTCCAACTCATCAGGCACAATCACAACAAACCATTCATATTCTACTTCAGGTTTTAACTGAATGTTGTAATCTGCCAGATTTAGCGCATGCATGCCTTTAGCGTGTTGATCGCTGTCTTCAGGTAAACCGATAGTCAGCTCTAAAAGCGGTTCTACGCTTTCTGTGCTGTTGAGGGTAAATTCAAACTCACCTGCCCACGGAGTGGAGTTATACCAATATAATGTAGGTTGGCTTTGACTGCTTAAACCGGTGCGGCGAGGGGCTAATGGTGCAAGTAAATCAGGTAATGTAGCAGCTTCCTCAACAACAGCTACTTCACCGCGCGATACGCCTACGCCTCTGGAGACACCACGAGAAACGCCGCGTGATACGCCTCTGGAGACACCACGAGAAACGCCGCGTGATACCCCTCTGGACACACCGCGAGAAACACCGCGCGATACGCCTCTGGAGACACCACGAGAAACGCCGCGTGATACGCCTCTGGAGACACCGCGAGAAACGCCACGCGATACGCCTCTGGAGACACCGCGAGAAACACCGCGTGATACGCCTCTGGAGACACCGCGAGAAACACCGCGTGATACGCCTCTGGAGACACCACGAGAAACGCCACGCGACACGCCACGAGAAACTCCACGCACGGTATCATCATTGGTCAGCCCCGCTTCACGGCGACGAATGGGATCATCTGGATTGGGAATATGATAAGTAACTTGATAAGTTGTCTCATCGCTAATGCTGGTTTGTGCATCAGTTGCCCAAGCAGTTTGACCAGCCAGTAGTAAGCAAACACATAAGGTGCTAAATAGGTAGTACTGTTTCATAACTTTATGATTCCTAAAACGAGTGCCAACAGACTGTTAACGAAAGTTATGTCTGTAAGGGTGATACGCAGCATGACTGCGTTTGTGACCCTAAGTTAATGACGTTTTAAGCAAATGATAAGCCAGCTTACCTACAATTAAATTATTGAATAAATTGAATTTTATTTTTAGGATTGCTGAACTTACGCAATATCATTACATCTGTTGAGACAATCAATGACTAACTCCAAGTATATAAAAGATTGACTAAGAAATAAGCACAAGTGCTAAGAAAATTCTTGTGTTACAAATACTTATTTGTGAAAGGTCTTTTACTTCAGTTTGTTAATAGCCTGCTTACCAGCATGAGAAAACGTATGTGAGGCTATTGCTTTGCTTGCTACACTGCTAGCATATTGATGACCTCTTAAACCCGACTCTCAAATTGCGTTATGGACATCCCAAATATTCAACTCCTTTCCCCACTGGTTGCCAATCAAATTGCCGCAGGTGAGGTCGTCGAACGTCCTTCTTCTGTTATCAAAGAGTTATTAGAAAATAGTTTTGATGCAGGCGCGGATACAGTCGAAATTGATATTGAGCAAGGTGGCGCGAAGTTAATTCGAGTGCGGGATAATGGCTGCGGAATTCGAGAAGAACAATTAGCTTTAGCCTTAAGTCGGCATGCAACTAATAAAATTAAGGATTTAGACGATCTAAGTGCGGTGCATAGTTTGGGCTTTCGTGGCGAAGCCTTAGCCAGTATTGCGTCTGTGTCACGTTTAACGCTGTACTCGCATTTTTACAGTGCTGAACATGGATTTAGTGTTGCAGTGGATCACCAAGGCCATCCGCAAGCAATAGCACCTGCCGCGCATCCTATCGGCACCACAGTAGAAATTCGTGATTTGTTTTATAACACGCCCGCACGGCGCAAGTTTTTACGCACGGAAAAAACCGAGTTTAGTCATATTAATGAAATGGTTCGGCGCTTGGCGTTAAGCCAATTTCCGGTCAGCATTCGCTTACGACATAACCAGAAAACGGTGTTAGCGCTGCGCCCCGCATCCACTGAAGCCGAGCAACGGGAGCGGATCGCGGCTTTGTGTGGTAACAACTTTACTGAGCAAGCTTTATACATCGAAAACCAAGTGCAAACGGATGGTTTGCAGTTGTCCGGCTGGATTTCTCTGCCGACTTTTTCGCGCAGCCAAGCGGATATGCAGTATTTTTTTGTTAATGGACGCATTATCCGAGATCGCTTGATTAATCACGCGATTCGGCACGCTTATGATGACGTGTTATATCACGGGCGACATCCAGCTTATGTATTGTTTTTAAACATTGATCCCGATCAAGTGGATGTGAATGTACACCCGACTAAGCACGAGGTGCGTTTTACTCAAAGTCGAGTCATTCACGGTTTTATCTCGCAAACTTTAAAACAGCAACTTGCTGACACGCGCCCCAGTCGCACAGTTTTAAATGCTCAATTGCCTACAGATAAAACCTCTCCTGAACCAGCAGATTACACGCCTGACGATTCAGTCTCCGCGCCAACTATCAGCAAGCCACGCCCAACAGCATGGCAGCAAACCCAGTTGCCAATGCAACCTGCTAAGCCCAAGCCGCAGCAAGTGCAGGAATCATTACAGCACTATCAAGCCTTATGGCAATCTTTGCCCTCAGCGACAACAACACGTCCAGCGGTTGACGTTCAAACTGAGGAAAAACCTGCGGCAGCCGTGGCAAAGGCAAAAACGGAAGTTACTCCTGCTCCACCACCGCCAGCACCAGCCCCTGTTTCCAAAAATATACCTACGCCTAAACCCGCAGCGTCTCCCATACCTGAACAACCAGAGACAGTACCACCGTTAGGCTATGCTCTAGGTCAATTACACGGCGTGTTTATTTTGGCGGAAAATGCCCAAGGTCTAATCATCGTCGATATGCACGCGGCACACGAGCGCATTACTTACGAACGCATGAAAACGGCATGGGACGGTGAAGGCTTAAAAACACAGCAATTATTAATGCCGGTTTCTGTCGCAGTTTCAGAAGGAGAAGCCGAGTTAGCCGAGCAGCATCAAGCCTTATTCCCCAGCTTAGGGCTAGAAGTACGCCGCACAGGGCCTGCGAGTCTTACTGTGACCCAAGTACCTGCCTTGTTACAAAACGCTGATGTGGCGGACTTGGTGCGAGATGTGTTAGCGGATTTAAAACGCTATGGTATGAGTGAGCGAGTGCAAAATCATATTGCTGCTTTGCTAGGCACAATGGCGTGTCATCATTCTGTGCGCGCTAATCGACAACTTACGGTGTCAGAAATGAATGCTTTGTTGCGCGATATGGAAGCGGTGGAACGTAGCAACCAATGTAATCACGGGCGGCCTACATGGGTGCAGTTGAATTTAAAAATGTTAGATGGTTTGTTTATGCGCGGGCAATAACATTGCTTCTCGTTCCCATCGTCCCGAACACTGCCATTAAGTTAAGCGTGTTTGTAGGGTGGAATAGGCGTAAGCCGTATTCCACCATGCGGTTTATAACCTGTTTTTGCTCAGCTTTTTTGCAGAAGTCTATGGTGGAATACGCTGCGCTATTCCACCCTACAACGACAACGGAATACGCTGCGCTATTCCACCCTACAACGACAACGCTTGCTTAACTTAATGGTAGTGATCGTCCCGATGGGAACGAGAATCATATTGTTTTTAAAGATAAACTTTATCAAACTCAGGTCTCAATCTTCCTGCTCAGCCGCCACCAACCGCTGTGTTTGCCATTTACTACTCAAATTAGGCCAAATATTCAGCGTTAACACCACCAAAACCGCTAACACCAACATCACTAAACAGCCTTCAAAACTGCTGCTTAACTGATGAGCTAGCAGTTCTTTGCCTTGTAATAAAGGCGTACTCGCTGCGGCGAAAATTACTACCAATATACTTAAGCCTAAACTTGCCCCTAACTGATGTGCCACGTTAACCAAACCAGAAGCCGCACCTGCATCTTTATGTGCCACACCAGACACAGCAGCGACAGTTAAAGGAGCTAAGGCCGCACCATTGCCAAAACCAATCAAAATCATCGGCCAGAAAATGCCGCTGAAATAGTCGGTATAAGCATTAATTTGTGTCAGGCCATACATACCGAACACCATGCAGACTAAGGCTAACAACAACACACCACTATTGCCTAAACTGCGGCTTAATTTCGGCACTAAGGTCGATGCAATGAGCGTTGGAATAGTCACAGGTAAAAAGGCAGCACCTGCTTCCAATGGGCTAAACCCTAACACGCCTTGTAAAAATTGCGTGGCGAAGAAAAAGAAGCTGACCATTGTACCTAAGAACAACATACGGCCTAAATAACCACCTACCCGCTCCCGACTGGCAAATAAGCGTAACGGCAGCAAAGGCTGTGGCGCACGGGCTTCTTGCAGAATAAACAACGTGATAAATACCAAGCCAATGGCAACCATGCTAAACGTCAGCATATTGTGCCAACCATGACTGGCTGAATGCTCAATGCCAAAAACTAGTGCAGTCATGCCAACAGTTGAGGTAAACGCGCCTAATAAATCAAATTTGCCAGAGTGTTTCTCCGTTTCGACTAATATTTTTTGTGCCGCAAATAGCAACACTAAACCAATCGGGATATTAATAAAAAAGCCCATTCTCCACGACAACCATGCGGTGAAAAAGCCGCCGATGACTAACCCAAGGCTAGAAGAAATACCAATCACGGCTGCGTAATAAGCCAGCGCACGGATACGCGCTTGGCCTTCAGGAAAATGGGTGGATAATAAAGCTAAGGTAGACGGGGCTAAAATTGCCGCACCGATACCTTGTAAAGCGCGGGCGATTAATAACCATTCTGGTGTTTGCGCCAATCCGACAATTAAAGAAGCAAAAGTGAATAAGGCAAGACCAATTAAAAACATACGTTTACGCCCTAGCAAATCGCCAGCGCGTGCGCCTAATAACAATAAACCGCCAAAACTCAATGTATAAGCATTTTGTACCCAAGATAAACCAGTATGGGAAAAGCCTAGCGTTTGATGAATTTCAGGTAAGGCTGTGATAACAATAAAAATATCAAGGACAATAATAAAATAAGTCGTCAGGATGATAAGCAGTATTGCAGTATTCTTCGTGTGTGAATCATTAGGTATATTTTCTGTCATAAACATAAACCCACGCCCACCACACGATGTGAGCAACGATATGTCAGTTTCATTTTTAACCTCTAGCGGCTTGCAAAGGGAACAAATAGTCTGAAAAACAGATTGTCTATCATTAAAAAAACATATCAAATAAAATTAATTCTGATTAGAGGGATAATTTGCTAGGGGTTATGAATATTGCTCATAAATAGTTTGGTGAGAACAGGCTATAGTTGTATTCCGAGGTATTGTAGGATGGGCTGAGGCACGAAGCCCATCAGTCGCGCCAACATCACAGTAAACTACAAATTAGAGACAAGCTGCTTATGACTTACATCATGGTAGACATTGAAGCCGATGGCCCTATTCCTAGCGATTACTCCATGATTTGTTTTGGCGCGGTGGTGGTTGAGCCTTCCTTATCAAAAACCTTTTATGGACAGTTAAAACCCATTTCTGAACGCTGGATACCAGAAGCTTTAGCGGTGAGTGGCTTTTCGCGGGCGCAAACTTTGGCTTTTCCTGAACCTATCGATACCATGCAACAGTTTGCCGATTGGTTGACACAACACGCCAGCAAGCGACCGTTATTTATTTCCGACAATAATGGCTTTGATTGGCAGTTTATTAACTGGTATTTTCACCACTTTTTAGGGCACAATCCGTTTGGTTTTAGCTCCACCAATTTAGGCTCACTATACAAGGGCATCATGCGCGATACCTTTCAAAACTTTAAACATTTGCGCCAAACCAAGCACACTCACCACCCTGTAGACGATGCTAAAGGCAATGCAGAAGCCTTATTAAGTTTAAAAGCTGAATATGGTTTAAAAATACGTCTTTAACACACGCCACTACCAGTTTTGCGACTATTTATCCCTTTTATCGAGGATTCGCTTGTAGTTAAGCACTTTCTGCCCTAAAACATGTTAAAATCATACTTTTACCCTAAGATTTTGACTGAAAAGCCTTGTTAAATTGGTTTAGTTTTTATTTGAAAATACATGCGTCAGAAAAAAAGTAGTCACCGTTGGTGTCAAGAACACCGTACTGATCCTTATGTCAAACAAGCACACCAAGACGGATTTCGTTCGCGTGCCGTTTACAAACTGGAGCAAATTCAACAAAAGGATCGTATTTTGCGTCCTCATACCACAGTGGTTGACCTCGGTGCTGCCCCTGGAGGATGGTCACAATGGGTGAAAGCCAAGTTTGATGAGAAAATTCGCGTTTTTGCATTAGACATCTTGCCTATGGACCCGCTGGCAGGTGTGCATTTTATCCAAGGCGATTTTCGAGAAGAAAGCGTGTTGAATGAACTGTTAGCCGCCATTGGTGAGCAAAAGGCTCATCTTGTAATGTCAGACATGGCACCCAATATCAGCGGTAATAAATCGGTAGATCAACCCCGTGCGATGTTACTGGCTGAATTAGCCAGAGACCTTGCCTTTGAAGTATTAGCCCCCGACGGTCATTTTTTAGCCAAAGTCTTTCAAGGCGAAGGCTTTGATGCGTATGTGAAAAGTTTACGAGAACAGTTTCGTCAGGTCATGACGCGCAAGCCGGATGCATCGCGGGCGCGTTCACCAGAAATGTATGTATTAGCGAAACACTATAAAGCGAAAGCGGTGTAGTTCACATCGCTATCAACTATAATTGAATGACTCAAACGCCGACCGCCTGCGGTGTTTGTCTATACCTAACTGCCAAAGCAGTGTTTTTTGAGAAGAGGCATAATAACAGTGAATGATATGGCAAAAAACCTTTTACTCTGGGTCGTAATCGCCCTAGTACTGATGATGGTGTTCAACAACTTTGGCCCCCGCCATGCCAACAACCAGTCCATTGAATATTCGCAATTTATCAATGCGGTACAAAGTGGTCAGGTTGAGCGAGTGGTCATCGAAGGACGCACTATCAAAGGGATTAAACAAGACGGTTCACCGTTTGTCACTTACAACCCTGGAGATAATGGTCTCATTGGCGATTTATTAGCCAATAACGTAGTGATTGAATCCAACCCACCGGAGCAACAATCACTGCTGATGCAAATTTTTATTTCATGGTTCCCCATGCTGCTGTTATTTGGTCTCTTGATCTTTTTCATGCGACAAATGCAAGGCGGCGGTGGTCGTGGTGCGTTGTCTTTCGGTAAAAGTCGCGCGCGCATGATTGAAGAAGACCAAGTTAAAGTCACTTTTGCCGACGTGGCAGGGGCTGACGAAGCGAAAGAAGAAGTGACTGAATTAGTCGAATTCTTACGCGACCCTGGTAAATTCCAAAATCTGGGCGGTAAGATTCCACGCGGTGTGTTAATGGTTGGTTCACCGGGTACCGGTAAAACTTTGTTAGCGCGTGCCATTGCAGGCGAAGCCAAAGTGCCATTCTTCACCATTTCCGGTTCTGATTTCGTGGAAATGTTCGTCGGTGTCGGTGCGTCGCGGGTGCGCGATATGTTCGACCAAGCGAAAAAACACTCACCTTGCATCATTTTCATCGATGAGATTGACGCAGTGGGTCGCCATCGTGGCGCAGGTTTAGGCGGCGGTCATGATGAACGCGAACAAACTTTAAACCAGTTGCTGGTCGAAATGGACGGCTTTGAAGGTAATGAAGGCATTATCGTGATTGCGGCGACTAACCGTCCTGACGTGTTAGACCCTGCGTTATTGCGCCCAGGTCGTTTTGACCGTCAAGTGGTTGTGCCATTGCCTGATATTCGCGGTCGTGAGCAAATCTTAAAAGTGCATATGCGTAAAGTGCCGATTGCTGAAGACGTAAAACCAAGTGTGATTGCACGCGGTACCCCTGGTTTCTCAGGTGCGGATTTAGCCAACTTGGTGAACGAAGCCGCTTTATTTGCTGCACGCGGTAATAAACGCTTAGTCGATATGAGCGATTTTGAGCGGGCGAAAGACAAAGTGTTAATGGGTGCTGAACGTAAGTCTATGGTGATGAGTGAAGATGAGAAAAAACTCACTGCTTACCACGAAGCCGGTCACGCCATTGTCGGTCGTTTAGTGCCTTCGCATGACCCTGTGTACAAAGTGACCATTATCCCGCGTGGTCGTGCTTTAGGTGTGACCATGTTCTTACCTGAGCAAGACCGTTACAGCAGCAGCAAAGAGCGTTTGGAAAGTCAAATTTCCAGCTTGTTTGGTGGTCGCTTAGCAGAAGAATTAATCTTTGGTCTGGATCACATCACCACTGGCGCGAGTAACGATATTAAACGTGCGACTGAGTTAGCGCGTAATATGGTGACGCAATGGGGTATGTCTGAACGCTTAGGGCCTTTGAGCTACGGCGAAGAAGATGGCGAAGTGTTCTTAGGTCATAGCGTGACTCAGCATAAAATGATGTCGGATGAAACCGCGCATTTGATTGATGAGGAAATTCGTTCTGTGATTGACCGCAACTATGCACGTTCAGAGAACATTCTGAAAGAAAACATGCATATTCTGCATTTAATGGCTGAAGCCTTAATCAAGTATGAAACGATTGATACTGATCAAATCAATGAGTTAATGGAAGGCAAAGCACCGCGTCCGCCGAAAGATTGGGATGATACCCGTGGCGGTCGTGTTAATGGTGGTGATAATGACAGCGATGGCGCGGCAGAAGTGTCAGAGTTGAAAGCAAAACGCCCAGGCCCTGAAGGGGGGATTGGCGACCCTGCTAGCCAGCATTAAAACTTGAGTTAAGTCCTTAAGCAGATTAACCTCGGTGGTTTTGATGACTACCGAGGTTTTTTTATGCCTATTTGTTTGCAACAGCCGCATGTGATGGGAATTTTAAATGTGACACCGGATTCGTTTTCCGATGGCGGTCGCTTTGTGCAGTTGGAGGCGGCGTTGCAACAAGCGCGGCAAATGGTTGAGGAGGGGGCGACGATTTTAGATATTGGTGGCGAGTCAACGCGGCCTAATTCTGACGGGGTGAGTGAGCAGTTAGAGTTAGATCGGGTGATGCCAGTGGTGGAGCGAGTGCAGGCTGAGTTGCCGGTGGCGATTTCGGTGGACACCATGAAACCAGCGGTGATGCGGGCGGCGATTGCGTCCGGTGTGGAGATGATTAATGATGTGTTGGCTTTGCAGGCTGAGGGGGCTGTGGAGGCGGTAGCGGCTTCTGACAGTGTGCAAGTGTGTTTGATGCATATGAAGGGAGAGCCACGCACCATGCAGCAGCAGCCGGAGTATGCTTCGGTGGTGGCTGAGGTGAAGGATTTTTTATTGGCGCGGGCAGCGTGTTGTGAGGTGGCGGGGATTGGCGCGGATCGGATTGTGTTAGATATTGGTTTCGGCTTTGGTAAAACGCCTGCGCATAATGTGCAGTTGGTGAAAGCGTTGTCTGAGTTTACTGCGTTGCCGTATCCGTCGTTGTTGGGGGTGTCGCGTAAGTCTACTTTAGGGGCGATTACGGGTAAGCCGGTGGATGGGCGTTTGTATGCGGGGTTGGCAATGGCGACCTTGGGGTTTTATCAGGGGGTGAAGATTGTGCGCACGCATGATGTGGCGGCGACGGTGGATGTGTTGAGGATGGTGAGGGCGGTGTTGGGGGAGGTGGAGATATAGGGTTATTAGGCTTAAACCCGATGCTTTTTATGTAACTTTTCCCAAATTTTAGCTTTTAATGGGGCGGTTGGTTTTTGTGCTAAACGACCTTTTTAAATAGGTCTTTGCCTTGTTCGTAATTCATTGAACAACTTAACAATTATGGAATAATTGTATTAATAGGTGGGTTATACCAACGATTTTACTTTACAGAAGAAAAGTAAGTATTTACAATAGATGGGTTAATTTTCAGATATATAAAAATGTGCAGGGGAGACACTCAATGAAGAGTGTCGCATGTAATCCTGCACCTACGACAATAATTTTAGCTGTTTTTTATCATTTGTCAATATATTTTTAATGGAGTGATTTATGAAAAATCAAGCAATTAGAGCAGCTTTACCTCATTCACAACTAGCATTTTACGAAAAAATGGAAACTGAACAAGGTGTTGATGCACTGGACCTCTATTTTTGGAATAGCCGTTTATCAGGTGCTTTCTGGTTCCCTTTAGAAATATGTGAATATGTGACTAAAAGTGCTGTAGTGAAAGCACTTAATAATACTTATGGTGAAACATGGTTCTCTCATAAAGGCTTTGAAAAAACATTTAAAACCCCCAAAAACCACAAAAAATCAAAAAGCCTTGAGGTTTTAGAAAAAATCATAAATGAAATAAAGGAGAAAAACCCTAAAATAACACAAAATCAAGAAATTGAACCAGAAAAAATTATTACCAATCTTACTTTAGGTTTTTGGTGCCATATGTTTGCCCCCCATACTCTAGGCTTTATATGGAATTCACAATTAAAAATTGTATTGCCAAATATGGATTTTGATAATCTTTCGATGGAGCAATGTATAAAAAAAATCTATCATGAATTAAATGAGATAAGAATTTTAAGAAATAAAATTGCCCATCATGAACACATTATAGATCGTAATTTAACACAAGATTATCAAAATATTATAACTATGATAGGGTTTTACAATAAAGATACACAGCAAGAAGTGGAAGCATTACAAACAATAACAGAAATTATTGAAGAAAATATTTTCTAGTGTAAGTTAAGAAGCTTATTTATAGAGTAGGCTTCTTAACTTTATTTTCTTTAATAATTTCTCGTAATTCTTCTATACTAAGACATTCTTTTTTACTATGAAGCATTAAATGGCAATTTGGACAAACGGGTATTAAATCAGTTTCTGGGTTTAGCACATATTCTTTTTTATATTGAGAAACAGGTATTTTATGATGCACATGAATTTTATATTGCCCAATTTTTCCATATACCTTTTCAAAATCAAATCCACATACTTGGCAGTGATAACCATATTTTTCTAAACAAATTTTTCTAGCATGCCTATCTCTTTCATAAGCATTAATGATAACTTGCCTACAAGCTCCTTCTATTATTATTTTATCTGGCTCTACAATTTCTTCTGGCAAATAGGTGTCACTTTCTGTTTTTTCTTTTATTTCTAGCAATGCTTCTCTTAATTCTTCTCTTAGTATCCAATTAAATTTTGTTTTTTCTTGACATCCTGCAAAAGGGATATGCCATAATCTTTTAGTTCCGTCATCCCTTTCAGGTATTTTAATTTCAGGATGTTTTTTAATAATACGCTTACTAAAGTTAGGAATAAGTAAATTTAACTCCCCATGATTCTTATAACCTAGTGCAAGCGCAATTTCCTTACCAGAAGCTTCATTTCTGTCTTGTTTTAATAAAAAATTAAAAACAGCAAAAACTTTTTCGTTCATCAACTGTTGATCTTGTAAGATTTTTAACCAAAGTTCTTTGTTAATATTGATTTCTTGATCTTGAAACATATCTAAATCCTAAATTTTGTTCGTAATTTTTATTTTTTTTGACCATGATATTCTACATCCGCCTCCAAATCCTCAATAGCCGCCACAATTAAAATATTAAGACGCTTTAAATAATCAAGTCGTTCAGACTCTGCTTTAACAGAAGGATACGCCTCAATTTCCGCTTCAATCTTTGTATGTTTATCTCGTATCGAGGCTAATAATTCATCTTTCTTTTTAATAAGCAAGCGTTTATTACGTTGTGCTGCCCAAGCGTAACCACCAACACCTAACAACACAGCAGGCGCAGCTAAAACAGCTATTCCCGCAGCCATACCACCACCAATTAAACCACCTGCGGCAGCAAGGGCAGATGTCATGCCAGCAGCAGATAAACCTGTGATACCCGCATAATATAATCCGGCAAAACCAATCACACCACCTGTACTAATGCCACCCGCCGCAATAAGTGCCTCATTAATATCTTTTTCTGTAGAAGCTGTTCGTTCTTTATCATTTAATGCTTCTTCTGCTTCCGCGTTTAATTTTTCGATAGGTTTTAAGGCATCATTATTTTTATAAATTGGCTCTTTATCAGAACTCATTTTATATCCTATTAATTAGAAAATAATTTTGTATTTTATCTCTTATAACGCCATCTAATATAGATAGCAATAGGTCAAACGTAAAATCTATAGCTAACATACTTAAAATCGACGAGACGGCATGCAAGGTTCATGGCGGATGACGGCTTGCGCCTTATCCGCCCTACCTCATAAGCATTTTTTTATCCACCTTACAATTAACCCCAATATTAATTCAAAAAATCATTAAATCTAACCCCAACATTTCAGCAAACTAACTAATAGCATAACACTACGTTTACACAATCAAGCTGCACGATAAAGCCGAGAATATGTTATGATGCGGCTCAAACAGGGCATTTAGCACGCCTTGTTGAACCAAACCATCAAACCTTATTGGGAGCTTTGCGCCAGATGAAAGAGGCTATATCGATATTAACAGAAATAGATGGCTTTATTGCCTCCGCAGTTGTTGACTCAACCACCGGCATGATTCTTTGGTCTAAAGCACAGGATAACTTTGCAATTGAAATGGCAGCCGCCGCAAACACCGAAGTGGTGAAAGCCAAACTGCGTGCTATGAGTGAAGTGGGTTTAGATCACGAGCAAATTGAGGACATCTTAATTAGCTTAAGCACTCAATACCATTTGATTCGCCCGCTGAAATCTAACCCTTTAATCTTCATCTATTTGGCGGTCTCTAACAAAGGTGAAAACCTTGCTATGAGCCGGTTGAAAATGAAGAAAGCTGAAGAATCAATTAAAAGCCTTTAAGGCATCAGCTAAGCTGGGGAAAAGGGACGTGAGGCAAAAAACGCATCCCTTTTTTACACAATCCTACCCCCACGTATAGATTGACGCATCCAAGAATGCGTAACATTCCCCAGCCTATCCTATAGGTTTAACAAGCGCTTAGGCATCAACGCCCCTTCGTGCTTCATCTCACCTAAACCTAAAAACCGCGCAGACTCCTCACCCTCCGCAAACACCCGCACCACACTCCCGCCAACCAACTGAACTTCCGGCACTAACACCGTCTGCCCATGACATAAACGGGTGGCTAAATCCGGTGCTAAAGTCACACTCGGAAACTGTGGCAACGCAGTTTCTAATGGCAGTAAATGCTCATCTAAGCCCGCTACACCGTCTTGATCAAAACAGTCTTGCAACTGCTCTAAAGTCACCATGTCCCGATACTGACCTACCGCTACACGCCGCAAAGCCGTGATATGCGCGCCACAACCTAAAGTCTCGCCGATGTCCTCTGCCAAGGTACGCACATAAGTCCCCTTGGAACAACGCACATAAAAGCGCAGCTTATCCGCCGTCCACGACAACAAACGCAATTCCTCAATCTGAATCGACCGCGCCTCACGTTCCACCGTTTTGCCCTGACGCGCCAAACTGTACAAAGTTTGACCTTGATGCTTTAACGCGGAATACATCGGCGGCACCTGTTCTTGTGCGCCAAGAAAGCCTTGCAACAACTCAATTAACTGCGCCTCGTTTAACTCCGGCACGTCCCGCTGTAGCAACACCTCGCCCTCAGCATCCGCCGTGGTCGTGGTTACACCAAGCTGACATTCCGCTTCATACGCCTTATCTGCAGACAACAAAAAGCCTGACAACTTAGTGGCCTCGCCAAAACAAACAGGCAATAAACCAGTGGCTAAATTATCTAAACTGCCAGTATGACCCGCTTTCTGCGCTTGAAACAAACGCTTAGCCTTTTGTAGCGCGGCGTTAGAACTAATGCCTAGCGGTTTATCTAGCAATAAAATGCCATGCACGGGACGACCGCGCGCTGCTTTTTTCATGAGCGGTTAATCTTTTGGTTCTTCGGGATCGGATTTTTCAGGACTGACAGACTCAATTAAAGCCGACAAACGACTGCCGTATTCAATAGACTCGTCATAGAAAAACAATAAACGGGGTGTGTGACGCATATTGCGGATGCGTTGCGATAAATGATGGCGTAACTCGCCCGCCGCTTCATTCAACTGCAAGCAAATATGCTTATGATCTTGCTGTGCATTTAAGCTAGTGACATAGACTTTCGCTTGTTTTAAATCGGGCGAAACATCTACAGAGGACACCGTGATCAAGCCTAAACTGGGAATGGATAATTCACGGCGAATAATATCAGCGAGTTCCCGTTGCAGTAACTCGCTGACCCGTTGGGTACGACTAAATTCTTTTGGCATGGCAAAGCCTCATGTAGCACAGCGGCTACATGCGCTCCGCTGTGCTGAAAAATCTAAATAGAACGGGCTACACTGACGCGCTCGTAAACCTCAATTTGGTCGCCGACTTTCACATCATTGTAGTTTTTCACCCCAATACCGCACTCAGTACCTGATTTCACCTCAGATACGTCGTCTTTAAAGCGGCGCAGTGATTCTAATTCACCTTCGTAAATCACCACGTTATCGCGTAACACGCGGATCGGGTTGCTACGTTTCACCGTACCATCAACCACTAAGCAGCCTGCAACCGCGCCAAACTTAGGCGAACGGAACACATCACGCACTTCTGCCAAGCCAATGATTTCTTCGCGAATTTCAGGTGCTAACATACCACTTAAGGCTTGTTTCACTTCTTCAATCGCTTCGTAAATCACGCTGTAGTAGTGTAAATCGACGCTTTCTTCATTGATCACGCGCCGTGCACTGGCATCCGCCCGCACGTTAAAGCCGATCAGAATCGCGCCAGAGGCCACTGCTAAGTTCACGTCAGATTCGGTGATACCACCCACGCCACTGGCGACGATGTTAACCCGTACTTCGCTGTTAGACAGTTTGCGCAAGGACTCGCTTAAGGCTTCCACCGAACCATTCACATCGGCTTTTAACACGATATTGAGGCTGGAGGTTTCGCCCGCTTCCATTTGTGAAAACACGTTTTCCAGCTTGGCTGCTTGTTGACGCGCTAACTTCACATCACGGAACTTACCTTGACGGAATAAGGCAATCTCACGCGCTTTACGCTCATCAGGCACTACAATCGCGTCATCACCGGCTAATGGGGTATCAGACAAACCTAATACTTCCACTGGAATAGAAGGCCCTGCCGAATCCACTTGCTTGCCGTGCTCGTCTAACATCGCACGCACACGACCAAACACTTGACCGGTTAATAAGATGTCGCCTTTGCGTAAAGTACCTTGTTGAATCAAGATAGAAGCAACCGCACCGCGTCCTTTATCTAAACGCGATTCAATCACTACGCCACGCGCTGCGCCGTCAAATACAGTGGTCAGTTCTAATACTTCTGCTTGTAACAAGATAGCTTCTAATAAGTTGTCGATACCTTCGCCACTTTTCGCTGAAACGTGTACAAACATGGTATCGCCGCCCCATTCTTCGGGCACAACTTCTTTCGCAGATAATTCTTGCTTCACGCGCTCAGGGTCTGCGCCTGGCTTGTCGATTTTGTTCACCGCAACCACCATCGGCACACCGGCTGCTTTCGCATGCTGGATAGCTTCTAAGGTTTGCGGTTTCACGCCATCATCAGCCGCCACCACCAGAATCACAATATCCGTGACCTTAGCACCACGCGCACGCATTGCAGTAAACGCTTCGTGACCGGGGGTGTCTAAGAAACAGATAGAGCCGCGCTCTAATTCAACGTGATACGCACCGATATGCTGGGTAATGCCACCGGCTTCGCCTTCTACCACTTTCGCAGTACGGATATAGTCCAGCAGCGAGGTTTTACCATGGTCAACGTGACCCATAATGGTTACAACCGGCGCACGCGAACTGTGCTCACCGTCATGATCAGGATTTAACGCTAATTCGTCTTCTAAGGCATTTTCATTCAGCAGTTTTGCTTTATGCCCCATTTCTTCCACCACAATGGCGGCAGTTTCCTGATCGATGACCTGATTAATGGTGACCATGCTGCCCATAGTGATCATAGCTTTGATCACTTCAGCCGCTTTCACCGACATTTTCTGTGCTAAATCGCCTACCGTAATGGTTTCAGGTAAGGCCACTTCACGAATGATAGGGGCTGTCGGCTTGGTAAAGCCATGTTGCTGCTCAGGTTGTTTGCCGCGTCGGCTACGCTTACGGTTACGACCGCTGCCTTGCGTTTCTTGGCGTTCAAACTTATTGCCGCGATCATCACCACCGCGTGCACTGCTTTTGCCAGATTTGCCATCCTTACCACCACTACTGCTACTACCACCACCGGTTTTTCCACCACCGGAACGGGCTGCGGGTGCTTTCTTAGGCGGTTTGGCAACTTTGCTCAGCTTTTTATCGCTTAATTCGTCCAAATCGTCATCATCATTTAAGATGCGAGTAGCGGGTTTCGCGCGGGCAGTTGGTTGTTGCGGTTGCGCGGGTTGCACGGGTTTTTTAGTCGGGGCCGTCGCCTCGGTTTTCTTCTGCTGCGTTTTCACGTCCTTGGCATCTGATGGTTGTTTTGACTGAGAGGGCTGTTCAGCGGTCTTGGCTGTTGCTTCAGCAGAGACTTGAGCAGCATCGGCTGCGGCTTTTTGTTGTTGCACTTGTTTCGCTTCTGCTTCTAAACGGGCTTTTTCTTCAGCCGCCACTTTGGCTTCCGCCGCTAAGCGAGCTTCTTCTTCAGCGCGGGCTTTGGCTTCTGCCTCGGCGCGTGCTTTAGCTTCCACTTCTGCTTGCTGACGTTTTAATTCAGCTTCAACGTCGCGTTGGGCGGCTTCTAAGCGTTCTTTTTCGCTTTGTAAACGCTCTTCATCTGCTTTAGAAGGGCGTTTGACATAAGTACGTTTTTTGCGCACTTCAACACTCACCGTTTTTTGCTTACCTTGCGCACCGGTAGGAACACGAATTTCGCTATGTGTTTTACGCTTCAAGGTAATTTTCGTGGGTTCGTTAGTGTTGGCATTGTCAACAGCTTCTTTGCCATGCGATTGGCGCAAATGGGTTAAAAGCTGCAACTTTTCTTGATCATTAATGTTGTCATCTGCTGCTTTCGCAGACAGACCGGCTTCTCCTAGTTGTGCCAGCAGACGTTCTATCGGAATACCGACCGTATCGGCGAATTGTCTTACAGTTACTTGTGCCATATTACTTCTCTGTGATCCAGTTATCCGTGAGTCGCCATCAGCTTCGTCTGCCGAACCATCCCTAGTGTGCGGTAGGCACAATGGCCTGTTGACACTCGCCTGACGGTGTTAGCGTTATTTAGTCAGTCATGACCGACTCCTTAACGTGGCTAACGAACAACTGAGGGGCGCAAAAATTAGCTTTGCTGTTCATCTGCAAACCACGGGGCGCGCGCTGCCATGATTAAGGCACCGGCCCGTTGCTCGTCCATATCTTCTAAGGTGATGAGGTCGTCAATCGCTTGCTCTGCCAGATCATCCATACTGACAATGCCACGACGGGCCAATGCCCACGCGAGTTCCTCGGTCATACCCTCCATATTTAACAAGTCTTCAGAGGGTGTTTGCTCACCGTCTAAATGTTCTTCGTCGGCAATTGCCGAGGTAACGAGCACGTCTTTCGCCCGTGTGCGCAGTTCTTTTACGATGTCTTCGTCAAAGTCATCAATTTCTAACATTTCATTGAGCGGGACGTAGGCCACTTCTTCCAAGCTGGAAAAGCCTTCTTGTACCAAAATCGTCGCCACATCTTCATCCACATCTAAATGCGTGATAAACATGTCTAATAAGGCACGGGTTTCGGCTTCTTGCTTGGTTTCGGCTTGTGATTCTGTCATCACATTCAGCGTCCAACCGGTTAATTGGCTGGCGAGGCGCACGTTTTGACCGTTTTTGCCAATCGCTTGTGATAATTGTTCTTCACGCACCGCAACGTCCATGCTGTGAGCGTCTTCGTCCACAATGATCGAGACAACTTCTGCCGGAGACATGGCATTGATCACGAACTGAGCAGGGTTTTCATCCCATAAGATGATGTCCACCCGTTCGCCTGCTAATTCATTAGAGATGGCTTGTACACGCGAGCCGCGCATACCGACACAAGCACCCACTGGATCAATACGAGAATCGCGGGTCTTAACCGCAATTTTAGCACGCAAACCAGGGTCTCGCGCCGCGCCAATAATTTCGATTAACTGTTCGCCAATTTCCGGCACTTCTAATTTGAATAATTCAATTAAGAAATCAGGTGCAGTACGGCTTAAAAATAATTGTGGGCCGCGTTGTTCTGAGCGCACGCTTTTTAAGTAACCACGCAAGCGATCATTCGGGCGCATTGGCTCACGCGGGATTAAATCTTCGCGGTGAATTAAGGCTTCTACGTTGTTACCTAAGTCTAAGATGACGTGACCGCGTTCGAGGCGTTTAATTACGCCGCTGAGCAATTCACCTTGGCGGTCAATATAGGCATCAACCACTTGGCTGCGTTCTGCTTCGCGAATTTTTTGTACAATGACTTGTTTTGCGGTTTGTGCGCCAATCCGTTGAAAGCTAACCGATTCAATTGCTTCTTCAACGTATTCACCCACAACAGCCTCTGCACGTTGTGTTTGTGCATCGCTCAAGCTGATTTGGCGGTCGGTGTATTCTAATTTTTCATCTTCCACAATCAGCCAACGGCGGAATGCTCTGTATTCACCGGTATGGCGATTGATGGAGACGCGCACATCAAAATCTGTATTTTGGCTTTTTCGGGTCGCACTGGCTAAGGCGCATTCTAAGGCATCAAAAATAATACTTTTATCAACGCCTTTTTCGTTGGCGACTGCATCAACAACCAGCAAAATCTGCTTACTCATTGGTGTTATCCTTCCCGTCATGGAGTGAACAAAGTGACTCCATTGGTTTATTCATTATCGCTGCCAGTTTTAACAGGGAGGCGGCTGTTAACTGTGTGATAGCCTAACATCCAACTAGCATTTAATTGCGTTTTGTCTTTAAAAACGCTTGTATATCTTCATTCGTTGGGTCTAAGTGGGCGCGGTCGATGGTGTCATACGGTAGCGTATAGCGTTCGTTGTCAACGTCTATTTCTACTTGCGCCGCTGCTTGATCCACAGCTTTAATTAAGCCGGTAAATTTGCGTCGTCCGTGTATTGCTCGATTTAAGCGGACATGTACCCGCGAGCCACAGAATTGCGCAAAGTGCGCTAAGGTAAAGAGCGGACGGTCTAAACCTGGAGAGGAAACCTCTAAGGTGTATTGCCCTGAAACAGGGTCTTCAACATCTAACACACCACTAATTTGATGGCTGACTTGTTCGCAATCATCAATGTTAATGCCATTTTCATGGTCGATATAAACGCGCAATAATAAGCCGCGTTTACCTTGTGAAATGCGTTCTATGCCTAACAATTCGTAGCCTAAAGCGCTAACGACGGGTGTTAATAAAGTTTCTAAATGTTTGTCTAGCATCGTGGGTGTGTGTAAATTGGCTCAAGTACCAAATGTCAGAAACAAAAAATGGGCGTAAAGCCCATTTAGTTAAGTTGATACTGTGCCAATGTGCATCGGCAAAGATGGCCTAAAATCGGCAACTTTAGCTGATCAACTTTGTTCAATACACCTTTCCTAAGTGTCAAAAGCGTATAATAAAAAACCCCAGCAATTGGGGTTTTAGATCAATACAGTCAACGCTGGCTTTACCTAGTGTTGTCTATCTAGCCAGATATTTTAGTGTATAGCGGCCTTTATCGCAACTATTGCGCAAAAACTGTTGTAGTTTCGTCAAAGAGTTGGCAGTGTTTGGCCTATCCGTTGCCGTTATTTTACCTGTGCATGACAGACTTGATCCTAATGCTTAAACAACCACACCATGTAAGATGAACTTATGAGCATTGTCGGGTTTGCGCCGCGTCTTTTTGCGGTGCGAACGGGGAGACTGTCACAGTCTTGTAGGGCGGATAAGGCGTAAGCCGTCATCCGCCGCAAGTAGCTTGGTGCAAGCTTCAACTGTGTTATGTCGGATGACGGCTAACGCCTTATCCGACCTACAAAAATCATTTTAGCGTGTATTAGCGATAAGGTGTAACGGCGAGACAAGGAATCAATATGAGTGGTATTAAAGACAGTTACGTTAAATTAAAACAGCCTGATCAAGACCGTTTAATGCAAAGCTGCGAACGTATTGACGACGTAGATGCCAGTATTGCAGAACGTTTAAGCGAAGCGGCACAGCGTTTTCGTGAGTTTATCGAACGTCATTTACCACAGCTCAGCAGCACAGAAGCCAGCCAAGCCGCTATTATGCCCAGTCACAGCGGTTCTACACCGTCTTCACTGACGGATGCAGAACAGGCACAGTCACAAGCCACGCAACAGCTCAGCCAACAATTTCAGCAGCAATTAAGCCGCTTACTCGATGCGCCCAACGAACAACAAGCCCCATTATTACGAGAACATTGCGAACAATTAAACGAAGCTCTTAAACAACAACAGCAGCGTTTTCAACAGCACACCCGCGCTTTATATCAATCGCAATTAGAACGGCGACAAGATGAAAAAAGTTTAGCGTCGCAGTGGTTGGCGCGTTTGCGCGAGTTATTAGAGCCATTAAGCGAGCATGAAGCATTGGATTTAATGCCCGCAGGCGTGTTAACACCGTTTGATGAAACTTTACAGCAATGTGATCAATATTATCAACGCGGCTATTATCAGGCTGCGTTAGCCGCTAGCCATGAATGTTATTTGCAAGCGCAACAGTTACGCTTAGAATTCGAGGCCACGCGCTTAACGCAAGCGGCTTGGCTGAATTTAGCGCAATATCGCCTTGCGGCGGCTAAAGCGACCGCTGAAGTGCAAAAACAAGCACAGTTTCGTTTTAGCGTTGGCGGGGCTGAAACCATTATTACCGCAGACATTGATTACTGGACAGATGGCCACTTAAGCCATTTGCAACAACAGTTAAATACCTTAGAACAACAATTAAATGTACCTAATCGATTAAATACCGCACAATTACAACATTTAGTGATTCAAATTGAACAGCAACGGGCGCAACTCATGGCTCTAAGTGCTGATGCGCAAACCGCTTTAATTGCCTCGCAGTTACGCCATAATATTGGTCAAACCATCGAACATTCTTTAGCCAATGCCGGTTGGGAAGTGGTGGATGCCACCTATGAGCAACAAGATTTTCGCCGCGCCATGCACATTAAATTGCGCAATTTCCAAGGCGATGAAATGGTGACCATTATTCAGCCTGCGCAAGCAGTGACCCCGCTGGATTCACGTTTAAATATTGCATTTTTTGAATTAACCGCTGACGAACGCACGCGCCAAGCGCGTTTACAGCAAATGGTACAAGCATTACAACAACAAGGTTTAGAGGTTTCCACACCCCGTTGTCGTGCAGGCACGGAGCAGCAAAGCAGTGGCGAACGCGAGTTACTCGATTTTGAGCAGCTACGTCCTGCCCCTCAACATCGTTAATCATTTATCCCGCTATGAAGGATTATTGCTATGACACCCGAGGACATTAAATTAGTACAAGCCAGTTGGAGCAAAGTCACGCCAATTGCCGAACAAGCTGCGATGTTGTTTTATAACCGCTTGTTTGAAATTGAGCCGAGTGTAAAAGAGTTATTTAAAGGGGATATGCAAGCACAGGGCAGACGTTTAATGGCGATGATTGACATGGCCGTCGTGAATTTGCATCAATTAGATAAAATCATTTTTGAACTTCGCGCCTCAGGCGTGCGCCATGTGGGTTACGGCGTTAAACCAGAACATTATCAAAAAGTAGGCACTGCCTTGTTATGGACTTTGGAGCAAGGCTTAAAAGAAGAATTTACCCCAGAAGTTAAAGCCGCATGGATTTCTGTGTATGGTACGTTGTCTAGCACCATGATTGCCGCAGGTGGCATGGCTTAAGGTCGTAGGATGGGCTGACGCAGGAAGCCCATCCTACGCATTTTGCTAAAACTTATTGTTTCCACGCTGCAAAATTATCCGCGTTGTGTTGTTCGCCGTCGCTATAACCTGCGCTATAGGCTTCTGTTACACGTTGTTCTTCACGCATAGGGTTTTGTAAGTAGCCCCCCATCCAACCGAGAATATACTCTCGATCCACGTTTTGCCGCTCCATCGTGCTAACTGCTTCATAATACGTTTTATCCATCTGCCAGCCTCCTTAAGTGTTGGTAAAACAGCATCATGTTTGATTAAGCATAACACAATATAAGCATTTCATTATGGATGATTAATCTTATTGCTGGGTAAAATTTCTTTATGCGGGGTAGTCTTGGCGCGAGAAAATATGCCGTTTCAAAAAAACAAGCTTCTTGTAGGTCGGATAAGGCGATAGCCGTCATCCGACATGGCTAGGATACGGTATATCAGTCAATTTTTTCTCGTTCCCATCGTCCCGATGGGAATGCATACTGTGTCGCTCCAGCGGCACGTTTAGTTGCATAAGCTGTCGTTGGAACCTGATTCGCGCCGCTGGAGCGACGCGGCAGGCATTCCCACCAAGATGGTCACTACCATTAAGTTAAAGACATGCACGCTTGTAGGGTGTGCGAAATGCCGCCACGGAGTTTGCGTGTCGCAATGCACTTGCTCGGCATTTTGCGCACGCGGAGAAGTTCTAACATCATGCAGACTTCTCCGCGTTCGCACCGCAAAAAGACGCGGCGCAAACCCTTGTATCTTATAAGCATTCATGATTAGCTACCATGAATAGGAAATCAGAGAGGCTGAGCAAACCCTGAGACCATCGAGTCTGTGACGTAGATAAGCCACTGAGTTTCCAT
>QKBZ01000265.1 GCA_003245895.1 Beggiatoa sp.
GTTCCGCCACATTGGTGAGAATAGGCAGCATCGGTTGCGCAGTTTTATAAAATGCATGCTGTTGCAAGCTCGCATCATTGGCTAGAAATTGCGCCAAGTCATGAACGCGGCTTAATTGATGTTGATAGACTAAATAGACTACTTCTAAATGCCGTTGCATATTTTCTATCGCTTCAGTACGAATTTTTTCCGAAAAAAAGTGAATCGCAAAAAATGTCGTTGAAACTGTGGAAATACAAGTAATTAAGAAGAAAGCAAAAATAACTTTGCTACGAAGTTTGAGCACTAACAATGTTAATGTCTCCTAAACGGCGTAATGAGCAGTTTTAAAATAATTTAAATTAAATTTAAGTCTGGCTTAAATGATGGCAACATTTCAGCTTGAGAAACTAAAGTTTCTAACAAGTATTAGAAAATAAATTATCATAGAATACAAGACAACATCGCTTGTTCAAAGTCCTCCCTTAAGTTAAGCGTTGTCACAGTCTTGTAGGGCGGATAAGGCGACAGCCGTCATCCGCCGCAAGCGGCTTGGTTCAAGCTTCAACTGTGTTATGTCGGATGACGGCTATCGCCTTATCCGACCTACAACATCGCTTAACTTAATGGCAGTACACTACCAACCCAAACGCGCCGCTAAAGCGACGCAATATGCACGCCCATCGTGAGACGATGGGAACGAGAATAGATTGATCTATCGCCACACAAGGTAAGTTCATGCGTCGCTTTTTATTTCATAACTTTCGTCTCGTTTTTGCGATTGATCTATGGGTACGTCGCCGCTTTACCCCAGCAGGTAAATTGGTATTAGGTGGCTTAGTCGCTGCGAGTGTGTTTGGCGTAGACACACGGCAAACCTTTGCTTATCAACTATTTTCCCTATTGCTGGCGTTATTGGTATTAGCAGCCTTAAGCAGTTGGTTTTCACGCATCAAGTTAAGCGGGCAACGGGAATTGCCGCGTTTTTTAACCGTTGGTGAACCGTTTGTCTATCGTGTGCGTGTGACTAACCACAGCACTAAACTGCAACAAGGTTTGACACTGTTGGAAAACCTGAAAATCAATATGCCTACCTTCCAACAGTTTATTAATACCCGTGACACTAAAGCACCGCGCCATAACTGGTTTGATGATTATGTGGGCTATCCGCGCTGGTTGTGGTTAACCTCACTGAGTCGCGGTGTCGATATTCAAACTTGCCCATTGCCACCGCTGCCGCCGAATGGTGAATTAGAAGTCAGTTTAAAAATTTTACCCATGCGACGCGGTATTGTGCACTTAACAGGCATGACTATTAGCCGCCCTGACCCTTTTGGCTTATTTAACGCTTTGCACATTGTGCCACAGCCAGATCAATTACTGATCTTACCGCGCCGTTACCCACTGCCTAAATTAAATTTTGTCGGCTCGCGCAAATACCAACGCGGTGGGGTGAACTTAGCCATGTCAGTAGGAGATGCTGAAGAATTTGTCTCCTTGCGTGAATATCGCCCCGGTGATCCTTTGCGTCATATCCACTGGCGCAGTTTTGCCCGCTTAGGCAAGCCAGTAGTAAAAGAATATCAAGATGAATTTTTTGTCCGTCACGCGCTGATTTTAGACACGTTTAGCAGTACTCAAGATGACATCCGCTTTGAACAAGCGGTCTCAGTCGCTGCCTCATTTGCCTGTGCGCCCCGTAGCCATGAAACACTGTTAGATTTAATGTTTATTGGTGCTGAAGCGCATTGTTTTACCACTGGACGTGGCTTAGCACCGGTTGAAAAACTACTGGAAATTCTCGCTTGTGTCAGCATTTGCCAAAATCATCCATTTGAACGCTTATACAATTTATTAAACCCACACTTAGCTTCTTTAAGTGGGTGTATCTGTGTGCTTTTAGAATGGGATGATGAACGCAAAGCCTTTGTGCAATGGTTGCGACACACGCATATCAGTTTACTCATTGTGCTACTCAGCCAAGATGCCGAAACGGATGCACAAGCCCAAGCGATGGGCGTACATGTGTTACACCCTGATACGCTAGCCGCCGATTTAGCGGAGTTAAGTTTATGAATGACCGTGTTTTAAGCATTCCACCCACGGGCTTGCTCGGCTGCACTTTATTGTTTTGGGGCTGGCAAACCCAGTTATGGGCTTTAGCCATTCCAATGGCAATTTTGGTTGAAACACCGCGCTGGGTAGAATGGCGTTGGGAGTTGTCCGATAAAGATTTTAACCGCTTAATGGATTTCACCTCAGTGTTATGGCTGGCTACCGCCATTTTTTTGTTCAACCGCGACTCCATCCAAGGCTTATTTATTTTATTAAGCTGGATGCCTATCGTGTTTTTCTTGCTGATCATCACGCAAGTGTATAGCGAACGCGGCACTGTTGCGCTTAGTAGCTTATTTCTCTCCCTTCGCCGCCAACAGCCTGCCTCCGCGCTACTTTCGCCGTTACAACCCAACCCTGCCACCCGCCGCGTCCATTTGGGCTACCCTTACGCGCTGTTGTGCTTATTAGCCGCTAGTTCAGGCCAACACGTTAGCTTTTTTCTCGGCGTTTTTATCTTATTTGCGTGGGCTTTGTGGACAATTCGACCGCAACGCTATTGGTCAGTGACATGGGCAATCTTATTGGTCGCCAGCTTTGCGCTAGGTTACGTCGGACACGTCAGCTTGTTTCAATTGCAAAACAAGATGGAAGCCATGATTGTCAGTTGGTTTCAAGAGTTGTTATGGCAAAACCGCGATCCATATCGACAAAACACCGCCATTGGCGAAATTGGCGAGTTAAAAGAATCTGACCAAATCATTTTGCGGGTAAAAACAGAAGTGCCCGTGTTATTACGTGAGGCAACGTATAACAGCTATTTTCGCGGCACTTGGCAAGCGCAAACCGCCAGCTTCCATGATTTAGTGCCCTTGCCTGATGATGACAAGCAATGGTCGTTAGTCAATATGAACTCCTTCACCTTGCCAGAATTAGAGGACAAAAAAGTCAGGCACTTAAGTGTCTCCAGTTATCTACCGCGTGGCCAAGGCATGTTAGCGTTGCCAATGGGCAGTTTTCGCGTTAATCATTTGCTGTTACCAGACATGATGATCAATGACTTTGGTGCGGTTAAAGTTAATCGCGGGCCGGGGTTAGTAGACTACCAAGTGTATTATTCACAAGATCAAAGCTGGGTCGATGCGCCGCCGCGTCTGGATGAAGATTTAAAAGTGCCGGAAGAAGAACAAGATACTTTTAATGAATTGGTGAGAGAATTAGGTTTGATTGGACAGCCTAGTTCAGTCATTTTAGACCGCATTGAAGCGCATTTTGCCAGCAAATTCCGTTATTCTTTATTGCTCAGTGCGCCCACTCATAGCCCCACCTTATCGCCTTTGCGCAATTTTTTACAATTTAAGAAATCAGGGCATTGTGAATATTTTGCCACTTCTACCGTGTTGTTATTACGCGCTGCGGGCTTGCCTGCTCGTTACGCCGCAGGCTTTGCCGTACAAGAATATAGCAATTTAGAAGAGGCTTATATCGTGCGCAAACGTCATGCTCATGCGTGGGCATTAGTTTATGTCGATGGACGTTGGCGCACGTTAGATACCACGCCTGCCAACTGGTTTAACATGGAAAGTGATCGCGCACCGTGGTGGCAATCCTTATATGATTTATGGTCGTGGGCGTTTCACGGCTTTTCGCAATGGCGTTGGTCATCAGATGATGAGGAGAACAATAATTTATTATGGTTATTGCTACCCTTATTTGCGATTTTATTCTGGCGGCTCTATTTCAAAAAATGGGTGAAAAAGCAGCGTAGCCTCTGGCAAACCGCCATAAAACCGCGCACCGAACAAGGCTTAGATTCTGCTTTTTTCCAAGTTGTGACGCAGTTACAAAACTTAGGTTACATTCGTCAAGCAGGGGAAACCCTGCCCACATGGTTGCGGCGTTTAGAGCGCACGCAATTGGACTTGCCGCCGTTACAGCCCATTTTGCAATTACATCAACGTTACCGCTTTGATCCACAATGTTTGAGTTTTGATGAACAACAACAACTTACACAAGCAGTGCAAACATGGTTGGCGCAGGCACGAGAAAATCATAAAAATATTTAATCAACATAATTAAAATGAACAATTAATTTACCTGCTTTTAGTGCTAGTAATATACAGCATATGTGCCTAAAATCTTTGCTATGTGGTATTAGCGTGTGAGACACTACAGACAGTTGCTAAATTTTTTAATAAAAATAATTTATAGTCTGTTCAATATTATCATGCCGCATTCACATCCATCTATCGATGAGCCGCGATAGGAGCGAGGGGGCACAAATTTTATTTTTGAGCACTTGAGGGAGACCTTGCGATGTCTATACCGGCAGAATTTCAGCACCGACAAATGTTGCATGATGAAGTGCATGCACGTCCTTATGAAACCATACAACCGCCTGCGCGGGTGTCTTATTTAGGCTTGTTATCCACCGAAGAAACACGCCAGCAAGAACACGCCAGCTTAGAAGCCTTATGTCAATGGTTTAACTGTCCAGTGCCACCACTGGATAGCATTCATTTAATGATTGACTTAGGGACTTTTCGCTTGAAATGGGAACGCCATTCCGAGTTCACCTCGTATATGTTCATTCAGCAAGCTCCGTTTACTCATCCGTTTGAAAACACGGTCATCGATGCGGTACCGCAAGAATGGTTACAAAAATTACCTGGTGAAGTGGTTATGGCGGCACACATGGCGATCATGCCGCGTGGTCAGGAAGTGTTGCCTAGCACCAGCGATATTGCGCCGTGGTTTGGTGATAACTATGTGCTGGGTGCACAAATCGGCGACGGTGTTGCCAGTGCGTTCACTGATTTCCGCATTCATGGCGATGGTTTTAGCCGTTTTCTCATTTTCGACCGCGCAATGACGCATCGACAAACAGGGCGCATGGTGCAACGCCTGTTCGAGATTGAAATCTATCGCATGATGGCTTTATTGGCCTTGCCTGTGGCGCGTGAATTGCGCCCAACCTTGAACCGTGCAGATCAGCAATTGGTGAAAATCACGAAAGCAGTGTCGACGCAAGGCGAAAGCGATGAGGCTTTGTTAGACGAGTTAACACAGTTAGCCGCCACGGTGGAAAATGCCTTATCGAACAGTTATTACCGCTTTACGGCAGCACAGGCTTATCATGCCTTAGTAGTACGTCGTGTTGAGGAATTGCGCGAAACCCGCATTCAAGGCATGCAAACCTTCCGCGAATTTATGGATCGGCGTTTAGTGCCTGCTATGGATACTTGCGAAGCGGTGTCGCAGCGACAAGAGCTGTTATCAAAACGGGTCAATCGCGCTAGCCAATTATTGCGCACCCGTGTCGATATTCACCGCGAACGGCATAATCAAGATTTACTGGCCTCGATGAACAAACGGGCGCAATTGCAATTGCGTTTGCAAGAAACGGTTGAAGGCTTGTCTGTGGTTGCGATTACTTACTATGCAGCAAGCTTAGTGGGCTATGTAGCGAAATCGTTAAAAACACTCGGTGTACCACTTGATCCGACCTTAGTGATGGGCGTTTCTATTCCTGTGATTGCTATCTTTGCCGCGCTGGGTGTGCGTCATATTCGTGAGGCGGTGACGGGTAAGCATGGACATGAACCTGATTTGTAGTTTTTTTCCCTTTTAGGCGTTACGCAGTTCAAATCAGATTGATGATTTTTCGTAGGGCGGCTAAGGCGTTAGCCGTCATCCGCCGCAAAAGCTAGAAATCAGTCTGCCTAACCATGCACTGCCATTAAGTTAATGGCTGTTGTAGGGTTTGCGCCGCGTCTTTTTGCGGTGCGAACGCGGAGAAATCTGCATGATGTAGGAGTTACGCAGTTGCAAATTAGCCTATGCTATAGAGATGAATCCAAGACGTTTTGATGAGTACGATTACATTAACTTTTTGGTTGCAGCCCAAAAGAGTTATAGCTGCTTAGAAGCCAGTAAAGTTCACCCCATAAGTGCTCGTGCTCCCGCCCATGACTCGATAACACGAATGCTAAATTCTCTTTCCCCAGATAATGACGCTTTATGCTCTGAAGCTGAGCCGATGGTTGATAAGACAACAGGCTTGTTGGAACTTGATGATTCCACATTAGACAAGCCCTATGCCAAGAAGATACCATTGGTATATCGGCATTGGTCAGGTAAACACCATGA
>QKBZ01000169.1 GCA_003245895.1 Beggiatoa sp.
GTCCATGATTGTGTTCAACGCTATATCTGGTTTTACAACTACCGCAGATTACACTCTGCTATTGACTACATGACTCCACATCAGAAAAACTTATCTTTTCTAAATGTGGCTTAGATTTTCTACAAAAAAACTTGACCATTACACATCCTCGTTGTTTACGAAAGGAAGTCAACGTGTCAAGACAAAACCTTGAAGAAACGCTTAAAGCATTACGTTCTGAATACAGTGCTAAATTGCCAAGCACCTTAGCAGAGATTGAAAGCGATTGGCAGCAATTGCAGGCTGCTTGGGAAGCCAGTTGTTTTCGGCGCTTTCATCGACAAATTCACCGTATTGCGGGCAATGCTAAAACCTTTGGTTTCAGTGTGTTAACCGATGTCGCGCATCAGCTAGATGAATATTTAGTCACCGTGCGCGGACGGGGCACCGCCGCCACCGCCGAAGAATTCGCGCAAATTGATATGCACGTTAGGCAATTGCGCCGTGCCATGAGCATGCCTGATGATCCTGATCAATTAGATGCTTTACTCCCTTCTGAAAACGAAGCCCGCCCGCAGCAGAGTCAACCGCTGATTTATGTGGTGGATGATGACCCTGATGCTTGCGAATGGGTGGAGCAGCAGTTGTTATTTCGTGGCTACCAAGTCAGAACTTTTACGCAACTGCAAACTTTTCGACACCATGTGCGGCAAAAGCCACCTGCGGTTGCCATCATCGACATCATGTTTGCCGAAGGGAATTTAGCAGGCCCGCAAGTGATGGCGAGCATTCAGCGCGAACGCAATAAACCCTTACCGGTCATTTTCATTTCTGCCCGTGCCGATATTACCGCGCGTCTTGCCGCCGTGCGTGCCAATGGCGATGGTTATTTCACCAAGCCGCTGAATATGAACGCGGTGCAGGAAAAATTGCAGCAGTTGTGTCAGCAAGACAGTTTCACCAGTCAACCAGTGTTAATCGTTGATGATGGCAATCAATATGGTGAGCGTTATGCCCGCTTGTTACAGCAGACCGGCTTGCGCGTCAAATTGCTCAGTAAACCGTTACATATTTTAGAAACCTTAAAACAATTCCAACCCACATTAGTATTAATTAACAGCCAATTAAAAGAATTAAGCGGTTTAGAACTGGCCTTAGTCATTCGCCAGCAGATTAATTACAGCCACTTACCCATCATTTTCTTTGCTCAGCAGTTTGATCAGACGTTGCGCCGTGCCGCAATGCGTGGGGTGGCAGATGATTTTATCAGTGACACCATTACGCCGGAGCAATTGCTGGCGGTAGTTATCAACCGTTTAAAACACATCGCGCAACAGCAAGAGCAGCAAGCGGTGTTGCAGCAACGTGACACGCTGACTGGTTTATATAATCGGCAATATCTGTTGTCACAACTGGACTATGCCCACGATGGCGAGAGCAACGCGCCTTTAGTCGTGCTGTATTTAACCGTAGACAATCACCGTAGTATTGAACGCATTATTGGCCTTGATGCGGTGGATGTGGTGTTGAAAGACAGTGCGCAATTGCTGCAAGAGTTGACCGATCCGTTAACGATGGTCGCCGCGCGTTTAGGGGATCAATGTTTTGTTGTCATGAGTCGGCACAGTTCATTGATGAAAATGCAGCAATTAGCGGAACGGATTCGGCAGGCGCGGGCAGAGCGTGAAATTAGCTATGAGCAACAGTCGATTAGCAGCAATTTTAGTATTGGCATAGCCTTGTTCCATCATGATAAGTCAGCACAGTATCAAGATCGTTTGACCTCACCACAACAGACTTTATTAGCCGCAGAGTTGGCCTGTGAGCAGGCGGTGAATCAAGGTGGTAATCAATTAGTGTTGCATGGCTCGGCCTGTTTGGAACGCACGGATGCGGCGAGTAAACGCCGTTTGTGGGAGCAGTCGATTACTTTAGCCATTGAAAACAATGATTTTTACTTAGTGTATCAGCCAATTGCCTCAGTGCATGGTGAGGTGCGCGAGTATTACGATGTGTTGTTGCGAATGCGGGATCGGGATAGCGAGACGATTATTAAAGCGGCTGATTTTATGCCAGTGGCGGAGAAATCATCGTTAATTCAATGGATTGACAGTTGGGTGGTGCATAGTGCAGTGCGTACTTTGGCGGAGAAGCATCAGCAAGGCGAGTCGTTTCAGTTTTTCATCCGTTTGGCGGTGAGTTCGCTTAACAGTCGTGAGTTAATGGACTGGATTCAAGATTGTTTCACCGAGAGTCATTTGTTGCCACAAGCGATAGTGTTTGATTTAAGTTGTCCGGCGGTGGCGGAGCAGCAAGCTTTGGTACATGGTTTTGTGGATCAAATACGGGCGCTAGGTTGCCAGTTGTGTTTCCGTGATGTAGAACCAAGCGAGGAGCATTTCAAATTGATTGAGACCTTTGAAGTGGAGTTTGTGAAGTTGCACAGCCGTTTAATGCAGAGCTTAACGGAATCAAGTCGTCAGCAGTCTGGTGTGATGCAATTAGTTAAATTTGCGCATACACATAATTGCCAAGTGATCGCGCCATTTGTGGAAAATGCGGCCACTTTGACTTTGTTATGGCAGAAAGAGGTGGATTATATCGGCGGACATTTTGTGCAGAAACCAACCACCGATTTGAATTTTGATTTTTCTGAGTAGCTTGGTACAAAAATATTGAGGCTGTGTTCACTCGCTCACACATGCCTTGCATGGGAGTTTGTCACCTACATCGCCTCAAAAAATCGCTCCATCTTTCCCTCTTTAAAATCAATTTCATCTTCTATTGTCTTAATCTCTGCCTGCTTAGTTTTAATGCTTAAAATGATAAAGGTTTTTGTATCATCACGGTCTAAGTAAACTTCATCATCACTGGCCCAAAAAGAAACAAATTGCCCCTTTTTCAGGCTTAAAATGGCCTCTTTTCTGGTTGGCACATGGTACAAAATGAAGTCATAGTCATAATTGTCTAACCATATTCTCGACTGCCCCCGCTGTGATCGTGTGCCTTTCTGATGCACGATATTTTTAATCGTGCCTTCAAAAAGCCGCATGCCTTCAGACGTATTGAAGGGTAAAGCAGAAAAAAAATGATAAGCAGCGTAAATGATTAATATCCAGAGAATGGCACTGAATATTGGTGTAGCATATTTTTTAGTACTTGCTTTGATACTCATCGCGCGTTCCAGTCGATTTTTGTATTTGTTTCATCAGCAGACAACCACTCACTGCCATTAAGTTAAGACTTTGCACAGTCTTGTAGGGCGGATAAGGCGTTAGCCGTCATCCGCCGCAAGAGGCTTGGTTTAAGCTTCAACGGTGTTATGTCGGATGACGGCTGTCGCCTTATCCGACCTACAACATTGCTTAACTTAATGGCAGTGAGACAACCACACCCACATCAACAAAATCTCTCTCAACAATCTTGATTCCCGCCTCAACAGCTTTACATACAAAGACAATTCAAGATTTTTAACTTTTTCTGGAGATTTTGTCATGAACATGGACAAATTAACCACGCGCTTTCAACAAGCCTTAGTGCAAGCGCAAAGTATTGCAGTCGGGCGTGATCATCGTTTTATCGAACCGGCACATATTTTATTAGCCTTATTAGATCAAAATGACAGCAGTATTAGTCAGTTGCTGCAACGGGCAGGCGCGAACAGCAATCAGATTCGCTCCGCGCTGACGGCTTTATTAGAAAAAATTGATCCGGTTAGCAGCAATCAAGGTTCTATACATTTATCAAATGATGCTAATCGGGTGTTAAACCTGACTGATAAATTAGCGCAAAAACGCAAAGATAAATTTATTTCTAGCGAGCTTTTCTTGCTGGCCTTATTAGAAGATAAGGGCGAATTAGCCACTTTATTAGGCCAAGCAGGATTAGAAAAACGCGCCTTAGAGCAAGCGATTGAGCAATTACGCGGCGGGCAGCAAGTCAACGACCAGAATGCAGAAGAACACCGCGAGGCTTTAGAACGCTTTACCATTGATTTAACCGAACGTGCCGAGCAGGGCAAGTTAGACCCTGTTATCGGGCGCGATGAAGAAATTCGCCGCACCATTCAGGTTTTGCAACGCCGTACTAAAAACAATCCGGTGTTGATCGGTGAACCCGGCGTAGGGAAAACCGCGATTGTTGAGGGTTTAGCGCAGCGCATTATTAACGGTGAAGTACCGGAGGGTTTGAAAAATCGCCGCTTGCTGGCCTTAGACATGGGCGCGTTAATCGCGGGGGCAAAATATCGCGGTGATTTTGAAGAACGTCTGAAAGCAGTATTAAACGATTTATCAAAACAAGAAGGCCAAGTGATTCTGTTTATTGATGAATTGCATACTATGGTTGGCGCGGGTAAAGCCGATGGCGCAATGGATGCGGGCAATATGTTGAAACCGGCCTTAGCGCGCGGCGAGTTGCATTGCATTGGCGCGACCACTTTGGATGAGTATCGGCAATATGTGGAAAAAGATGCTGCACTTGAGCGACGTTTCCAAAAAGTGTTGGTCGATGAACCAAATGTAGAAAACACCATTGCCATTTTGCGCGGTTTAAAAGAGCGTTACGAAGTACATCACGCGGTGGATATTACTGACCCTGCCATTGTCGCGGCGGCGACTTTGTCACACCGTTACATTACTGACCGCCAGTTGCCTGATAAAGCGATTGACTTAATGGACGAAGCGGCGAGCCGCATTCGCATGGAGATCGATTCAAAACCGGAACGCATGGATCGTTTAGACCGCCGTTTGATCCAGTTGAAAATCGAGCGCGAGGCGTTAAAGAAAGAGCGCGACGAAGCGTCGTTAAAACGCTTGGAGAAATTAAACCAAGAAATCGACAGTTTAGAGCGCGAATTGCACGATTTAACCGAAATCTGGCAATCGGAAAAAATGGCGGTACACGGTACGCAGCACATTAAAGAGGAGTTGGAACGCGCTAAACAAGCCTTAGATGCGGCTCGTCGCGCCAATGATTTAAACCGTATGGCTGAATTGCAATATGGGCGCATTCCTGAGCTGGAAAAACAGTTAACGCAGGTTGCGCAGTTAGAAAACCACAACATGCAGTTGTTGCGCAATAAAGTGACGGAAGAAGAAATTGCCGAAGTGGTGGCGCGTTGGACAGGCATCCCTGTGTCGAAAATGCTGGAAGGTGAGCGCGACAAATTATTGCGCATCGAAGCGGCCTTGCATAAACGGGTAATTGGTCAAGCGGAAGCGGTGAACAGTGTAGCAAATGCTATCCGTCGTTCTCGCGCTGGTTTAGCTGATCCGAATCGGCCTAACGGCTCGTTTTTATTCCTCGGCCCGACTGGGGTGGGTAAAACGGAGTTATGCAAAGCTTTAGCCTCGTTTTTATTCGATACTGAAGAAGCGATGGTGCGTATCGATATGTCCGAGTTTATGGAGAAACATTCGGTTGCACGTTTAATCGGTGCGCCGCCGGGTTATGTCGGTTATGAAGAAGGCGGCTATTTGACTGAAGCGGTGCGCCGTAAACCTTACTCCGTCATCTTATTAGACGAGGTGGAAAAAGCGCACCCTGATGTATTCGGCGTGTTGTTGCAAGTGTTAGACGATGGACGTTTAACCGATGGACAAGGGCGCACAGTGGATTTCCGCAACACGGTGATTGTGATGACCTCTAACTTAGGTTCGCAAGTGATCCAAGAGTTAGCAGGGCAGCAGCAATATGAGGAAATGAAAGCCGCTGTGATGGAAATTGTCGGTCATCATTTCCGGCCTGAATTTATCAACCGCGTGGATGATGTGGTGGTCTTCCATCCATTGGAACAAGCGCAAATTCGGGCGATTGCGGATATTCAAATCAATTACTTACGCGCCCGTTTGCAACAGCAGTCTATGCAATTAGACATCACAGAAGCAGCGTTAGATCACATCGGTCAAGCCGGTTTCGATCCGGTGTATGGTGCGCGTCCACTGCGTCGTAGCATCCAACATGAGTTAGAGAATGCTTTAGTACGAGCGATTTTAAGCGGCGAATTTAGCGCGGGTGATGTGATTGTGGTGGATTGGCAGCAAGATAAAATGCTGTTTAGTCGGCGCGATCAAGTTGCGGATGTGGCGTAATGTGAGTTGTAGGGTGGAATAGCGCAGCGTATTCCACCATAAATCTCTGCAAGTAGTCGAGCAAAAACAGATTGTAAACCGCATGGTGGAATACGG
>QKBZ01000408.1 GCA_003245895.1 Beggiatoa sp.
GCTCACTCGTTCCCATCGTCCCGATGGGAATGCATACCGTGTCGCTCCAGCGGCACGTATAGGAATGAGAATGCGCTTATAACCACGACTCGCGCCGCTGGAGCGACGCGGCATGCATTCCCACCAAAATGGTGGGAACGAGAAAACAATACCTTACCTGCATTTCCTCTCTGCTCCAAACAATCGGCATGATTTATGCCGAATGATTCTATGTCAAACGCGAGTCCGTGTTTATTAACGGATTTTTTAAGTTAGCGTCTTTTGTCTACAGGGGTGAAAACGCTTTTCAGCCGCGCAACCGTTTTTTGGAGCAGGAGCTTACTATGAACAAACTGTCTTGGATTATTATTCCTTTTATCGTTTTAACCGGATGCGCCACCCAACCGGCGAATAAACTGGATTTAACACCGCTAGAAGGTGGCATCAATGAAGCAAAATCAGGTGATTTTGGTGACTTTATGGTGTCTATGCACAAAGCGGAAACTAAGTTAGACGAAGCTGAGCGCATTCATGCGGATTTAGTGTTAGGGCGCAGTGCGGATCAACAAACATTGGATGAAGGGGTTAAAGCCGCAGAACGGGCGTTAGAACATCGTAACGATGCTGAAGACGCTTTCGACCGCTTATTGTCTCCTATCGAAACCTCGATGGAAGAAAATAACCAAATGTTAGAAGAAAGCGTGGCACGCTTAGAGTGGATCGAGCAGTTGCACTTACGCGCTGATACGCCTATTCCAATGAAAAATGTTTATTTCGACTTTGGCGGACACCGCGTTAAACCAACAGAACAACAAAAAGTCAGCGATTTAATTGACTTTTTACGTGAACATCCTGTTTTTGCGCTGAAATTAACCGGCTATGCAGACACTGTAGGCAGCAAACAACGCAATTATAAATTAGCTGAACGTCGCAACAATGCTGTATTAGACCTGTTGCGCTCACACGGTATGCCTGCAAACACCGTGGTCACGGTTGCGATTGGTGAAGCTGAAGGGCCTGATGAATTGAAAAATGCGGAAAACCGTCGGGTAGAGATTAAACCGTATATTCATGGGCGTTATGCGTATCCAAAACCAGCAGAGCCTGCACCTGAAGCAGCAGCAGATGACACTGATCTCAGTGCAAGCTATGAAGAAGATGATGACGCAATGGACGATTTTGAACATACCTCAATGGTAGTGGTGCAGTAATCTTGGAGGGTGGAATAGGCGTAAACCATATTCCACCTTGATGATTGTTGTGTGAAACATCTTGTAGGATGGGCTGAGGTACGAAGCCCATCAATCGCGGTGAACGATGGGCTTCCTTCGTCAGCCCATCCTACATTCAAAAACACTTACTCACGCACACCCCATCGTTGATTACTTGCCCCATGACAGCCCCACATTTGCACTTTACCGCCGTTCTGATTCACCTGCGTCAGTTCCACATCTAAACAATTGCCCGTTTGAGACGCGATGCGATTTTGTTCATCTAACGACCATTTCTGATTTGCCCAACCATTACACACCCATAACTGCACTAAACCACCATTGCGCCCAATATCAGGGGCATGAATGTCTAAGCATTGACCGCTGTAATGCACTAAATGTTGAAAAGGGTCGATCCGCCATTGTTGTGCGATGCTGTTGTTACATTCCCAGACTTGCACTGTGCCGCCGTTTTGGTGCATCTCATCGAATGCTGCATCTAAGCAATAAGCACCACCGAAAGTTTGCAGACTTTGCAAGCGCATAAACTTCAGTTCATCAAATGCCCAGCGTTGAGTATCTGAGCCATTACATTGCCAGACTTGTACCTTGCCACCGTTTTGATATAACTCTGGTGCATGCACATCTAAGCATTTGCCGACGCTATTTTTTAACTGGCCTTCGCTAAAATACCAACGCTGATTTAAATTATCATTGCATTCCCACACCTGCACTTTGCCGCCATCAGTCGCTGCTTGTGAGGCTTCCACATCTAAGCAATAGCCATCCTCATTCACTAAACGACCCAAATAATCCAAACGCCAGCCTTGATTCTGTGTGTCAGCACAATTCCACACTTGCACTTTGCCACCATTGCGCTGGGTGTCAGGTGCATGAATATCTAAGCATTTGCCGCCAAAGCTGACTAAGTTTTGAAACGAGGTATCCTCTTCTTCTAGTGCTGCATTTTGCAGACGCACCACGAAATCAGCACTGCTACCGGCTCCCCAATCTTCAACTAAAAAATGTGTGGCTTGTGTCCAATTGCTGCCTAATAAATAGTGTTCACCGGTAAACTGCCCCTGTGTCATCGGATATAAGTGCAACTCATCGTCTTGCGTTAAGGTCAACAAATCAGCCTCACCTGAACCTGTCCAATCGGCAAAAAAGTAGTCTTTGTCAAAAAAATGTTCACCGACAACCATGCCATTATCCGCAAATTGTCCGGCTTGAAAGCGATATAATTCTAATTCACCACTGTCACGACGCACCATTAAATCATCTGTGCCATCGTTATCAAAATCCTCTGTAAAGTAATTAGCAAACGTCCAATTGCTGCGTAATAATTCGCCGTTATTGCTAAACTGTCCTGCGCTTAAAGTGCGTAAAGTTAAATCGCCATTGCTATCCCAAAGTAGTAAATCATCAGTGTGATCACCATTCATATCACCGACTAAATAAGTTTCGTAATTAAAATTGTTTGCCAATACTTGTGCAGGTGCAAAACTGGTTTCTAAAAACTGATATAAACGTAATTCGCCATCATTAGTTCTAACGAGAAAATCAACACCTTGACCATCGGAAAAATAACCTACTAAATAGCGTTCAAAATTCCAACCCGCTGCGACAAAGATACCTGCTTGCAGTTGTTGACCATCAAAAGGGTAGAGCCATAGCTCGCCTGCTAGATTTCTAATCATCAAGTCGGCAATGCCATCTCCTGTCCAGTCTGCTGGAAACACATGGGTAAAATACCAATTATCTTCGCCCATTAATTTAGAGCCTTCGTAATAATGCCAACGATAACGCGGTGAATAGGCATCACGGCTTGTCACGACATCAGTATCCAATTGCATCGGTAGAGAAAGTGGATAAGTGCCAGCTTGTGTATTTACATGATATAACAGCAATTGATTTGCGTATGCGCTGTTTAAGTTGACTAGTAAAAATAAAACTAATATTGCTTTTTGAAGCAAAAAATAAAAATTCTGTGACATGATAAAAGCCTTTTCTTTTTTTGAAGGAAAAGTAAATTTTTTATTGATTTCTTGTCATGTCACTGACGTATGCAAATCACGCTTTTTGTCTTAGCAAACTCAAACAAAGTTTAAAATTATGACTATAATTAGCGTTGCCAATTTGTAGGATGGGTAGAGCGAAGCGAAACCCATCATGTTACTGTTCAGACTTAATGGCAGCGTGTTGTAGGGTGGAATAGCGCAGCGTATTCCACCATAAAGTTCTGCAAGAAATTAGGCGAAAATAGATGACAAGCTGCATGGTGGAATACGGCTTGCGCCTATTCCACCCTACAATGCACAGAAGTCCTTAAAACTTGTATAAGTATCTAACAATGTGATTGCCTGACAACCCTCTTGTAAAAAAATCTGTATTTTTGACAAAATTTTCACATTTCTCTGACACTTCTTTCACACCCTCCCAATTAACATGATGTCAATCTTCAAAGTGAATGAGCACTTGAATCATGTTAAGACTCACGACTTTACAACATATTCACAGTTTGCATGTGTTGCCTATTGGGCATCCTAGACGTGCCAAACTGGAACAGTTTATCCAGCACCATTACGGGCAGGTTTATCACGCCCAGTTAACCCATTTTATGCCTTTGTTATTAGGGCTATATGATGCTGAGGGCACGCCCTTCGCAGCTTTGGGGTTACGGACAGCCGACAGTGGCACGCTTTATCTGGAACAATATTTAGATGCACCGATTGAAAGTTACTTATCTGCTCAAACAGGTCAGACGGTAGATCGTGCGCATATTGTTGAATTAGGTCATTTTGCCGTGGCCTGTCCAGAAGCCGCGATGTGGATGATTTTGCTCAGCAATGCCTATTTGCAAGCCAGTGGTGCGCAATGGGGTTGTGCCAGCTTAATTCCTATTCTGTTGAAAACACTGCAAAAGCTGGGTTTAAAACCGTTGCAATTAGCAATGGTTGATGTACATCGCTTGCAAGACACGCAAACCGATTGGGGTAATTATTACCAGCAACAGCCTTTAGTGGTTGCCGATGATGTGCCGCACAGCTTCACCGTGATCCAATCCCATTTACAGCAAAACTTGCGCTGGCAAGCAGCGTTGCAACCCTTGTGGCAACAAGCTTATCAAGTGGGAAGTGTGGCGCGATGAACCGTTTATTAAGCCAAATTGCTGCCCATCCTGCACACGCACCCGCGATTCAAGATGACAATGCTTGTCTGAACTATGCCGAGTTACACGCCGAAGTGGCGCAGTTAAGCAGCTTGCTACAAGACTGCAAAGCACAAGCAATCGGCATTGCCTTAGACAATGGTGCGCCGTGGGTAGTGGCGGATTTAGCAGCCTTGAGCTTAAACATTCCTTGCATTCCGCTACCGAGTTTTTTCTCACAACAGCAATTGCGCCATGTGCTGCAAGATGCTGGGGTGAATGTGGTGATTTGCACACATAACTTGCCGTTTGCGGCTTATTCTGAGACGCACACTGTAGCGGGCTGCGTGTTGTTCATTCATCACATTAAAACCAGCAGCGAAAATACCTTACCTGCCAACTGCGCCAAAATCACTTACACCTCTGGCACGACCTCAGAGCCGAAGGGCGTGTGTTTAAGTGCTGACAGCATGTTAGCCGTTGCAGACAGTCTTTATCTCGCCAGCGAAGCAACACCAAATGACCGCCATGTTTGTGTATTGCCGCTGTCATTATTGCTCGCCAACGTCAGTGCCGTGTATGCGCCCTTAAGCGTTGGCGGTTGCTGTTACTTGCCGAGTTTGCACCGTGTCGGCTGGAAAGGTGCAAGTCAATTAGACCCTGTGAAATTAGTCACTTGCTTGCGCGAATGGCAAGCCAACAGCACAGTATTCGTGCCGCAATTACTGCATGCGACGTTAGCAGTATTGCAGCAAATCGGCGGCGGTTTGCCAGACATGCGTTTTATCGCCGTTGGTGGTGCGCCCTTAGCACAAGGTTTATACCACGCTGCAACACAAGCCGGTTTACCCGTGTTTGAAGGCTATGGATTATCCGAATGTGCCTCTGTGGTGAGCATGAACACGTCAAGTGCAAATCGTGCCGGTAGTGTGGGCAAAGTGTTACCACATGCTGAAGTTCGCATTGCAGAAGATGGTGAGATTTTAGTGCGTGGCACGCAGATGCAAGGCTATTTGCATCAGACAGAAGTGGCAGACCTCGACGGTTTTTACCCAACAGGGGATTTAGGCCGCTTCGATGAAGATGGATTTTTATATTTAGCAGGTCGCAAAAAGACCTGTTTCATTACTGCTTATGGGCGCAATGTGGCGCCGGAATGGGTAGAGCAAGAGTTATGCGCTCACCCTGCAATTGCACAAGCGGTAGTCTATGGCGAGGCATTGCCTTATAACTTTGCCTTAGTTCAAGCCCGACAAGCCGATGTGCCTTCACACGTTTTAGCCGCCGCTGTGGCGCAGGTCAACCAATGGTTACCCGATTATGCGCAAGTCCGCCATTGGTTGCCCAGCGACGGCTTTTTTCCTGACGGCTTACCGCTCACGACCGGTGGTATGCCACAACGACAAGCCATTAATCCCGTGTTGCAACGGTATTTAGCAAAACAGTCGTTTTCTTAAGGAGAATTCAATGTCTTTCTTTCAACGCTTACAGAGCGAAACTGCCAATGCGCGCAATAACTTCCTGAGCTTGCCTTTATTGCAAGCGGGTGTGTTAGGCAATATCAGCAAAGAGTTGTACATCAGTTTTTTACGTCAAGCTTATCATCACGTTAAGCATACCGTGCCTTTGTTAATGGCCTGCGGTAGCCAATTGCCACCGCGTTTAAATTGGTTACGCCTCGCCGTGGCAGAGTACATCAGCGAAGAATTAGGCCATGAAGAGTGGCTTTTAAATGACTTGGCGGCTTGCGGTATGGATAAGGAACTCGTGCGCAACAGCCAAGCCGGTTTAGCCGCTGAAGTGATGGTGGCTTATGCCTA
>QKBZ01000012.1 GCA_003245895.1 Beggiatoa sp.
AGTTTGCATGTGTGTACAGTATTAAGGAGCTTAAAAGGCACTGTATGTGGTGTTTTATGCCGTTTCAAGTCTGCATACATTAGTATGCGAGAAAATTACTGTTATTAGGCAAGGCGAAGAAGCAGAAGGGCATTGCTTGTAGGTTGTATAAATGTAGCGTCACATGACATTGATGGCGGATGACGGCTTACGCCTTATCCGCCCTACATCAAGTCCTTTTTTTCAAGATTGCAGTAACTTATTTCACCACTTTAAGCGCAGGTCTTTTGCGTTCTGGGCGATCTTTATCTGCTGTTGGTGGGCTAGGTGGTGTGGGTTCAGAAGGCGGAGGTGTTTGGTCAAACTCTTCTGGCTGAAAAACCATGCCTTTATCATTCGCTTCTCGGGCAAAAATGGCCATCACCGCGCGAATAGGAAAAATCACCGACATCGCACGTCCTGAAAAACGGGCATTAAAACTCACCCATTCGTTATCAATTGATAAATCTTGTACCGCAACCGGCGAAATATTGAGCACGATTTTGCCATTTTCTACATAGTTAGTAGGCACTTCTGATTGCTCATCTTCCGCATTGACCAAAATATAAGGCGTTAAACTATTGTCGAGCAACCATTCATGCATTGCGCGTAATAAATAAGGTCTAGCTGGAATCATGGGTATTGGCTCCCAAGTTTAGGACAGCTTAAAAAGACAAAAACCCAGCAGGTTTAGCAATGCCTGCTAGGTCTTTCATGAAAAGCTTGCTTAAGCCGTAAGGTGGTAAATGTAAAGACCTAACCTAATGCTAGGCTAGGTCTAAGGCTTAAGCCAGCCCCAATGTTGGGGCTATGCGGCTGATTAGTGAACATCTTTCCAGTATTCTTTCTTCAGTGCATAAGCGACTAAGAAGAAGAAGAACAGGAATAACATGACTTTCCAACCTAAAGATTTACGTTGTAATTGAGCAGGTTCGCCCGCGTACTCAAGGAAGTTCACTAAGTCGCGTACTGTACGGCGGTATTCTGTTTGCTGTGCTTGAGATACCTCACCTACTGGCTCTAAACGCTCAATCACGTGGTGCTCATTACCTTCACTATCGGTGATAGTTTCGTACACAGGTTTTTGCAGACCTTGCAATTCCCATAATACGTGCGGCATACCAACGTCTTTAAACACTAAGTTATTCATCCCTGTTGGACGGCTTTCGTCAACATAGAATGTCATTAAGTAAGTGTAAATCCAGTCAGAACCGCGAGAACGCGCAGTTAAGCTTAAATCAGGTGGTTGTACACCAAACCATTTCACTGCATCGCCTTTTTGCATAGCGATAGTCATGGTTTCACCGATTTTTTTGTCACCCACGATCAAGTTTTCTTTCACTAAATCTTCAGGGATGTCTAAATCTTTGGCTAAACGTTGATAACGCATGAAGTGCAATGAGTGACAACCCATGCAGTAGTTTACGAATGTTTTTGCACCGCTTTGTAATGACGCATTATCAGATACATCTGTGTTTGCGTTCATTAAAGGCACTGTTCCACCGGATGCCAATGCTAACGAAGGCAGCATTAAGACGAAAAAAAGAAGGCTCTTTCTCATTTCATTGTCACTCTTTCTGGTTCAGGTTTGGTGGATTCAATGCTGGTGTAAATCGGCATTAAAATGAAGAATGCGAAGTAGATTACTGAAGCAATACGCGCAACTAAGGTCAGCATTGGTGTAGCAGGTAATAAACCTAACACACCTAAAGTGATAAAGCTGATTGCAAATAAGAATAAGGCGATTTTAGACAGTGGGCCTTTGTAGCGAATGGATTTCACTGGGCTACGGTCTAACCAAGGTAATAAGAATAAGCAGAAAATAGCACCGCCCATTGCAACAACCCCAATCAGCTTGTCTGGGACGGCACGCAAAATGGCATAGAATGGTGTGAAATACCAAACAGGTGCAATATGTGCAGGTGTTTTTAATGGATCAGCCGGTACGAAGTTAGCGGCTTCTAAGAAGTAACCGCCCATTTCAGGAATGTAGAACATGACACCTGCAAACACGATTAAGAATGCAATCACACCCGCCATGTCTTTAACACTGTAATAAGGGTGGAATGGAATACCGTCTAAAGGTTTGCCGTTTTCGTCTTTTTTCTTCTTAATTTCAACGCCGTCAGGGTTGTTAGAACCGACTTCATGTAAAGCGATAATGTGCAGAACCACTAAGCCTAAAATCACGATAGGTAAAGCTACAACGTGTAAAGCGAAGAAACGGTTTAAAGTAGCATCCGCGATAACGTAATCACCACGAATCCATAAAGATAAGTCTTCACCAACAATCGGTAAGGCACCAAATAAGGAAATAATTACCTGCGCACCCCAGAATGACATTTGACCCCAAGGTAATAAGTAACCCATGAAGGCTTCACCCATTAAGGACAGGTAAATGGCCATCCCGATTAACCAAACTAATTCACGCGGTTTACGGTAAGAACCGTACATTAAACCACGGAACATGTGGATATAAACCACGATGAAGAAGAATGACGCACCTGTTGAGTGCATGTAACGGATTAACCAACCGTAATCTACGTCACGCATGATGTATTCAACCGACGCGAATGCAGTTTGCGCGTCTGGTTTGTAGTTCATGGTTAAGAAGATACCGGTTAAAATTTGGATTACTAAAACCACTAACGAGAAGACACCGAAGTAATACCAGAAGTTAAAGTTTTTCGGTGCATAGTATTGACCCATGTGGTCATTCCACAGGGACATCAGTGGAAAGCGGGCATCAATCCAGTTGATTAAACTATTCATTAGGCGGCTCCTTTATCTTCACCAACCAACAAACGGGTGTCGCTCAGGTACATGTAAGGTGGGATAGTTAAGTTGGTAGGGGCCGGTACGCCTTGGAACACACGGCCTGCTAAGTCAAAGCGTGAACCATGACAAGGGCAGAAAAAGCCGCCTTTCCAATCTGCGCCTAAGTTGTGAACGTCATCCGCTTTCACATAACCAGGAGAGCAGCCTAAGTGGGTACAAATCCCGATCACAACTAAGTATTCATCTTTAATTGCGCGCGTTGGATTTTTTGCATAATCCGGTTGAATGCTGCTATCAGAGGCTGGGTCGCGTAAGTGACCATCGTTAGAAGGTAATGCTTCTAACATGTCTGGGGTGCGACGCACAATCCAAACAGGCTTACCGCGCCATTCTACGGTTACACGTTGACCGAGTTCGATTTTGCTGATGTCTACTTCAACGGGCGCCCCTGCTGCTTGTGCGCGTGCGCTGGGTTGCCAATACGCTAAGAATGGAAATGCCGCAAAGGCAACCCCAACACCCCCGACACCAACAGTCGCCGCCGTTAGAAAACGACGGCGGCCCTTGTTCACCCCTTCTGTACTCATGTCAGAATCTCCAGTTGCTTAGGTGTTTATTGATAAAACGATAATGAAAAAGCTAAGCGCGCATTATATATCTTTTACCATTGAAAAGACTAGTTTAAGACCGTATTGACTAAGGTTGGCTTTGCGTTCGTTCGAGCGTTTGCCGCTATTAAACCAAGTTTGATAAGCGCGCTATATCCTTACTGAATGACTCAGCAGTGGCCGATTAAAAAGATTGTTGATCAACAGTTTAATCGCCAAAAGTGATCAATATTGCGACTTTCCATTAAAATGACGAAAAACTTCATTTTAACTTAAGTTAAATCTAACTTTCGCTATACTCAGCTTGCCACTAAGACTATTCGCAAACCCTGCACTTTAACGCCATCTGACAGCTAGATGCAAGTTATTTTGTGTGGGAATAGCTAGACGCTAGCTTATCGGTTTTCAGGCTTTTTGTTGAATAGTTGTTTTAGACTGAAGGCTAGAAAGTGCGTGCTATAAAGATTCTCAACTGCATAAATGCCTTACCTAGACAGGATATTAAGCCCCTATTTTCTTGCAACATTCCAGACTGTCATCTTTTTGTAACAAGATAGGCAGTCTAACCGTCAGACAAATTTTGTGGGTATGATCGTCTGTTTGAGACAACACTCAAGCAAGGGAGTCTGACACTCATGTCTTATTTTAAACTACGCTACCTTTCCACCTTACCATTGTTAGCTAGCCTATTAACTGTACCAGTGGCACAAGCGGCTACAGAATCACATCAAGTTTTTGTGAAAAATGCAGGCTTTTATGTCATTACCACGCGCTTAGCAGATAATGCAAAGGAAGGCATGTGGAGTGTAGATGTGCTGGGTAACTTTTCCGGCGGCATCAATTCAGGGGCAATGTTATATGAAGATGGCACTTACCCCGGTTTCATGACCTTTGAACTCACGGCTGATGAAGCCATTAGCGTAATTCCGGCTGAATTTACAGGGCTTGTGGATACTGTGAACTTGCGTGTGCAACGCATTAATAATGGTGTACGCGAAAATATACAACAATGGGAAAATGTCGCTCCCAATACCACTTTGCAGACAGAAGTCTTACCAGCAGGTTTTTATGTGCTAGAAGTGTTTAGTGCTGCAAATGCGCCGCGTGGTCGCTTTGGGGTCAGCATGTTGGCAGATAATTTAAATTATTATACTGGTGTTGGTGGCTGGTTAGATTCCTATACGGGCGGAGTCCCTGAAGGCTTTGCAGCCCTTTATATTCCAGAGCGCAATGAATCGCTCCCAGTAATCCAAGAAACGGAATTAAACCTTGATCTACATTATGGTGATTCATTTGGCGATGTAGGGGCGGATAAACCTGCATTGGTTGTGTATCAACAACTAGAGGACAGCAGTTTAAGTCCGATTTATTTTTCTACCTCAGCAGTACAAGCGCAGCAATGGATTAACAGTGTATCGGATGAAGTTGCCCCTGCAATTAATAATGAAGGCTCCTTAGTTGCGTATGTGGCACCGCCTGCCGAGGGGCAAGCATTTGGCGACTTGTTTTTATATCAAGCACAAACTCAAACCTCGATACAACTGTCTGATTTGCACAGCACGGCAAGTAGTTCTGAACTCGTTAGCCGTGAGCACTATGTTAACGGTGCTTTCTTTACGCCTGATGATAATTACCTTATCTACGCGACCACTGAAGACATTCGACAAGCGAATATCTCTTCTCTTTGCACTACGATCACTGTTTATGAGATTAGTAATGCACAGAGTACCGTATTAGATACACTGTGTGGAAATACACAAGTGACTTTAGAGCAATTCCTTGTGTTTAATATAGATTTTAACCCAAGCACACAACGTGTGTTGGTATTAGCCAATACTATATTAAATGGAACTGTGTTGAGGGAATATGACCTGCAGACAAAAGAATTCGCTGAATCTATTAGCCTGCCAATGATTGCGCTAACAAGTAAACCCTCTTTCTCTGCTGATGGACGTTTTATTGCCTTTATTTCTGATGAACTATCAGAAGACTCAACTAGCTCTGAAGTCTATCGTTACGATTTACAGACCAGCGAGTTATTGGCTGTTTCTGAAAACTCCCGAGGTTTAAATGTTAAAACCTCTATCAATGATGATGGTAGTTTAGTGGGCTTCATCAATGTAGAAAGTGATCAAGGGAAAAAAAGATTATTCATTCATAATATGAATCTTGATCCTTCAGACACAGAGCGCGTGAAACGTATCGATAATGTTGCAGCGGGTGGGATACAGCACGGTTTCATTCTCACAGAACAAATGGACGATCATCGCCGCAGCCAAGTGTATTTAGAAAACCTATTAGGTGCGTTCAGTATTGGCTCCAATGCAATGCAGTTGACGCTAGGCAGTGATAATGACAGTTATTTGCCTGCTATTAGTGAGAATGGTCGTTATGTTGTATTTTATTCTCATGCTAGCCAGATGCGAGGCCAAAGCTTTACCCCACCAAGCAATAATCAGTTGCCTGCTTTATATGTGATGTCGTTACCCTATTAAAAGTAGCAAAAAACGTAGGGCGGATAAGGCGTAAGCCGCCATCCGCCGTATTGTTTGTTGTTTGATTCTAGCAATGTGCGGTACTTAATGGCGGATGGCGGCTTGCGCCTTATCCGCCCTGTTATAACCCAGTCAATAGCCAAAATAAAAAGAAAACACTCGGCAATAGGTACACGAAAACTTCCACTTTGAAAAAATGCTTTTTTCATCGGAGTATTTCGTGTTGTCATTTTGTTACATGA
>QKBZ01000234.1 GCA_003245895.1 Beggiatoa sp.
AATGTTTTGTAATAATTAATTTGATTCAAATTTTATTGACATTTATCTGCAACTAGCTATGATTCATTCCAAAGGGATACTTTCTTCATTGAAAGTGTCCCTTTTTTTTCTAATGCTCAAAGCATTACAGTTTTGTTTGCAGAATACTAAACAGTTTGAGCATTATGAAGTGATTAGGAGAATTGTTAGAACTAAATTGATATTTTAAAAAGGAGAAGGCGAATGATTAAGCATAAATTGTTTAATAGTATACTTTTAGTCATTACAAGCACTTCTCTATGTTTAGCAAGCACTCAAGTGAGTGCAAACCCAACAGATAAAACTAAAATAACGCAAAAAGAGAGACAGGCCGCAGCAGATCAAGCGGCCGCAGCAGGCTTTGCCCTGCCGGAGATAGGCCAAGCGACAATGGCTCCCTCCGGTGCGACACCTCGTTACTTCAGTCATCCAAACTACGCCAACAGCCCGTTGCCCCTCGTGAACCCAGATACGGGTGCACTCGAAGGTGGTATTCGTAAGTTCGTAGATGGCTTTGCTGGATTGGGCGCAGGTAATGCGAACAACCTTGGTCAATATATTTCCGTCGCTGTGCCTGACACCACGAGCTATCCCGGTGCAGATTATTACGAGATAGCAGTAGTTGAATTCCAAGAACAGTTACACTCAGACCTACCTCCCACCACCTTACGCGGCTATGTGCAGTTATCGACCCCTGTGATTTCCGGTAAGCACACGGCTTTAGTTCGTCCTGATGGCAACCCAATCTTGATGCCTAATGGCGCACAGGTGTATGGCGTAGATGTACCGCATTATCTGGGCGCGACCATCGTGGCGCAGAAAGATCGTCCGGTGCGGATTAAATTCTACAATCTGCTGCCCACCGGCATGTATGATCCCGCTACAGGACTTAGAAACGGCGATTTATTTGTGCCCGTTGACACCACATTTATGGGGTCAGGGCCAGGCCCTTTGTCTAATCACCATGCCGAACTTGCCGATCCGCAAAATCCCTTATGTGGACAAATTGGCAAACCCAATAATTGTTACAGCGATAACCGCGCCGTGGTGCATTTACACGGTGGTATTTCACCTTGGATCAGTGACGGCACACCGCATCAATGGATCACGCCTGCCAATGAAAACACGCCTTATCCGCAAGGGGTGAGCGTGACGCAAGTGCCTGATATGTTAGATGCCAGTGGTCAGCCGGAATGTGAGGCGGCAAACGACGGTTGCACTACGCTGTACTACACCAATCAACAAAGCGCCCGCTTAAGCTTTTTCCACGATCATTCTTGGGGTATCACGCGCTTGAATGTGTATGTGGGTGAAGCTGCTGGCTATTTAATTACCGATGAGACAGAGCGCAGCTTATTTGGCGCAGGCGGTGACTATGCTGATTTAGGTCACGGTATTCCTTTAGTCATCCAAGATAAAACCTTTGTGCCTAATGAAGCGCAATTGGCGACCCAAGATGAAACGTGGGATATTGCCCGCTGGGGCGGCGAGGGTAATTTGTGGATGCCGCATGTGTATTCGCCCGCACAAAACCCCGGTGATGTGTCTGGTGTGAATGCCTTTGGTCGTTGGGCGTATGGGCCTTGGTTCTGGCCACCGACTAGCAGTATCGAATTCGGCCCCGTAAGCAATCCTTATTACGATCCGAATTGTGATACCAATAGCCAATGGTGCGAACCGCCCCTGATGCCGGGCACGCCTTATCTTTCTAGCGGTATGGAGGCTTTTAACGATACGCCAACGGTAAATGGTACGGTTTATCCGACCATGACCGTAGAGCCTAAAGCCTATCGTTTCCGCATTTTGAGTATCGCCAATGACCGTTTCTTTAATTTCTCGCTATACCAAGCGGTGGATGCCAGCGGTCGGATTTGCGATGACAAAAACAAAAATCCTAAGCCAGAAAGCACAGGCCAAGCCTGTACCGAAGTGGCGTTAAATCCAGACGAAGTCGCTGCCGCCTTGACTGATCCTGCGGGTGTTTTCCCCACTCCGATGGCAGGTACAGAAGGGCCAAGCTGGATTCAAATCGCTTCTGAAGGCGGCTTTTTACCTGTGCCTACCGTGATTCCGCCTCAACCAACTACGTGGGTGACTGATCCCACCGTGTTTAACGCGGGCAATGTGGATCAACATTCCCTGTTGCTCGCCCCTGCTGAGCGTGCGGATGTGATTGTGGACTTCTCTCAATACGCAGGCCAAACCTTAATTCTCTACAATGATGCGCCCGCCGCTTTCCCCGCCCGCGATCCACGTTATGACTATTACACCGGCAATCCTGATTTGCGCGATACAGGGGGCACTCCGCCCACGTTGGCAGGTTATGGCCCTAACACACGCACCATTATGCAAATCAAGGTTGCCAGCACCAAAGGCAATGGCGGAACACAAGCCTTTGATGTAGCAACACTTCAAGCGAAGTTCCAACATCAAGCGGACGGCTCTGGCATCTTTGAATCTGGGCAAAATCCCATTATTGTTGGGCAAGGCGACTATAACGCGACCTACGGCAGCAACTTCCCAGCCTATAGTGGTTTAGCACAAATTTACGATACCTCGCTCAGTTTCCTGACCTTATTAGGCGATGCATTAAACATTACCTTCAAACCTAAGATGATCCAAGATGAAATGGGCGAAGCCTTTGATCCTGTCTATGGTCGTATGAACGGCTTTTTAGGTGTGGAAACGCCTAATGCGCAAGCCGGTTTGCAAAATATGATTCTGTATCCTTATAGCAGCCCGCCTACCGAGATTGTCAAAGGAACCTTGATTGGCACAGATACAAGCGGTAATCCCAAGGCCACACCTATTGCCAGTGCGGATGATGGCACGCAAATCTGGAAGATTACCCATAACGGCGTAGACACTCACCCTATGCACTTCCATTTGTATGATGTGCAATTAGTGAATCGCGTGGGCTGGGATGGCATCATTCGCAAGCCAGATGCTAATGAGTTAGGCTGGAAAGATACCGTGCGCGTCAGTCCTTTAGAAGATACCATTATTGCTTTGCGTCCTATCTTGCCGCATTTGCCATTCGACATTCCGAACAGCAATCGCTTAATTGATCCCTCCATGCCCGAAGGAATGTATCTACAAAATACTACGGCGCGTGATTTAGCCGGTCTGCCGATTATGGCCTTCAATCCTGATGGTGATCCGATTGATATTATCAATCACAAGGTAAATTTTGGCTGGGAATACGTCTACCACTGCCACATTCTCAGTCATGAAGAAATGGATATGATGCATGCAGTCGTGGTCGGTGTGGCACCTTTTGATCCATCGGGTTTAACTGCGCAATTAAGTGTAGATTCGACCATGGTTGAATTGAACTGGCTGGATAACTCGAAGAATGAAAAATTCTTTGTTATCGAACGTGCTGACGCGGAAGCTGGCCCTTGGACTGTGTTGGAAACACTCGCCAGCACCACTGAGGTGCAAACCTCAGTGCCTAATGGCCCTAGCGATCTCAGTGGTTCAGTCATCGTGACTTATTTGGATCAAGGTCTTGACCCTAATCAAACCTATTTCTATCGGGTAAAAGCCAGCAATTTGATCGGTGATGCATGGGATTATGCTGATCCCAACTTAAATGAAATTGCCTCTGGTGGTTTCCCGACCATGAATGTTGAGTCCGGTTATTCCAATATTGTCTCATCGGTTTCGGTGACTGTACCAGAGCCACCCACCGAACCACCTACAGTCCCTACAACACCAAGTGACTTAGCTGCCAGTGCTGTCCTGCCAAACCAAGTCGATTTGCTGTGGACAGACAATGCTGACAACGAAGCCGGTTTTATCATCGAACGCAGTGAAAATGCAGGCATGACATGGACTTTACTCAGTGAACTAGCGGCAAATGTAACCAGTTTCAGTGACACAAGTGTCTCGTCAGGTGTGAGTTATAGCTATCGAGTGTTTGCTTTCAACCTAGCGGGCAATTCTGCTGTTTCAAATACGCTATTCCTCAGCACACCGGCACTCCAACTGCCTGCTGCGCCGTCAAATCTGTCACGCACCGCATTTACTAACACCAGTGTTTCGCTAAGTTGGCAAGACAATGCTAGTAATGAAACGGGCTATGACCTCAAATGGAGTTTGGATGGTAATCTGTGGACAGTGCTTAGCTTACCCGCTAATACCACAGCCTCCACAATACAAGGCTTAACCGCTGATACCAGCTACTTATTTAAGGTGCAAGCTGTCAACAACGATGGTGTTTCAGCCAATTCAAATACCATTACTGTTAAAACTAAGAAAAAGTAACGGTTTTTAAATAAGCCTTGCTGAAATCTTAACAAAAGCCCTTGCTAGCAGGGGCTTTCTCGTTCCCATCGTCTCACGATGGGAATGCATACTGCGTCGCTCCAGCGGCGCGTTTAGGTTTTGAATATAGCCACATGCTAACAATCGTGTGAACACGATTCGTGCCGCTGGAGCGACACGGTATGCATTCCCATCAAAATATGATGGGAACGAGAAGAACATTACAGCTTCCGGTACAATACCGTTTTCAAATAATCATCGGTTAATTCAAATTCAGGGTCTTTGCCTGACAACTGCCGCGTTAAAGGCACAATCTTTGTCCGCACACCCATACCTCGGTAATCCACATAACCGTAATCGCGCAGCACTTCCATAATGATGGTATTTCTTGGTGAACGCTGCCCTGCCATCATTTTTTCAATGGTCATGGAATTGGGCAACATACCAGGACTGATGATTTCCAGCCGGTCGCTATAACGCGCCACCTCGATTTCAACAAAGCGTGTCCAATCACGGTGCGCTAGCGCATTAATGAAGGCTTCGCGCACGGCTTCTAGTGGGTAAAGCCATTGTGTTTCCCTGCGAAAACCTTCGTCAATATTGGCAGCATCTTGGGAGATAAACGGTTTTATCTGCGTGATAAAGCGTTCGATAATGCCACCATCCACTAACTGTTTGCTCCCCTCTCCAAAATCCCAACGTCCTACCATTGGCCCATCAAGCGTATCGTCTAGCAGTGTTTGATAGGCTTTATCTACACTGTCAAATACCATCAGCCGCAAGCCAGTTTGTTTAAGAAAGCGGCGCGGACGTTTACCGAATAACACTAAACCAGCAATAGTGCAGCAAATATTACCGGCTGATTCTGTTAAAAAGCTGAGTCCTAACAGGCGCGTTTGCCATTCTTCAGCGGTTTGAGGGATAAGGGGATCGTGTAGGATGTCGCGTAAGTAGTTGAGTAAACGCGCTTCATCTAAACAGCTTATATCGGTACGGGGCACAGGTAGCATTTCTGTATGTAACATGCCGCCCAGTTCAAATAAGCGCATTTGCTGCTCTCGTGTTGTCAGTCTTGAGGTGGAACCAACACGAATATAAATATCTTCTCTACCGCGATCACGCACTACATACGGTTTAGAGATGCCTTGTGGAAAATGAATAACCGCTACTTTTTTGCCGTCATCCAGTTTAATTTCTTCATAAAAGGGCAAAATCATGGGATGAATTTTATCTTGCATCACATTCATCACCCATTCTTCGAGATTTTCTCTTTGAATGCCAGTTACAGTGCCATCATCTTCAACGCCTAGCAGCAATTGACCACCTTGAAAGTTAAGCATTGCCACCACTTCTTTCGCCAATTGCTCAGGGCGCACGTCATCGCGCTTAAACTCAACGCCTGAGTTTTCACCGTTTGCAATAATTTCTTGTAGCTCTGCTTTTAACATTTCAGGTTTTCCAGTGTTGTAGGATGGGCTGACGAAGGACAGCCCCTCGTTTACCGCGACAGATGGGCTTCGTGCCTCAGCCCATCCTACAATATTACGCTTTCCCATCTCCCTCTTTCTTTTCTTCTTTCGGCTTATCAAACGTACATTCCACCGTCACTTTCAAGTTTGTTTCCGCCCCACCTTTGGTAATGAACGGCACGCCGCCTTCTGCGCTAATTTTTAAACCGAATTCTAAAGTCACCTTATTAATGTTGGCTTCGGCAACTTCTTTGAACGGTTTTAAGGCACTGCGGGTGAAATGTCTTAAGGTTGATTCCACATTTGCCATGCGTTTATCTGGCGGTGTTTCTGATGTGTCTTCGCTGGCTGGGCTAGTGTTATCAATGCCACGGGTTGCGTTTT
>QKBZ01000371.1 GCA_003245895.1 Beggiatoa sp.
GAAGGGGCTGATATTGACGAGCTGTTTGTGTCCAAAATCTGCGTTGATGAAGGGCCGACCTTAAAGCGGATGCGGGCGCGTGCAAAAGGACGCGGTAGCCGTATTTTAAAACGAACCAGCCATATCACTGTAGCAGTGGCCGAGCGTTAAGAGAGAGTATCATGGGACAAAAAGTAAATCCTATTGGCTTGCGTCTGGGCATTATCCGTGACTGGTCTTCTAAATGGTATGCCAACAGCCAGCATTATGCCGACTACTTGTACACTGATTTACAAGTACGTGAGTTCATTAAGAAAAAATTAGCGCAAGCAGCAGTGAGCGAAATTCGTATTGAACGCCCTGCTCGTAACGCGCGTATTATCATTCACACTGCCCGTCCAGGTATTGTGATTGGTAAAAAAGGCGAAGACATCGACGTATTGCGCAAAGAAGTATCTGCCATGATGGGCATTCCTGTGCATATCAGCGTTGAAGAAATTCGTAAGCCTGAAATCGATGCGCACTTAGTTGCGGTGAGCGTTGCTCAGCAATTAGAAAAACGGATTATGTTCCGTCGTGCCATGAAACGTGCTGTTAGTAATGCATTAAGAATGGGTGCACAAGGCATTCGTATTAATGTCAGCGGTCGTTTAAATGGGGCTGAAATTGCGCGTATGGAATGGTACCGCGAAGGCCGTGTACCGTTGCACACCTTACGTGCTGACATTGACTATGGCTTTGCTGAAGCAGAAACCACTTACGGCATCATCGGTGTCAAAGTGTGGATTTTCAAAGGCGAAATCATTGGCAAGCAACAAGCGCAAGATGCGATGGCGAATCGTGAACGCTAAGCGTTACTGATTGCTGAAAAGGTAAATAACGATGTTACAGCCAAAACGTACCAAGTTTAGAAAACAACATAAAGGCAAAAACCGTGGCTTAGCCGTGCGCGGCAGCTCGGTAAGCTTTGGGGAATACGGTTTAAAAGCAACCGGTCGTGGGCGTATCACCGCACGTCAAATCGAAGCGGCTCGCCGTACCATCTCTCGTCGTGTAAAACGGGGTGGTAAAATCTGGATTCGGATTTTCCCTGACAAACCAATTACCAAAAAACCATTAGAAGTACGGATGGGTAAAGGTAAAGGTAACGTGGAATACTGGGTAGTCTTAATCCAACCCGGTCGCATGTTATACGAGATTGAAGGCGTGCCAGAAGCAGTTGCACGTGAAGCATTTCGTTTAGCCGCTGCAAAATTGTCTGTCCCTACGACGTTTGTTAGCCGCACGGTGATGTAAATGAAAGCAAGTGAATTACGCGAAAAATCAGTAGCCGATCTGAATACTGAACTGCTGGAATTAAGCCGCGAGCAGTTCAACTTACGGATGCAAAGAGCCAGTGAGCAGTTGGCAAATCCTGCTCGCATGCGCGCAGTGCGACGCGACATTGCTCGTGTTAAAACTGTATTGAATGAGAAGAAGGCAGGTTAAAGCATGGTTACAGAAGCAGAACAAGCAGAAGCCACTGTTGTGCGCTCACTGACTGGGCGTGTGGTCAGCAACAAAATGGATAAAACCATTACTGTCCTGATTGAACGTCGTGTTAAGCATCCGAAATACGGTAAATTCATCAAGCGTTCAACTAAATTGCACGCACATGATGAAGAAAATACATGTCGTGAAGGCGATGTTGTGACTATTGTCCAAAGTCGTCCGATCTCAAAAACTAAGACTTGGTGTTTAGATAAAATAGTAACACGTGCAGCTATCTGAATTCAGGTGGCTTTTTCGCAAGTGACTATTTTCATTGATACCCGACTGTGGTATCATTCCGGTCTTTTTTGCGGTCGGTCTATTCGCCAAGCATTTCTGGAGTTAAAACAATGATACAAATGCAATCCATGCTGGATGCTGCCGATAACAGTGGTGCGCGGCGGCTGATGTGTATCAAGGTACTGGGTGGCTCACACCGTCGTTATGCCAATATCGGGGACATTATTAAAGTTTCTGTGAAAGAAGCGATTCCTCGTGGCAAGGTTAAAAAAGGGGAAGTCTACAACGCTGTTGTTGTGCGTACTCGCAAAGGCGTTAGACGTTCTGACGGTTCCTTAATTCGGTTTGATGGTAACGCAGCAGTATTGCTGAATAACCAACGTCAACCGATTGGCACCCGTATTTTCGGACCAGTGACCCGTGAACTGCGTACAGAACAGTTTATGAAGATCATCTCGCTGGCACCGGAAGTGTTGTAATAGCAGGGGTTCCGTAATGCGTAAGATTAAATCGGGTGACGAAGTTATCGTCCTCACAGGTAAAGATAAAGGCAAGCATGGTAAAGTTGTGCGGATGGCTGACGACCGTGTAGTGGTTGAAAATATCAACATTGCAAAACGTCATACACGTCCAAACCCCATGCGTGGAACGCCCGGTGGCATCATTGAAAAAGAAATGCCACTTCACATTTCTAATGTGGCGTTGGTTAATCCAGCGACGGGTAAGGCAGATAAAGTTGGCTTCAAAGTGCTTGAAGACGGTAAAAAAGTCCGTGTATTCAAGTCCAATGGCGAAGTCGTGGACGTATAGGTCATAAACATGGCAAGGTTACAAGAGCATTACCAAGACACAGTAGTCAAACAATTATTAGAAGAGTTTGGCTATAAAAGTGTTATGCAGGTGCCTAAAATTGAAAAAATTACCCTGAATATGGGTTTAGGCGAAGCGGTCGGTGATAAAAAGGTGATTGAGCGTGCTGTGGGTGATTTAACCGCCATCGCTGGTCAAAAACCGATTGTCACACACGCACGTAAATCCATTGCGGGTTTTAAAATCCGTGAAGGTTGGCCAATTGGCTGTAAAGTGACATTACGTCGTGCGCGGATGTATGAATTTTTGGATCGGCTGATCAGCGTGGCAATGCCACGTATCCGCGACTTTCGCGGTGTGAGCGCCAAATCGTTTGACGGACGCGGCAATTACAGCATGGGCGTGCGCGAACAAATCATGTTTCCAGAAATTGACTATGACAAAATCGATGCGTTACGTGGTTTAGATATCACCATCACCACCAGTGCGCAGACTGATGAGGAAGCGAAAGCGTTATTAAAAGCGTTTAACTTCCCGTTCAAATAAGGTATTGAGGTTAAGATCATGGCAAAACTCTGTATGATTAACAGAGAGAAAAAGCGCACCCGCACAGTAGAAAAACATGCTGCTAAGCGTGCTGAGCTGAAAAAAATCATCAGCAGCACCACAGCAACTGCGGACGAGAAAGAGACTGCGGTATTTCAATTGCAGGCTCAACCGCGTGATGCCAGTCGTAGCCGGTTGCGTAATCGCTGCCGTCTGACCGGTCGTCCACACGGTTACTACCGCAAGTTTGGTTTATCACGCAACAAATTGCGTGAAGAAGCGATGAAAGGGAATATTCCCGGTTTGGTGAAAGCCAGTTGGTAAGAGGATAACAACAGATGAGTATGTCTGACCCCATCGCTGATATGTTGACGCGGATTCGTAACGGTCAATCGGCTAGAAAAAAAGCGGTGACTATGCCTGCTTCTAAACGTAAGCAAGCGATTGCACAATTGCTGAAAGACGAAGGCTATATCAGTGATTTTGAAGTATCTGGTGAGCAAAAACCAGAGCTGACTATTGTACTCAAGTATTATCAAGGTCGCCCAGTAATTGCAGAATTAAAACGGGTAAGTCGACCTGGTTTACGGATTTACAAAGCGAATGACGAACTGCCTAGCATTTTAGGTGGTTTAGGTATTGCCATCATCTCAACCTCTAAAGGGTTGATGACTGATCGTGCTGCACGCGCAGCGGGTCACGGTGGCGAAGTGTTGTGTTACGTTTCTTAAGGGTACGGGAAATCAGCGATGTCACGAATTGCGAAAAATCCAGTTGCCGTGCCTAAAGGCGTTGAAGTGAATCTTCAAGCACAGCAACTTACCGTTAAAAGTAGTAAAGGGAGCTTGGCACACGCCATTCATCCTACTGTTAATGTTGAACTGAATGACAACGTGTTAACCTTTGCAGCGGCTGATGATAGCCAAAAAGCCAATGCTTTTGCAGGAACAACACGTGCATTAGTGAGCAACATGGTACACGGCTTAAGCGAAGGCTTCGAGCGCAAACTGACGTTGGTAGGCGTTGGGTATCGTGCACAAGTTCAAGGCAAAGTCTTGAACTTATCATTAGGGTTTTCTCACCCTGTTGAGTTTGCGATTCCTGATGGAATTACCATCGAAGCACCTTCACAAACTGAATTAGTAGTGAAAGGCGCTGATAAACAATTGGTGGGGCAGGTTGCTGCTAACATCCGTAGCATTCGTCCACCTGAGCCTTATAAAGGTAAAGGTGTGCGCTACAGTGATGAAACCATCGTCATGAAAGAAGCCAAGAAGAAATAATAGGTGAAAATTGCATGGACAAGAAAGTAACTCGTTTGCGCCGTGCCCGTCGTACCCGTGCCAAGATTAAAGAACTGGGTGTGTATCGCCTATGTGTTCATAAGACCCCACGTCATATTTATGCACAACTGATTGCGCCGACTGGGTCACAAGTATTAGCCAGTGCCTCTACCTTAGACAAAGCGTTTAAAGAAGAAGCGACTTATGGTGGTAACGTGAGCGCAGCAACATGGGTGGGTAAAACCATTGCTGAACGTGCCAAAGCGGCTGGAGTTACCGAGGTAGCTTTTGATCGTTCTGGCTTTAAATATCACGGTCGGATTAAAGCGTTAGCAGATGCTGCGCGTGAATCTGGTCTCAGCTTCTAGGTAACGGCAAATGGCTAATTACGACGTACAAGCAAGCAGCAGTAGCAAAAACGACGACTTGATCGAAAAATTGGTCACCGTAAACCGTGTGGCTAAAGTAGTGAAAGGGGGCCGTATTTTCAGCTTTACGGCACTCACTGTGGTAGGTGATGGCAAAGGCAAAATTGGCTTTGGCTATGGTAAAGCCCGCGAAGTGCCTACCGCTATCCAAAAAGCAATGGAAAGTGCGCGTAAAAATATGAAGTCTATCCCTTTAAATGGGACGACCTTGCACTATCCTGTCACAGCCCGCCACGGTGCTGCGAAAGTCTATATGCAACCTGCTTCAGAAGGTACTGGGGTAATTGCTGGGGGTGCGATGCGTGCTGTATTTGATGTATTAGGCGTGCGTGACATCCTAGCAAAATCTATTGGTTCTTCTAACCCAATGAACGTGGTGCGTGCAACCTTCAAAGGACTGACCGAAATGCAAAGTCCTGATGCGATTGCCGCTAAACGGGGTAAAACGGTTGAAGATATTCGCGGCTAACCACTGACGAACGAGTAAACGATGATGAGTAAAAAACTGAAAGTAACTCAAATTCGCAGCGTACATGGGCGTTTACCTAAACACAAAGCCTGTGTTGCAGGGTTAGGCTTACGACGCATGCACCACTCTGTAGAGGTTGAAGATACCCCTGCAATTCGTGGCATGATCAATAAAGTCTCCTATCTGCTGAAAGTAGAGGAAGTGTAAGCATGTTTTTGAATACGCTCAAACCCGCACCAGGGGCTAAGCAAACCGGTAAGCGCGTTGGTCGCGGTATCGGTTCTGGCTTAGGCAAAACCTGTGGTCGCGGTCATAAAGGTCAGCATTCACGCGCTGGTGGCTTCCGTAAAGTAGGCTTTGAAGGCGGTCAGATGCCTTTACAACGCCGCTTACCTAAAGTCGGCTTTAATTCTCGTAGCGCACGTTATAGCTCAGAAGTTCGCTTACATGAATTAGTGCGTGTTGGACAAGACTTAATCGACTTAGCTGCGTTAAAAGCAGCCGGTATCGTACCGGAATTCTGCGAAAAAGCGAAAGTCATTGCTTCTGGTAAAATTGAAGTTGCCGTTAAATTAAAAGGTTTAGCAGTAACACCTGGAGCACGAAGCGCAATCGAATCCGCTGGCGGCAGCATCGAGGACTAAGTGGCTATCAACACTTCAGAACTGGCCCGATTAGGTAGACTGGACGAACTGAAACAGCGGCTCCTGTTTTTATTAGGTGCCATTGTAGTGTTTCGGATTGGCTCTTTTATTCCTGTACCGGGGATTGATCCGGTTGCACTGAATGAAATGTTTGAAGCCCAACGCGGCACCATCTTAGATATGTTTAACATGTTCTCAGGTGGTGCATTACAACGCTTTTCAGTGTTTGCGTTAGGTATTATGCCGTATATTTCGGCTTCGATTATTATGCAATTGCTTTCAGCAGTACACCCAAAGCTTGAGCAATTAAAGAAAGAAGGCGAAGCCGGACGGCGCAAAATCACACAATATACTCGTTACTTTACTTTGGTATTAGCAACTTTCCAATCAATTGGGGTTGCCATTGCATTAGAAAGTCAAAACGTGGTGATTGATGCAGGTTTAGCGTTCCGAGTTACTGCGGCATTAACCCTTGTCACGGGAACAATGTTCTTAATGTGGTTAGGTGAGCAAGTCACCGAACGTGGGATTGGTAATGGTATTTCCATGATCATTTTCACAGGGATTGTGGCCGGTTTACCTTCTGCGGTAGGTGGTACATTAGAATTGGCTCGAACAGGACAGTTACACGTTTTAACCCTGTTATTATTATTAGCCATTATCTTATTAGTCACTGCCTTCGTAGTCTTTGTTGAACGTGGTCAACGCCGCATTACGGTAAACTATGCGAAGCGACAGGTGGGCAACAAACTATATGCCGGTCAAACCAGTCATTTGCCTCTAAAATTAAATATGGCAGGGGTGATTCCGCCGATTTTTGCTTCTAGTATTATCTTATTCCCAGCCACTTTAGGCGGTTGGTTTGGTAGTGCAGAAGGCATGACATGGTTACAAGATTTATCTCAAACGCTGTCACCGGGGCAGCCTTTGTATGTGATGTTATTTGCGGTAGCCATTATCTTTTTCTGCTTCTTCTATACGGCATTGATGTTTAATCCGAAAGAAACAGCAGATAACTTGAAAAAATCTGGCGCATTTATTCCCGGCGTAAGACCGGGCCGACAAACAGCTGAGTACATCGACAAAGTGATGTCTCGTTTAACCATGGCAGGGGCGATTTATATTACTGCTGTCTGTTTGTTACCTGAGTTCTTAAATTTACAATGGAACGTGCCGTTTTATTTTGGTGGCACTTCATTGTTAATTATTGTCGTGGTGATTATGGATTTCATGGCCCAAGTGCAAGCGCATTTAATGTCGCATCAATACGAAGGTCTGATGAAAAAGGCCAATTTAAAAGGGCACAGTCGTAATCCCATGTTGCGCTGATAGCAAGAGCCTAGCCTCATGAGAGGCTAGTGCTAGAGACGAAATGAGTGGAGTTTTAATCAATGAAAGTCAGAGCTTCTGTGAAAAAGATCTGCCGCAACTGCAAGATCATCAAACGCAAAGGCGTGGTGCGCGTAATCTGTAAAGATGCTCGCCACAAACAGCGACAAGGTTAATTTGAATTTGGCTGGGTTAGGGAGAAAATTATGGCCCGTATTGCAGGTATAAATATCCCAGTGCAAAAGCATACTGTGATTGCTTTAACGTCGATCTATGGCATTGGTCCGACCCGAGCAAAGGCAATTTGCGAAGCGACTGGAATTGCACCGAATCTGAAGATTAAAGACCTTGATGAAGGTCAATTAGAAACTTTGCGTAACGAAGTAGCCAACTACATTGTAGAAGGTGACTTACGTCGTGAAATTTCAATGAACATTAAACGTTTAATGGACTTAGGCTGTTATCGCGGGTTACGTCACCGTCGTGGTCTGCCGTTACGGGGTCAACGTACCCGTACTAATGCCCGTACCCGTAAAGGGCCACGCAAGGCCATTCGTAAATAATCGCGCATAGCGAGATACAGGAAAAGTTATGGCAAAAGTAGCTTCACGTACCCGTAAAAAAGTCAAAAAGTCAGTGACTGATGGCATCGTACACGTACATGCATCTTTTAATAACACGATTATTACTATTACTGACCGCCAAGGTAACACCTTAGGTTGGGCAACTGCTGGTGGTAGTGGTTTCCGTGGTTCACGTAAAAGTACGCCTTTCGCAGCACAGGTTGCAGCAGAGCGAGTAGGTAATATCGTGAAGGAATTTGGCGTTAAGAATCTGGAAGTACGGATTAAAGGACCTGGTCCTGGCCGTGAGTCAACCGTGCGTTCACTGAATAATAGTGGTTTTAAAATCACCAGTATTACTGACGTAACACCAATTCCGCATAATGGTTGCCGTCCGCCTAAGCGGCGTCGGGTTTAAGGTCAGGAGTGGACGTAAGAAATGGCAAGATATCTTGGACCAAAATGTAAATTAAGCCGTCGTGAAGGCACGGATTTATTCTTAAAAAGCCGTACACGTGGTTTAGACACCAAGTGCAAACTGGACAAAACACCTGGTCAGCACGGTGACAAACGTCAACGTTTATCTGACTATGCATTGCAGTTACGTGAAAAACAAAAACTGCGCCGTTTGTATGGTATTTTAGAAAAACAATTCCGTAATTACTATAAAGCTGCGAGCAGTCAAAAAGGCTCTACTGGCGAAAATTTGTTACGGTTATTAGAATGTCGTCTCGATAACGTGGTTTATCGTATGGGCTTCGCAGCCACTCGTGCTGAAGCAAGACAATTAGTCAGCCATAAAGCCATTATCGTCAACGGTCAAAGCGTTAACATTCCTTCTTACCAAGTTAAACCTAGTGACGTAGTTGCAGTTCGGGAAAAAAGCCGTAGCCAATTACGCATTCAAAGCGCATTAAGCAGCGCGGAAGAATATGGTTTTCCTGAGTGGGTAGAAGTTGACGTTAAACAAATGAAAGGTACGTTCAAAACTGCGCCTGAGCGCATGGAACTGCCTAGCGACATTAATGAGCAACTGGTTGTCGAGTTGTACTCGAAGTAATCCTAATCCACTGTACAAGAGGGGATTATGCAATCCGGTGTAATGGAACTATTAAAACCGCGTATTGTTGATGTTAAACACGTTAATGATACTGTCGCCAAAGTCACACTGGAACCTTTGGATCGTGGTTTTGGACACACATTAGGAAATGCCCTGCGGCGAGTATTATTATCCTCGCTGCCCGGTTCGGCGGTGGTTGAAGCAACCATCGAGGGTGTTTTGCACGAATATACAACAATTGAAGGGGTGCAAGAGGATGTCACCGACATCTTATTAAACCTCAAAGGGCTGGCTATTCGTATGCACGGGCGCTCAGAAGTTGAGTTACGCTTGAGCAAAACAGGTCCGGGACCCGTACTCGCATCTGATATTGCCTTGGATCATGATGTTGAAATCATGAACCCTGAGCATGTGATTGCCAATCTGACTAAGTCTGGCGAACTGAACATGAGTTTAAAAATCATGATCGGTCGCGGTTATCAGCCTGCAACACAGCGGCAACGAGATGACGAAACTGATAATGGCATTGGGGTATTGAAATTAGATGCCTCATTCAGTCCAGTATCACGGGTCACTTATGCAGTTGAGCGGGCGCGGGTAGAGCAACGCACTGACTTAGATAAGTTGATTATTGAATTGGAAACCAATGGCACAGTTGATCCTGAATCAGCTATTCGCCAAGCGGCGACTATTTTACAAAATCAATTGTCGGTGATTGTCGATCTGCAAGGTGATGTGACGACTGAAGAACCTGAACCGGAAGTCGACATTGATCCTATCTTGTTGCGTCCAGTGGATGAACTGGAATTAACCGTGCGTTCTGCGAACTGCCTGAAGGCTGAAAGCATTTACTATATCGGTGATTTGATTCAGAAGACTGAAAACGAGTTGTTAAAAACACCTAACCTCGGTAAGAAGTCTCTGACAGAAATCAAAGATGTGCTGGCATCCAAGGGCTTGTCACTGGGCATGCGCTTAGAGAATTGGCCACCGCCCGGTCTTTATGATGAAGAAAAAACCAGTGCGTAAGGACTGGGGACAGAAATTTTAGGGTAAGTTATTATGCGTCACCGTAATTCAGGCAGACAACTGAACCGCAACAGTACAAGTCGTAAAGCGATGTTTAAAAACATGGCTGCTTCACTGATGCGACATGAATTGATCAAAACAACTTTACCAAAAGCGAAAGAATTACGCCGCGTTGCAGAACCATTGATCACAATGGCGAAAGAAGATTCTGTTGCACGTCGTCGTTTAGCGTTCGCTCGCTTACGGGATCGCGAAGTTGTGACTAAATTATTCAATGAGTTAGGCCCACGTTATAAAGAACGTCCAGGTGGATACTTACGCATTTTAAAATGCGGTTTCCGTGCTGGCGATAACGCACCTATGGCTATCGTTGAATTAGTCGATAGACCTGACGTAAGTGATGTCGTTGAAGTATAAGACGTGATTCACTGATGTTTAGGTGTAAGAAAAGCCGGAGGTTTCCTCCGGTTTTTTTTCGTCTGAAGAAAATTGTTATGGTGTTTTTTGCTAAGCTAGAAAGAAAAGTACTATGAGCTATGCAGTTGGCGATGAGAACGGTTGTAGGTCGTATAAGCGCAGCGTCATACGACATATCGGCGGATGACGGCTAACGCCTTATCCATCCTACGAAAACTCAATCGTGCCAGCCATTAACTCAGGTTTGCGGTAAACGATGGGCTTCCTTCGTCAGCCCATCCTACAAGTCAGCATTGTTAACTTAACAGCAGTGAGCAGACAAGATGAATGCACCTGAATTATCGCGTCATAAATTGAATGTAGATGATTATCAGCAGATGATTACGGCGGGTATTCTCACGTCGGAACACCACGTTGAATTACTGGAAGGGGAGTTGTTTAATATGTCACCCATTGGTCCTTTGCACAGTAGTAAAACAAATCGTTTAAATTTGCTATTGGTGCAAGCTTTGGGAGATAAGGCTATTGTTAGTGTGCAAAATCCTATCTTGTTAGGTAGCGATTCTGCGCCACAACCCGATTTAAGCATTTTGCGGCCACGCGCGGATTTTTATGAAACAGCACATCCTAATGCAGAAGATGTACTGTTATTAATTGAAATTGCTGACAGCACGGTGACATCCGATAGAGCCTATAAACTTCCGCTCTACGCACGTCATGATATTCCTGAAGTATGGTTGTTAGATGTTAACCAGCAACAACTGGAAATTTATCGGCAACCTGCACAGAATCAATATCATGATCGGCAATTAGCTAATGCTAATGGGCATGTTTGCTTATCTCAATTACCTGAAGTTGAAATTGCACTGAGCAAACTTTGGTAGCTCACCTGCTACCACCACCAACTATCCCGATCCCGCGCCAGTAATGCCTGCACTTCCCCACCCATCGGCAAACTATAGGCATAAGCAGACATCACGCGCCCATGTGCCATGCTCAATAGTTTTAAAGTCACATAGACTTGCTTATTCGCCACCGCATAAGTACCTGCTAAGGTTGCTCCGACATTTTGCTGTTGCCCTACGTGCCGCATATGGCGAGACATAATGAATTCACCCGTATATGGAATCACGGTTAAATCATTATTGGTTTTCGGCTCCATCACCACATAACCGCGTTGTGCTAAGGCTGCCCCTAACTGTTCGCCTAGTAAGCGACCCAAAGGCGTGCTGTTTTCTAAATCATTAATATCAGCAACGCTAGTTACCCATAGCAAATTGGCTGGGTGTAAGGTCGGTTGTGCATTGGCTAACAAGGCGTTAATCGCCTGCTGACTGCTTAAAATTAAATCAGTATCTGCTGGTTGATTACTGGCTTCTTGATAACACTCACCGCTTTGCACCCGTCGTTCGCACGGATTGTAAGCCACAGGTGCAGTGCACGCGGTACTGCCGAGCACCAGTAGGCTGCCCAGCACAGGCAGTAGAAAAGCATTTCTGTTCATGATTAATAAGCTCGTCTTCGGGCAACGATTTCTAATGCTGCTTGTACCGCTGCATGTAAACTGTCACTGGAGGCTCTACCCGTCGCGGCAAGTTGCAACGCCGTGCCATGATCCACTGAGGTGCGAATAATCGGTAAGCCTAAGGTAATATTCACCGCTTCACCAAACCCTCGTTGTTTCAGCGGAGCTAAACCTTGATCATGGTACATTGCCAGCACGACATCAATGTTTTCTAAAGAGCTAGGCGTAAAAGCAGTATCCGCAGCGACAGGGCCAATTAAGGTCACTTGCTCGCGGCGAAATTCTTCTAACACCGGCATAATCACCTCGATTTCTTCATAACCTAAGTGCCCACCTTCGCCTGCATGCGGATTTAAACCACAGACTAAAATACGCGGATGTTCTAAGCCAAATTTTGTTTGTAAATCGTGATGCAAGATACTGATTACAGTGCGCAAGCGTTCCCGCGTAATGCTGGTGCTGACTTTACTCAGTGGAATGTGGGTAGTAACTAAGGCGACTGACAGGCCAGAGGTGGTTAACATCATCACTACTTCTGGCGTGTTGGTCATGTCGGCGAAAAATTCGGTGTGCCCGCTGAAGGCAATGCCTGCGTCATTGATAACCCCTTTATGCACAGGTGCTGTTACCACCGCATCAAAATGTCGATTAATACAACCTTCACCCGCAATGCGCAAAGTGTTCAACACATATTGTGCATTGGCCGGACTCAGTTGACCGGCAATGCTTGGTGCTTGCAAAGGAACATGGATCACGTCTAAGCGTCCGGCTGTGTGTGGTTCGCTGCCTAACGGTTCATGCAAAGGTGAGATAGTGACAGGGATGCCTAACAAATCAGCTCGGCGTTGTAATAAGTCGGTATCGGCGATAGCGACGATATGTGCGGGTAAGGCTTTAGTTGCCAATTGCAACACGATGTCGGGGCCAATACCTGCGGGTTCGCCGACGGTGATAGCAATACGAGGGAGAATAATACTTGACATAATAAATGCTTAACGCTGCTTATCGGATCATAAATTTAAGCAGTAGGTTTGCCAACTTGCCATAGGGTGGGGCTAATAAGTTAGCACTGCTCCAAGGCCCTTGTTTTAAAATACTGCGTTGATTAGAAAAGGTTTCAAAGCCTTCGCGTCCATGATAACGCCCAATGCCGCTTTCGCCCACGCCACCGAAGGGTAAATCACTTTGTGCCACATGCAATACGGTATCGTTTAAGGTCACACCACCGGAGACAGTTTGTGTTAACACTTGTTGCTGATGGGTACGGTTATGGCCGAAATAATATAGGGCTAACGGACGTGGACGTGTGTTCACAAAATGAATAGCCTCTGCCAGTGTTTCATAGCCCATCACCGGCAAAATAGGACCGAAAATTTCTTGCTGCATAATATGCATATCGGGCGAAGGATTGATGACCAATAAAGGTGGAATGCGGTGTTTGCCTAGAGGCTTATCACGCATATCAATCGGGCGCAAATCGACAATTTCCGCACCTTTGCTCATGGCATCGGCTAATAAATCTTGTAAGCGTCTAAAATGTTTAGCGTTGATGATTGCTGTGTAATCCGCATTGTCCGCCACATCGGGATACAGTTGCGGCACGATGAATTTCGCATGTTCAACAAAAGAGCTAATTTGAGCATGTGGTACTAACACATAATCCGGTGCTACACAGGTTTGCCCTGCGTTCATCAATTTGCTACGAAAAATACGTGGCGTGGCTTCGATCATTTCCGCTTCTGGCCCCAGAATAGTAGGGCATTTGCCGCCTAATTCTAAAGTCAGTGACGTTAAATTCTCGCTAGCCGTGCGCATTACCTCGCGCCCTAGTTTTGTATTACCCGTAAATAATAAATGATCGAGTGGTAAAGTGGTTAATACTTTTGCCGTTTCTGCGCCTTCTGTTAATACCGCGACTTCACTGTCGCTAAATACGCTAGCCAATAGACTTTTTAATACAGCGGCGGTCGCTGGTGTGTGTTCTGAGCAACTTAATAACACGCGATTACCTGCTGCAATAGCACTCACTAAAGGGCTAATGGCGAGATAAATTGGATAATTCCACGGCACAATAATGCCTACGACTCCTCGCGGTTGAAACACGACCTTGCTACGTGCAGGCCAAAACCATAGCGAGGTGCTGCGGCGTTTAGGACGCATCCAGCCACGTAAGCGGCGGCGGACATGACGAATATTGTCTAAGCTGGGGAAGATTTCTAATAGACGGGTTTCGTATGAAGAACGTCGCCCAAAGTCTTGATTGACTGCATCACATAACGCAGGTGCATGTTGTTTTAAGGCTTTTTCCAAACGTCGTAGTCGGTCTTGCCGTTGACGTAAATCAGGATTCGGGTTAGCACGAAAAGCTGCTTGCTGGCGAGCCATCAAGCGTTGCAATTCTAATTTAGTCGGATTAGTTTCGGGTTGTTCTTGCCGCAAGTCACGGACAGCAGTCATGGCAAAATCCTTAGAAGTACAAATAGCAACACGTTATTGCAAACTAGGTTGTGTGGGCGTTCTATGTTTAAAAAATTGTTTCTCATTGTCTGGCTCCCACGCGCTTTGCGTGGGAGCAAGTCTTGACGCGCCTGCGTCACGAATTCATCAGCTTTGCGGGTTCCCACGCAAGGCGAGGCTGTAAAAGAACTCCATTTTTGCACTGTTCGACAACGAATAATCAATGACTTACAAGCGAAAAATAGGTGTTTTTGCCAGTTCTTTTACAGCCACAAGGCGCGTGGGAACGAGAAAGACATGCACGCGGAGAAGTTCTGACATCATGCAGACATTTCCGCGTTCGCACCGCAAAAGAAGGCGGCGCACACCCTACAACGGCCTTAACTTAATGGTAGTGAAATGACATTTGGGAACGAGGAAAGACCATTAAGGTAAAAGTTTGTGATGTTACGCTAATCTGTGTTAGCAGTGAATACAACAAAGCCCAACAGAATATGTTGGGCTTTGTCGAGATCAGTCAGGGCGTAAATGTGTAGGTGTTTTACTCAGATACGGTTTCGACAACCTCTTCAGTCTCTTCCACAGATTCTACCATGACTTCTCGTTGTGCTTTAGCCGCCGCAATCGCACTCATATTCAATAAGCCGCGCACGGTAATCGAAGGTGTGACCACATGCACCGAACGATTTGCCCCCACTAAAATTGGCCCAATCGCCACCGCATTGTCTACTGCCACTTTCAACAAGTTAAAGGCAATATTAGCAGCATCTAAATTAGGCATCACTAATAAATTTGCCCGCCCTTTTAAACGCGAATTTGGGAAACGGCGTGAACGGATGGTCTCAGACAAGGCTGCATCAGCGTGCATCTCGCCTTCGACTTCTAAATCAGGGGCTAAATTTTCCAACAAATGTAAGGCTTGCTGAATACGGCTGACACCGGCAGAAGGGCGAGTACCGAAATTAGAATGTGATAAAAAGGCGACTTTAGGCGTGATACCAAATTGGCGAATTTCTTCCGCGCATAAAATAGTCATTTCCGCCAATTCTTCTGCGGTTGGCTCGATACAAACTTGAGTATCACAGATAAATAAGGTGCCTGCGGGCAATAATAAAGCACTGAGCGAGTACACTTTATGGAATCCCTCAGCCTTGCCGATCACGTTCATCACTTGTTCTAAATGTTGGTGATAACGCCCAATCGTGCCGCAAATCATGGCATCCGCATCGCCTAAATGCACCATTAGCGAGGCAATTGCAGTGGTATCCGTGCGCACTAATGTGCGGGCTTCCATAGGGGATACGCCGTGGCGCTCAGTCAATTTGTGATAAGCCTGCCAGTAATTGGTATAACGCTTATCTTGCAAGATATTGACTAATTCAAAATCGACATCCGGTTGAATTTTTAACCCCAAGGTTTTTAAGCGACGTTCTACTACTTCAGGTCGTCCTAACACAATCGGTTTCGCCAAGCCTTCAGCGACCAATTGTTGCACTGTTTGTAAGACGCGCTCTTCCTCACCTTCGGCAAACACAATGCGCATTGGACGTTTACGCGCACTTTCAAACACTGGCTTCATCATCAAGCCAGAACGGAACACGAATTGATTTAACTTATCGACATAAGCATCGAAATTTTCAATTGGGCGCGTCGCCACACCGCTTTCCATTGCCGCTTTTGCCACCGCAGGCGCGATAATAGAAATTAAACGCGGGTCAAATGGCTTAGGAATTAAGTATTCTGGGCCAAATTCTAAGGACTGATCTTCATAGGCTGAGCGCACCACGTCCGACGTTTCAGCCGTTGCCAATTCAGCAATTGCATGTACACACGCCACTTTCATGGCTTCGTTAATTTCCGTTGCACCCACATCTAACGCGCCACGGAATAAGAACGGGAAGCACAATACATTATTCACTTGGTTTGGATAATCTGAACGTCCAGTGGCAATCACTGCATCGGGGCGCACTTCTTTAACTTGTTCGGGCAAAATTTCTGGGGTTGGATTCGCCAGCGCAAAAACTAACGGGCTGTAATTCATGCGCTTAACCATATCGGGCTTTAACACACCACCCGCAGATAAACCGAGGAAAATATCAGCCCCTGTGATCACTTCGTCTAAAGTCCGCGCGTCGGTATCTTGTGCATAACGGGCTTTATAATCATCCATTAACTCTTCGCGACCTTGATAGACCACGCCCGCAATATCCGTTACCGTGATATTTTCAATCGGCATGCCCAGCGTCACTAACATATTTAAGCAAGCTAAGGCCGCAGAGCCTGCACCAGAAGCAACTAAGCGCACATTAGAAATATCTTTTTTTACTACCCGCAAACCGTTGACCACTGCCGCCGCCACCACGATAGCAGTGCCATGTTGATCATCATGGAACACGGGGATATTCATACGTGAACGCAAGACGCGCTCAACTTCAAAACATTCTGGGGCTTTGATGTCTTCTAAATTGATACCACCAAAGGTAGGCTCTAAACGCCCGATGGTATCAATTAAATTAGTTACTTCTGTTTCATTAATTTCGATGTCAAAGGCATCGATACCGGCGAATTTTTTAAATAAAACCGCTTTACCTTCCATCACGGGTTTAGCTGCTAAACCACCGATGGCACCTAAACCGAGTACGGCTGTACCGTTAGTCACAATTCCCACGAGGTTGCCACGTGCAGTATAGTTGGCAGCAGTTAAGGGATCGCGGGCGATTTCTTCGCAGGCATAGGCCACGCCGGGAGAGTAGGCGAGTGCTAAGTCGCGTTGTGTAGCCAGTGGTTTGGTGGGGATAATGGCTAATTTACCCGCACGTGGAAAACTGTGATATTGCAAAGCGCTGTCGCGCAATTCATTGCTCATCGTTCGCTCCTTGGCGTTTTAATCGATCAATTCAGTGTTGTTAAGTTGTTTGTATAGTTGCCGTGAGGGCGATAGGGGTTTAACTATTGGCTTTGTTAAAGCCAAGAATTAATTTATCGGACATATCTTAGCGCACATTGACGCTTGTCGATATGGCCTGACCTAAGGCTATTGTTAGGTTGAAAATCTGTTGTTCGTTGTATGAAGTTAAGGTCTTAGAGGGCAAAACCGAATGGCTAAGCGGCAGCATAATGCTTAAAAAGTGCTGAATTTTTTGACCTTGCACTGCACAAAACCTATAATCCAAAAGATGAAAGCGCATTCCTTCACTTATCGCCGATTAATTTTGTTGCTGCTGCTCGTGCTGCCGCTGCAAAGTTTTGCGGCTGCCTTGATGCCGTTGCAAATGTTAAACGCATCAATGCCCTTGTCGGATACGCGCACTTATATGCCTTGTCATGAGTCAGCCGCCCACGCTGACACACAGAAATCCCCTAAACAAAGCTGTGATAGCTGCACCTTATGCCATTTATGCCGTGCTTTTACGCCGCTATTATTCCGCATTGCTTTACCACGTTTATCAACTGAACAACCGTCTGCTATCGTAATCAGCCGGTTTGTGTCTCATATTCCGCAACAGCCACAACGTCCCCCACGATTAAGCCTCGTTTAATTCCTGTTGAAAAAAATAGTGCTGTGCATCTCTGCATGGCTCTTCATATTGGTTTTAAATTGAGGATTGAACGCCATGTCACGTTCTGTGATCAGTGTAGTTGCCTTAACCACGTTATTTTTATTCAGTTTTAGCGGTTGTGATCAAGCACCTGACTTTAGCGAAAGTCTCGCCGAAGCCAGCCAAGATACTGCCTTAGAACATGCAGAAAAGCATTTAGACCCGACTTATGTTTGTCCAATGCACCCGCAAATTGTTAGCGACGAACCTGGTACGTGTCCAGTTTGTGGCATGAACTTAGTGGAGAAAAAGCCCGCGCCACAGCCTAGCGAATCTTTAGAAAAGGCTAGTCAAGAAACTGCGTTAGAGCACGCAGAAAAGCACTTAGACCCGACCTATGTTTGCCCGATGCACCCGCAAATCGTCAGCGATGAACTTGGCACTTGTCCGATTTGTGGTATGAACTTAGTGGAGAAAAAGCCCGCGCCATCAGCGAGTGCTGCGCCGAAACCTAGTGAGTCTTTAGAAAAAGCCAGTCAAGAAACTGCGTTAGAACACGCAGAAAAACATTTAGACCCGACTTATGTCTGTCCCATGCATCCGCAAATCGTCAGTAATGAACCTGGTACCTGTCCGATTTGTGGTATGGATTTAGTGTTGCAAAAGCCTGCACCACAAACTGCACCTAGTCAAAAACAAGCGACAAACGAAAGCGATGATTTGCCCGTTATCAGCATTAGCCCTGCGATTCAGCAAAGCATGGGCGTGCGCACTGCTGTACTCAAACGCGGCTCTTTAAGCAAACAAATTGAAACTGTCGGCACAGTGACTTATGACGAAGATCGCTTAGCGCATGTGCATGCACGGGCAGAAGGTTGGGTTGAGAAGTTATCAGTGCGGGCGGAGGGGGATACCGTGAAACGGGGTGAAGCATTGTTATCGATGTATTCACCTGCGGTATTAGGTGCGCAAGAAGATTTTTTAGTCTCGATTCGCACCAGTTTAAGCGGGGTCAATAATGTACGAATCAGGGAAGGTGCGGCGAATCGCTTGCGCTTATACGATCTGCCAGAATACTTTATTAAAAACATCGAAAAAAAAGGGCAATCACAAAATGATTATCCGATTTTAGCCCCACAAAGCGGCGTGGTGTCTGCTATCGGTGTGCGCGAGGGCATGTATGTTACTCCTGCACAGGAGTTGTACACGATTGCCGATTTGTCACAAGTGTGGGTGATGGTGGATGTATTTGAACAGCAATTGGAATGGGTAAAAGTCGGTTTGCCTGCGGTGATGCGCGTGCCTGCGCGACCGGAAAAAACGTGGAAGGGTAAAGTCGATTATATTTACCCTGAGTTAGACCCCGTAACCCGTACTTTAAAAGTGCGCTTACGCTTTGCCAATCCTGAGCGTGAGTTAAAACCCAATATGTTTGCGCGGGTGAGTATTGACGGTGGTCAGCAACATGAGGTGTTAAAACTGCCGCGTCAGGCGTTGATTGTGACTGGACAACGGCAAGCAGTGGTGTTGGCGTTAGGCAATGGACAATTTCAGCCGGTGGAAGTGCGCACGGGTATGCAGCAGAATGATGAGGTTGAGGTGTTATCCGGTTTAAAAGCCGGTGATGAGGTAGTGATTTCGGGGCAGTTTTTGATTGATTCGGAATCGAATTTACAAGCGAGTTTTTTGCGGTTTCAGAGTGGGCAATGACAGTCGGTGGTATTGAATATGGATCAGAAGTTACTGGTAAGCATTGAAAGCAAAAAAAGGGAATTGGATAAATACCGTCCATTAAATCCTGCCATCGTACAGAAATTACGCGAGCAATTTGCACTAGAGTGGACTTATAACTCAAATGCGATTGAAGGCAATACCTTAACGCTGCATGAAACGGAGATTGTATTAACTCACGGCATCACTATTGGCGGTAAATCGGTTAATGAACATTTAGAGGCCATTAATCATCGTGAAGGTATTGTCTATATTGAGCAGATGATTCAAAAGAAGGTCGAGATAAGTGAAGAGGTTATTAAAAAACTGCATTATTTAGTGCTGAAAAGCATTAATGATGAAGAGGCAGGTTATTATCGGCGACATAACGTCAGAATTGTAGGTGCACATTTAATCCCTGCGCAAGCTATCAAGATTGCTGACAAAATGGAGATGTTAATAGCATGGTATCAAGCTAATAAATATCAGATACCAGTTGCTTTACTTGCTGCGCAAATGCACTACCGTTTGGTGTGTATTCATCCGTTTATTGACGGTAATGGGCGTGTGTCTCGGTTATTGATGAATATGATTTTAATGGCATACGGTTATCCGCCTGCCATTATCCTGCATGTTGATCGTAGAAAATATTACCGCGTGTTAAATGAGGCCAATATGGGAAATGAAACTCCTTTTGAAAACTTTATTGGTCGGGCAATAGAACGCTCTCTAATCATTTATCTACAAAGTGCTAAACCTGACTTATCTGCCCGAGAAGGTTTGATTAGTCTCAAGGAAGCAGCGGCGTATTGTCCATATTCTCCAGAATATTTAGCTTTTTTAGCACGTAGCGGCAAAATTTCTGCGGTAAAGATGAATAAAACGTGGGTGACAACGCGGGAAGCGGTTGAGGAATATAGTTTGTTGCAGACACGGAAAAGAGAGCCGTCATCGTGTTAAGTGATACCGCTTTAATTTAACTGGGATATTGAACATGCCGACTATTGAACAGTTCGTAGGATGGGCTGAGGCACGAAGCCCATCAGTCGCGCCAACTGGTGGACGAACATCGCGGTAAACGAGGGGCTGGCCTTCGTCAGCCCATCCTACAAGAATCACCACGAGACACCCCAAATGCTAAAACACCTCATCCTCTTATCAATCAAAAACCGCCTACTCGTCCTCATCGCAACCGCCATTCTTGCCGGTTGGGGCTGGTTTGCGGTGAAAAATGCGCCACTAGACGCAATCCCTGATTTATCAGACGTACAAGTTATTATTAAAACCAGTTACGCCGGACAATCGCCGCGTGTGGTGGAAGATCAAGTCACTTACCCGATCACCACTACCATGCTTGCCGTACCGGGGGCGAAAACCGTGCGCGGTTATTCCTTCTTCGGCGATTCCTACGTTTATGTCATTTTTGAAGATGGCACGGACATTTATTGGGCGCGCGCCCGTGTGCTGGAGTATTTAAACCAAGCCATCGCCAGCTTGCCCGATGGCGTACAACCTGCGCTAGGGCCTGATGCGACCGGTGTCGGCTGGGTTTACAGTTACGCCTTAGTTGACCGAACCGGACAACACGACCTTGCCCAACTGCGCAGCCTGCAAGATTGGTTTATCAAATTTGAATTGCAAACCGTTGAAGGTGTGTCAGAAGTAGCGACCGTCGGCGGTATGGTAAAGCAATATCAAGTCGTGGTTGACCCTGACAAACTGCGGGCGTATGGCATTCCGCTGCAACGGGTTTCAAGTGCGATTCAGAACGCAAACCAAGAAGTCGGCGGCTCCGTGCTAGAAATGGCAGAAGCGGAATATATGATCCGCTCGCGTGGTTATTTGTTGAATATTCAAGATATTGAGACTATTCCGGTCGGTGTCACCGAACGCGGTACGCCGATTTTTGTGCGCGATGTTGCCACCGTGCAAATTGGCCCTGAAATGCGCCGTGTGGTCGCTGACTTAGACGGTGAAGGCGAAATAACTGGCGGCATTGTGGTGATGCGTTACGGCGAAAATGCCTTAAACACCATTCAGCGCGTGCAAGCCAAGTTAGACGATTTAAAACAAGGCTTACCCGACGGCGTGGAAATCATTCCGACTTATGACCGCTCCGCCATTATCAACCGAGCAGTAGACAACTTAACGCATAAATTGATCGAAGAATTTATTGTTGTCGCCTTAGTCTGCCTGCTGTTCTTATTTCATCTGCGCTCCGCCTTTGTTGCCATCGTCACTTTGCCGCTAGGCATTATGGCGGCGTTTATCATCATGAACGCGCAAGGCGTAAACGCTAACATTATGTCTCTAGGCGGCATTGCGATTGCCATCGGCGCGATGGTGGACGCGGCGATTGTGATGATTGAAAA